>CAZKOE010000038.1:0-6540 GCA_964554305.1 uncultured Gammaproteobacteria bacterium
ACGAGTGCGATCGGCATATAGCGGGCGGGCTTCCGCGTTTCGCCCGCGAGCGCAATGGCTTGCTGGAACCCCAGAAAGCTGAAGACGATGCCGGCCGTGGATATGGCCGTGAAGATTCCGGAAATATGCGTCGTGCCCAGGTGTGCCGACATGTTGCCGGGGTGGAAGGAGTAGGCGAAGAGCACGCCGATCGTCGCGAGCGGAACGGCCAGTTTCCACCACGTGGCCGCGCTGTTGATGCGCATGACCCAGCGCACGGCGAGGAAATTGAGCCCGACGGCGATCGCAAGGAGCACCGCCGCCGCGGCGTAGCCTTCGCCGGTAAGAAGCCCCGTGGCCGCGTTGATGAATTCGACGCCGAAGCCCCGCGTGTAGCTGTTGGCATAGGTGAGGATGGCCGTCACCTCGACGGGCGGGACCGACACGAAGGCGAGAAAGAGGATCCAGCTCCAGATTTTGCCGAGAAAGTCGCCGTGGCTCACGTGCGTCATGTGCACGAGCGCTCCCGAATTGGGGAACATGGTGGAAAGCTCGGCAAACGTAAAAGCGAGGAACAGGATCGCAATGGCGCCCGCAACCCACGAGAAAACGGCGAGCGAGCCGGCCTGCTTTGAAGCATCCAGCGCGCCGAAGAGCCAGCCCGAGCCGATGATGCTTCCGAGGCTGGCATAGAGAAGTCCGATAACGCCCGCGTCGCGCCTGAGATGCCTGGGTCCCGCCATGTGTTCTCCCGGGTAAAACCGTTCGTGGAAGTGGGCACTTTCCGCTTTTTGGATCAAAAAATCAAATCGCCGGTCCGGATCGGGCGCCAAAATACCGGGACTCGGTGCCGCGTCGGCACGGCCGGAAACCCGGCCGTCCAAGCCGTATCGCGGTGCGGCAAGACGCCATCGTTTCGTTCCAACGCCTATAATCACGGCGCACCTGCCCGATCACCGTCATGCCGAACGAAACCGAGGTTCCCGCGCTGCTCGAAGAGGCGCTCGCACGCTTCAATGCGCTCTGGCGCGAGGCGCGCGCGACGGCACCCTGGGAGCCCGACGCCATGAGCCTCGCCACGGCGGATGAGCGGGGGCGGCCGAGCGTACGTACGGTACTGCTGAAGGAAGCCACGGTGCGCGGCTTCGTTTTTTACACCAATTACGAAAGTCACAAGGGGCGCGATCTCGCCGTCAACCCGCATGCCGCGCTGTGCTTGTTCTGGCGCAGTCTGCGCCGCCAAGTCATCATCGAGGGCAGAGCCGCGCGGCTTGACGCCGCCGAGTCCGACGCGTACTTCGCGGGCCGCGCCCGGCGCTCGCAGCTTGGCGCCTGGGCCTCGGCACAATCGCGGCCGCTCGCCTCGCGCGCCGAACTCGAAGCGCGGCTCGAAGCCATCGAGCGCAAACACGCGAGCGGCAGGATTCCGCGGCCACCGCATTGGGGCGGCTTCCGGCTGGCGCCGGAGCTGATCGAATTCTGGGCTCCCGGCACAGGTCGTCTCAACGAACGCGAGCGTTATTCCCGCGATTCAAACGGAAACTGGCAGATCGGCCTCATCAACCCCTGAAACGCCTGCAAAACCGCCGGCGCCCGGCCTGCCAACGCGGCGATGAACGCCGGGAATCCGCCATTCCTGCTACACTATCGGCGGAACGGCGGAGGCGTCATCATGCAAAAATCCTGGTCGGGCTTCATGCTCTGGTTCATCGGCGTATCGGTCATGATCATCGGCGCCGCCTGCCCGATTTATCTCTTCAGCAGCGAAGGCACCGCCTCCATTTTCGGCGACGTCGTCTACGTGATCGCCGGAATTTTGCTGTTCCTGGCGGGGCTCGGGATCCTCTTTTTCCGCGTGTGGAGCGCCTATCACCCGACACCCGCGGAACCGGCTCCTGCGGAAGACTCAGACTCCGTCGAAGGATTGAACGAACAGCCGAGCATCTGAGCCTTGCCACCCGCCGGATCGCACCCGAGCATCGGGGCCTCGGGGCCAGGCTTTTCCCGCGGCCATCCCGGAAGCGACAATCCATCGGGGAGGCTGTCCGCGCTTCCACGAACCCGGCGCGGCCGGGACAAACCGGAAGTCCCTCAGAAAATGCCGGCGATCGAATGCGCCGTATTTTGCACCATCGCGGGCTTGGCGTAATCGAAGCTGAGGTGGTGCCCGGCGGCCTCGGTCGCGACCCGGTCCTTCCAAGTCTGCCAATTATCGCTGCCCGGGCCCTGGCGCTGGCGAACCTGAATGTCAACCACCATCATGTAGTTGTTCTCGCTCATCATGTAGCCGACCAGCGCCCCGATGCCGACACCGATGATGCCCGCGCGCGCCGCCTGAATGCCCGAACCGCCGGCCGCACCCTCGAGGATCGCACCGCCGAAGCCGCCCGCGAGCGCGCCCGTTGCGGTGTGGCTCTTCGTTTCCTTGCCGACGTAGCGCAGGTTGTACTGCAACGTGAACTCCGCCTGGCTTGGGTCGCGGGTGAGCCGATAGCCCTGGGCGAAGAGCGCCTGCTGGAGTATCGGCATGAAGTTGACGTTCTGCGCGCTCGAGGTGTTGTGCCCCTCGACGTAAATCACCCGTTTGTCAGGCGCGACCGGGTTCAGGAAAATGGTCGAAGTCATCTTCGTCTTGATGCGGGCCTGCCCGGCCTGGGTGCCGCCGTTCGTTGTGTAGGCGGGTGCGGGACCCCGCGCTGCACAGCCGGCGAGCACGAGCGCACCGAGGGCCAGCAGGGGAAGTGAAAGGGCTGGCCGTATTGTGACAAAATTCACGCGCATGACGGTGTACCTGAAGAGACGGCAAAACTGTGACCACGATTGTGCCGAAATTCTCCCCTTTATTCAAGCTCGGGCAGTTCCGCCCGGCGTCCCTCCCGATCGGTTAGACTCACGGAAAACGCGACCCGCGCCTCATGTCATTCCGCTTCCCGCCGGCCACTCTGGGCCTGATCATCGCCAACGTCATTTTCTTCCTGTTCGAAAAAACGAGCGGCGCCGGCGACTGGTTGATTGTCCATCTCGCGCTGTGGCCCTGGGGCCCGGCCGAGCCGGTCATGACGCACCACGGCGTTGCCACGGTCGGCTTTCAGGTCTGGCAGCTCGTGACCTACGCCTTCCTGCACGGCTCGATCGCGCACATCTTCTTCAACATGTTCGCGCTCTACATTTTCGGCTGTGTGATCGAGCGCTCGCTCGGCGTGGGGAAGTACCTTTTCTACTACTTCGCCTGCGCCGTCACGGCGGCGCTCACCCATCTTCTCGTGGCCCGCTACATCACCGGCGGTTTCTACCCCACCATCGGCGCCTCGGGCGCCATCTTCGGGGTGCTCCTCGCCTTCGGCATGCTCTACCCACGCCAGCGCATTTACCTGTGGTTCGCCCTGCCCATGCCTGCCTGGGTGTTCGTCACCGGCTACGGCATTCTCGAACTCGTGCTCGGTGCGACCGGCGCTCAACCCGGCGTTGCTCACTTCGCCCACCTCGGCGGCATGATCGGCGGCATCATCCTCATCCTCTACTGGACGGGCAAGCTTCCCCTCAAACCCAAGCGCCTGCTGATCCCTTGAGACCACTTCACTCGACATTTTTTGATGAACAGTAAAATGGGCACTTCAAGGCTGTTTACCTATTGTTCATGAAAAGGCTTGACTCGGAAGATCTGTACGCCATCGGCGACCTGCTGACCGAAGAGGAGCGGCTGGCGCGGGAGACCGTGGCGCGCTTCGTGGACGAGAAGGCGCTGCCGCTGATCCCCGAGGCCTTCGAGGCCGCGCGGTTCCCCGACGAACTGATCCCGGAGATGGCGGCGCTCGGTCTGTTCGGAAGCTATTTCGACGACTACGGCGGCGCCGGGCTTTCGGGCACTGCCTACGGCTTGATCTGCCAGGAGCTCGAGCGCGGCGACTCGGGACTGCGCAGTTTCGTTTCGGTGCAGACGAGCCTCGTCATGTTCCCGATCCACGAATACGGCTCCGACGAACAAAAGGAGCGCTGGCTCCCCGAGCTTGCCGCCGGCAAGGCAATCGGTTGCTTCGGCTTGACCGAACCGCACGGCGGCTCCGATCCCGGCAACATGAAGACTACAGCGAAAAAGGACGGCGGCGACTGGGTGCTGAACGGTTCCAAGATGTGGATCACCAACGGCACGATTGCCGACGTCGCCGTCGTCTGGGCACAGACCGAAGACGGCGTGCGCGGCTTTCTCGTCGAGAAGGGCATGAAGGGCTTCGATGCGCCCGAGGTGCACCACAAGATGTCGCTCCGCGCTTCGGTCACCTCGGCGCTGTACTTCGACGACGTGCGTGTGCCAGCGGCAAATGTATTGCCCGGCGTAAAGGGGCTCAAAGGACCGCTTTCCTGTCTTACGCAAGCGCGCTACGGCATTGCCTGGGGCGTAATCGGCGCCGCGCTCGCCTGTTTCAACGAGGCACGGGCGTACGTGAAGGATCGCACCCTTTTCGGGCGCACGCTCGATCACAATCAATTGACGCAGGCGCGGCTCGCCGAGATGGCGCGGGGCATCACCACCGCACAAACCCTTGCCATCCGGCTCGGGCAACTCAAGGACAACGGTCGGCTGCATCCGAACCAGGTCTCGCTCGCCAAGTGGAACAACACGCGCACGGCGATCGGCATCGCCCGCGATGCGCGCGATCTCCTGGGCGGCGCCGGGATCACGACCGAGATGTGCCCGATCCGCCACGCGCTCAACCTCGAATCGGTCATCACCTACGAGGGCACCGAAAGCGTGCACCAGTTGGCGGTCGGGCGCGAGATCACCGGCATCAGTGCTTTCTGAAAACTTGATGCTCATCCACCGGCATGGAAGCGCCGGCTACCGCGGCGATACCCGGAGCGCCGGCACCTTGCCGGCACCGCCGGCTGGAAGCCTGCGCTCCCAGGCAGCCGGGACACTCGCCCCGGACAAAGGAGTTTGATAATGGCAACAAACTCCAAGACCGGATTGGCACGCAAGGCGACGCGCGGGATCAACCGCGTTGAAATCGTGGACGCAAACTTCACGGAATTCGTCCGCGGCTGGAACGAAGAGGCGCCACCCGCCGACCTCGATGCCCGCGTGCCCGGCACGACACTCGACGGCCGCGGGTTCCTCGAGCTTGTCGAATCGCAGATGCTCTCGCGCCACCTCGACATCGAGGCGCGCGCCATGCGCGCCCGCAACGAGGGCTTCTACACCATCGGCTCTTCGGGTCACGAGGGCAATGCGCTCGTCGCCCGGCTCACGCGCCACACCGATCCGGCCTTCCTGCACTACCGCAGCGGCGCGTTTTTCATCGAGCGCGCGCGCCAGGTCGAGGGCATGGACCCCGTCTGCGACATCGCGCTCTCGCTTGCCGCCAGCCGCGAAGATCCCGCCTCCGGCGGGCGTCACAAGGTTTTCGGCAGCCTGCCGCTGTGGATTCCGCCGCAAACCTCGACCATCGCGAGCCACCTGCCGAAAGCCATGGGTACGGCCACGGCCATCGCCCAGGCTCGACGCGCAGGCTGCCTGCCGGTACCGCCCGACAGCATCGTCGTGTGCAGCTTCGGCGACGCCTCCACCAATCATGCGACCGCGCAGGCGGCCTTCAATGCCGCCGCCTGGACTACTTATCGCAAGCTCCCCTGTCCGATCCTCTTCGTGTGCGAAGACAACGGTCTCGGCATCAGCGTCGAGACGCCGGCCGGCTGGGTAGAAGCCAATTTTTCGAATCGCCCGGGCCTGCACTACGTCAAGGCCGACGGGCTCGATATCGCCGCCGGCTGCCGCGCCGTCGAAACGGCCATCGCATACTGCCGCGAACGGCGCGCGCCGGTATTCCTGCATCTGCGCACGGTGCGCCTGCTCGGCCATGCCGGCACCGATATCGACATGGAGTACCTGGGTGCCGAGCGGGTCGAAGCGACCGAAGCGCGGGACCCGCTGCTCTTTTCCGCCGAAACCGTGCTCGAACTGGGTCTCGCAACGCCCGAGGTCCTGCTCGATCGCTACGAGGCCTGCCGCGAGCGGGTGCGGGAGGCTTCGCAGCGAGCCGCGAAACGGCCACGCCTCGACACGGCGAAGCAGGTCATGGCGCCGCTCGCACCCTACGATGCGGCCAAAGTCAAGGCCGAGGCCGAGCGGACAGATTTCGGGGGAGCGGAGCCGGTTTCCGAAAACGCCCCACCGCGGCACCTATCCATCCAAATCAACCGCGCACTCGCGGAATTGCTTGCCAAGTATCCCGAGGCCACGATCTTTGGCGAGGACGTGGCCCGGAAGGGCGGCGTGTACACGGTCACCAGCAGCCTGCTTCGAAAATTTGGCGGCGCGCGCGTCTTCAATACGCTGCTCGACGAAACGACGATTCTCGGTCTCGCCCAGGGCCAGGCGTTGATGGGGTTGCTTCCGGTCCCCGAAATCCAGTATCTGGCTTATGTGCACAATGCCCTCGACCAGGTTCGCGGCGAGGCGGCCTCGCTGCAGTTCTTCTCCAACGCGCAGTACGCCAACGGCATGGTCGTGCGGATCGCCGCGCTCGCCTACCAGAAGGGCTTCGGCGGGCACTTCCACAACGA
>CAZKOE010000038.1:6550-6869 GCA_964554305.1 uncultured Gammaproteobacteria bacterium
ATTCCGGGTCTCGTCGTCGCCTGCCCGTCGCGCGGCGACGACGCCGTCGCGATGCTGCGTACCGCCGCCGCACTCGCCCGCGTCAATGGCCGCGTCGTCGCCTGGCTCGAGCCGATCGCGCTTTACATGACCAAGGATCTGTACGAGCCGCAGGATGGGAAGTGGCTGTTCGAATATCCGGCACCGGGTTCGGCGGCCCCTTTCGGCGAACCGCGCATTTATCGTCCGCGGGCGAAAGATTTGTTGGTCATTACGTTCGGCAACGGCGTGCCGATGGCGCTGCGCACGGCGAAAAAACTGGACGCCGAAACGGGCAGAA
>CAZKOE010000038.1:6879-16848 GCA_964554305.1 uncultured Gammaproteobacteria bacterium
GCGCGCGTACTGGATCTGCGCTGGCTGAAACCGCTGAACGTCGAGGCCATCGCCAAACACGCCACCGCCTGCGGGCGCGTGCTGGTCGTGGACGAGGGGCGCCAGACCGGCGGCATCGCCGAGGAAATCTTCACCGCGCTCGACGAGCATTGCGATCCGGCAATCAAGAAATCCCGCATCGCGGGCGCCGACAGCTTCGTTCCGCTCGGCGACGCCGCGAACCTTGTCCTCGTGCAGGAGAGCGACATCCTCGCCGCCGCAAAAAAAATCCTCGTCTGACTCCCGGCAACGTCGCCGCGCTCCCTGGGCCGACCCTCAAACCTGGTGCCGAACATCAAGGAGCGCCGGCACCTTGCCGGCAAAAGCGCCAACCGGAAATCGGCTTCCCGCGGCCTCAAGTATCGGCCATGCGACGGCGGAAAATCAGGTTGTGCAAACGGCGCACGCCGAACACCATCCCCAGTCCGAGCAGGACGAGGATCCCCGATATGGCCAGATACATCCAACCCATCAATGCCATGGGAGAACCTCCGACGGCCGAAACGTAGTGGGGCGTCGAGATACTCCTGGAAATCAGCGTCGGAACCGCCGTGACGGCAATGACCAGACCGGCGATTGCAATCGCCCCCTGGACCAATATCGACGCGCAGGATCGGGAAGAATTGCTGCCGGTTTCGGGAATCAAGCGCCGGCTGAGCCACGGCGAAAATACCCATAGCAGGAAGGCGATCAGTAGCCGGTCCACAATCGGGAGCAGGTACAGAAACCTCATCCAGGGCGCGCTCGTGGAATTCCGGGCCTGATCGGCAAGCTGTTCCGGCAAGAACCAGATGCTGACGAACAGCGGCAGGAAGGTGATCGCGCTGGCGATCAGCCAGACCGCGAGCAGGCGCAGGCCAACCAGCGCGACGGTCCGGTAGTTCACGGTCTCGCCGGCCTACGCGCCTTTGCCCGTCGGTGGGAAGCGCTTGAGGAGACGCCCCGCCCGAGTCGGTCGGCGCACGAGCTCGCCGGCGCAGTTCGGGCAGACGTAATCCAGCGCGTTGGCGGCACAATCGGCGCAGAAGGTACATTCGAGGGAACAGATGTAGGCCGCCGAACGATCGGGAGCAAGGCTCGTCGCGCAACGCTCGCAACGCGATCTCATCTCCAGCATGGGCTCTCCCTCGGACCAGCGACCACCGGCGGAGACCAAATAGTACCAGACGCGAGGCGGTCCGCACCTCGCAAAATACTGGACTTCTCAACGCGGGCAGGCTATGATACGCGGTGCCGCTCTGCGATCTTGTGCCGTCGATCGCTCGGGGGTTTCGGATTTTGACGGTATTGTTTTGAGAGGTCGCAGACCACAATGAAATTGTATGTTGGGAATCTCCCTTACTCGACGACGGGAGAAGAACTGGAGGCCGCCTTCGCCGCTCACGGTGAAGTCACCTCCGCAAATGTCGTACAGGATCGCGACACCGGCCGCTCCCGCGGTTTCGGTTTCGTGGAAATGAACGACGACGGCGCCAAGGCCGCCATCGAGGCGATGAACGGGCAGGACTTCAACGGCCGCAATCTGGTCGTGAACGAGGCTCGCCCACGCCCCGCTGGCGGTGGTGGACGCGGCGGTTTTCGCCGCCACTGACAGCCGCCTTCGACGCGGATCGGAAGGGCCGCCCGCGGGCGGCCTTTCTCTTTCCGACGGGCCACTCGACCATGCCGATGGAACTTAATCCGCCCATGCCTTTCGCATTGCTTGAATCCGCGCCTTACCAATTCCCCGTGCGCCTGAAACGTTTTTCCTTTTTCGGCCTCCTGGCGACGGCCCTGATGCTGCCGCCAGCATTGGCGATGGCCCAGAGCCCGGACACGCAAGCCCGGGACGCGCCAGCCGTCTCGCCGTCGAGAGTGAATCCCACGGAACTGAGCGAGTTTGCCGCCGCCTACGGGGAAATCACCAAAATCCGCAAGAAGCTGATGATCGAAACCCACGGGATGACAGACGACGACAAAATCGCCGCGCTGAAAGCGCAGGCGCAGAAAAAGATGAAACAGGTCATCGAAGCCCACATGACGCTCAGCGAATACGTGCGGGTCGGCAATGCGGTCAACGCCAATCCAGCGCTCCGCGCCCGCTTCATGCAGATGCGGCATGCGACGCCGGGCGCACCGCCGGCCAGCACCGGCGGCTGACCCTCGAACCACGACTCCACGGGCCGACAAATCCCCGGGGTTCGCAGGTTCGCATACAATGCGCAGCCTTGCCCCCGCTCCCTCGCCACCAATGACTCCCGCACCCGCCAACTCCACACTCGAAACGGCGGCGATCCGCAACATCGCCATCGTCGCCCACGTGGATCACGGCAAAACCACGCTGGTGGACCGCCTCCTGCAGCAGTCGGGTACCTTCACGGCGCGCACCGAACCGGTCGAGCGGATCATGGACAGCGATGCCCTCGAGCGCGAACGCGGCATCACCATCCTCGCCAAGAATACGGCCATCGATTGGCGCGGCTACCGCATCAACATCGTCGACACGCCGGGTCACGCGGATTTCGGCGGCGAAGTCGAGCGCGCGCTCGCGATGGTGGACGCGGTCCTGCTGCTGGTGGACGCCGTGGACGGACCGATGCCGCAAACCCGGTTCGTCACGCAAAAGGCGCTCGCTCGCGGCCTTACCCCCATCCTCGTCATCAACAAGATGGATCGACCCGGCGCGCGGCCCGACCGGGTGCTGGACGCGAGCTTCGACCTCATGGATCGCCTTGGAGCGAGCGAGACGCAGCTCGACTTCCCGATCGTCTACGCCTCGGCGCTCGAGGGCTGGGCAAGCCTCGACGACGGGCGGCCCGGCGCTGACATGACGCCGCTGTTCGAAACGATTGTCGCGCACGCCCCGCCGCCGACCGTGGAGCGCGACGGCCCGCTGCAGCTCCAGGTAAGCGCACTCGACTATTCGAGCTACGTCGGCGTAATCGGCATCGGGCGCATCGCTCGCGGCCGACTCGCCGCCAACATGCCGGTCGGCGTCGTCGGGCGCGACGGCAAACAGCGCAACGGCCGTGTCTTGCAGGTGCTGGGCTTCCACGGCCTCGAACGCCGGGAAGAGCCCGCCGCCGAGGCCGGCGACATCGTGGCCTTCACGGGACTCTCGCCGCTCAACATTTCCGATACCCTGTGCGCGCCCGATGCCCTCGAACCGCTGCCCGCGCTCACGGTGGACGAGCCGACCGTGGCGATGACCTTCCAGGTCAACGATTCGCCCTTCGCCGGCCGCGACGGAAAATATGTGACCAGCCGCCAACTGCGCGAGCGACTGGAGCGCGAACTCATCCATAACGTGGCGCTGCGTGTGGAGGACACCGGCGATCCCGACCGGCTACGAGTCTCCGGGCGCGGCGAACTGCACCTCTCCGTGTTGATCGAAAACATGCGCCGCGAAGGCTACGAGCTCGGCGTCTCGCGCCCGGAGGTGATCCTGCGCGAAACGAATGGCCAGCGCGAAGAACCCTACGAGCAACTGACCGTGGACGTGGAAGAGGCCCATCAGGGCGCGGTGATGGAACTCCTCGGCGCGCGCGGCGCGGAATTCGCCGACATGGTCCCCGACGGGCGCGGGCGCGTGCGCCTCGACTACGTCGTGCCCGCGCGCGGCCTGATTGGCCTGCGCACGCAGTTTCTTACCGCCACCCAGGGCACGGGGCTGATCTACCACGTCTTCGATCATTACGGCCCGATCAAGGCGGGCACATTCGGCCGCCCCGTAAACGGCGTGATGATCTCCAACGGCAGCGGCCAGGCGATCGCCTATGCCCTGTTCAATCTGCAGGAAAGGGGAAAACTCTTCATCGGCCCCGGCGAGGCTGTCTACGAAGGCATGATCGTCGGCGAACACGTGCGCGCGAACGATCTCGTCGTCAACCCGCTGAAAGCCAAGCAGCTCACCAACATCCGCGCCGCAGGCTCCGACGAGAACATCCTCCTCACGCCGCCGACCCGCCTGACGCTCGAACAGGCGCTCGAATTCATCGACGACGACGAGTTAGTCGAAGTCACGCCGCACCACCTGCGCCTGCGCAAGAAAATCCTCGTCGAGGGCGCACGCCGCCGCGCCGCCCGCCACTCCGGCTGACAGCGCGGAAGGCCAGACCCCGATTGTCAGTCGTCCGAACTCTTGGGGCAAGTCGCGGAAATTCGACGGGAGGTGATCTTGGTCAATGAGTCAATCGTGTGCTTTTTGCCTTGTATCTCATACGTCCCGTGCACCTTGATCGTTCCGTGCATATGGTCGGCATCGTCAATATAAATGTTCTCAACTAACGTCATGGGACTCGTTCCACCGGCGGCCTCGATGTACAGATGATTGCCGTGAAGCGAGTACTTTCTGACCGTCGGATTGTCTCCCCCGGAATTCAGGAAATCCTTGAGATCGGCCGCCGTGATGCAGTCGTGATTCGACCTGGACGTGACGGGTTTGCCGTCATGGCTGCCGTGGATTGTAGTCTGCCACAATCCCGGATGGAGCCTGCCGGTGAGACTTACCACGGGATTTTTCTTCGCCGGAGCGGCAGCGGGATGAGCGGCGAACGCCGCCGCCGACAGCACAAGGCCCACACCCGCGACCGCGATGCTCGAAACAATCTTTTGCATCAACGTGTCCAGGACGCCACACCGCCGAGCACGAGCCCGGCCAGAAGCATGATCACGATCCAGATGACGATCATCGCGACGATGGTAAGCACCGTGTAGCCAAGCGCCTTCTCCTTGGGTGCCCTCATCAGGACCGGCAGTCCGAGGTAAAGCAAAAACAGGCCGTAAAGCCCGAGAAACTGGAGCCAGCTGATCGGCGGCCAGATCATCACGATGGCGATGAGCCAAGCCGGTGTATAGCTGTAGGCGGCCACCTTGAGGGCCTGATTCATGTCCTTCTTGCCGTCGAAGGTCGGCGCGAGCCCGTTGATCACCCAGGCCAGCACGTAGACGCCCACGAGCGTCAACACGTACCAGACGATGGCATGACCGAGCGCCCGCCCGAAAGACTGATGGAAGTAGACACCGAGGACGGGGAAGCCGACCAGCCACTGGCCAATGAAGGTGGCAATCGGCCCGATCGCGGCCAGGATCACGATGTAGCCGAGGTAAAGCTCCCGCGGCGAGGTCGGCTCGGCGGCGATAACACCCCATTCTTCCTGCGGCCTGAGCAGAATGCCCTTCACGCGATCGACAAGGTTCTTCCCGCCGGGACCGGTCGGGGTAGTTGCGATTTCGGGGCCGGCCGACACTTCCGGCTCCAGGGGGTCCTCGTTTTCCATCGTGCCCTCCCTAGGGTAGCTGCTGGTTTACGGCGCAGTATAGACCAGGCGCACCAAGCACGCAAGCAGGGCGAAAACGCCAAGCACGGCGGCCGTTTAAAAACCCCTCAGGAAGGGACGCTGCGACGGCTTCCGAGCCAGTCGAGAATCGGCTCCCACTGGGCCCAGTCCTGCCAGGCCAGGTAGGGCGGAAGCTCGACAACCCCGATGCCCGCGGCCGCGGCACGCACGTAGTTCTGGGTCTCGCGGAGCTGCCCCAGCACGCGCTCGCGGCGGCGCCCCAGCCAATGCTCGAGCACCCCGGCAATGCGGGTATGCTCCATCACTCGGTTGGCAATCAGCCCGATCCGAGTCTGCCGATGCTGAACCGGCGCCGAGCCCGCCAGCTCGTCGAGGAAGCGGCGGGCGGCGTTGATGTCTACCGGCGAAGGCAGAATCGGCACCACCACGGTCTCCGCACGGCGCAAAAATTCCGATAATTCGGCGCCGTGGAGCCGCGCGGGGGCATCCATGATGAGCACGTCGGCGGCGCGCGGGAGATGGCGCAAACCCTCTTCCACCGCGTCGAGCCCGGCAATTGCCGGACGGTGAGGCGGGCGGGCGGCGAGCCAGTCCAGGCTCCCGCGCTGCGGATCAAAGTCGGCGAGCACCACCGCCCGGCCCTCATTGGCATAGTGCGCGGCGAGGTTGGTGGCGATGGTCGTCTTGCCGCAACCGCCCTTGGCGTTGGCAACGAGAATGGTGCGCATGGCGATTCCTTGTCCCGTACCTGCCCCGAAGTATAGACAGGTTTTGAAATTTTCGCCAGCACCGTATGCCGGGCGCGGTACACTGATGCCGACCCGGCAACAACTCGAGGCCACCCGTTGAGCGACGAAAACGCGCCCAAACCCGACCGTCCGCCGCTTTCGGCACAGGCGATCGGCGACTATCTCATTGCCCATCCGGACTTTTTCCAAACGCACAAGAAACTCCTCACGCGGCTCTCTATTCCGCATCCGGCGGGCGACGCAGTCTCGCTGGTCGAACGCCAGGTCGAGCTGTTGCGCCAGGAAAATCGCCGCCTCGAGCGTCATCAGATCGAATGGATGGAAATCGCGCGCGAAAACGATCGCCTGCTCGGCCACCTCCACGCCCTCGCCGTTGCCCTGCTCGCCGAGCGGACCCGCGCCGGGCGCGTCGCAGCGCTCAAAACGCGGCTGCGGGCCGACTTCGAAGCCTCCGCCGTGGCGCTGATCCTCCACAATGAGTCCGCCGCCGGGGCGCTTCCCGAGGCCCGTTACCTCGCGCGCGACGATGCCGCCTTCGAGGGCCTCGGCGACGAGCTTGCGGCGGGCAAACCCTTCTGCCGGTCCCTGCCCGCGGGGCGCGGCGAGCGGTTCTTTCCCGAGCAGGCTCCACTCGCCTCGGCCGCCTTCATCCCCTTCGGCAAAGCCATTCAGGGGGTTTTGGTCCTCGCGAGCCCCGATGCCAAGCACTTCCATCCAAGCCTCGATATCACCTATCTCGCGCGCCTCGGCGAACTCGCCGGCACGGCACTGGACGGCGCCGCTTCGTGAGCCCCGCGGCCGACGCGGCCCGCCAGCGTTTTCTCGACCATCTCCGTCTGGAACGGCGTCTCTCGGCGCTGACGGCTGGCGGCTACGGACGCGACCTCGCCGCCCTTGCCGGCTGGTGCGACGAACACGGCATCGGCGAGTGGCACGCACTCGGCGGCCCCGCCCTGAGCCGCTTCCTCGCCGACGAACATCGCCGGGGCCTCGCGCCCACGAGCCTCGCGCGGATGCTCGCGGCGGTGCGGGCCTTTACCCGCTGGGGACTCAAGCGCGACGTCTTCAAGCGCGACCCGGCCGCCGGCGTCCACGCTCCCAAGCTCAAGCGGCG
Organism: uncultured Gammaproteobacteria bacterium; assembly: GCA_964554305.1. Classification (GTDB taxonomy): domain Bacteria; phylum Pseudomonadota; class Gammaproteobacteria; order JAKDMP01; family JAKDMP01; genus JAKDMP01. Next base: position 14,061 of record CAZKOE010000038.1, read on the forward strand.
CCTCCCCGCCACGCTCGACGTGGACGAAGCGGTGCACCTCGTCGAGATCGAAGACACGGGCAGTCCGCTCGCCCTGCGCGATCGCGCCATGCTGGAGCTGCTATATTCCTCGGGACTCAGACTCGCCGAAATTGCCGCGCTCGACATTTCCGACCTCGATCTTGCCGAAGGCCTTGTTCGCGTCACCGGCAAGGGCGCGAAAACGCGCATCGTTCCGGTTGGAAGGCAGGCGCGCGAGGCGCTTCGCGCCTGGCTTAAGGCGCGCTCGGAATTCGCGGCTCCCGGAGCGCGTGCCGTTTTTATCAGTCGGCGCGGGACTCGTCTCGCCAAGCGTTCGATCGAGGCACGTGTGACCCATCAGGGCCGGCGCCAGGGACTCGACCGGCGGGTCTATCCCCACCTTTTGCGCCACGCCTTCGCGACCCATCTGCTCGAATCGAGCGGCGACCTGCGCGCGGTGCAGGAACTCCTCGGCCACGCGAGCCTTTCCACGACGCAGGTCTACACCCACCTTGATTTTCAGCATTTGGCCCGCACCTATGATCAGGCGCACCCCCGCGCGCACCGCAAGAAGCGGAACAAGTAGGCTCGCATAATCCCGCATCGCGAAGCGGATGCGGGGGTTGCGGATGCAGGTTCGCGGCATCGGCAACGGCCTCTGGTCTTTTGCCGGCCCGCAGCGGACGACATCATGCGGTTCAAACTTGCGCCACGGCGCGGAACGAACGGAATCCAGGCGAAAGGAGCTTCAATGCAGCAGTTTCACGGCACCACCATTTTGTGCGTGCGCCGCGCCGGCGTCGTCGCGATGGCCGGCGACGGCCAGGTCACGATGGGCGACACGGTCTTCAAGGCTAACGCCCGCAAGGTCCGCCGCCTGCCCGGCAAGGCCGTGCTCACGGGCTTCGCCGGCGGCACCGCCGACGCCTTCACGCTGGCGGAAAAATTCGAAGGCGAACTCGAGCGCGCGAGCGGTAACCTCACCCGCGCCGCCGTTGCACTCGCCCGCGAGTGGCGCAGCGACAAGGCGCTGCGCCGCCTGGAGGCGCTGCTCGCCGTCGCCGACGCCGACACCTCGCTTCTGGTTTCGGGCAACGGCGACGTGATCGAACCCGAGGAGGGCGTGATGGCGATCGGCTCGGGCGGGCAATACGCCTCGGCCGCTGCGCGCGCACTACTTCGCCACTCGGATCTCCCGGCACCCGACATCGCACGCACGGCACTTGAAATTGCCGCTGAAATCTGTGTTTACACCAACCCGAACATCATCCTGGAAACCATCCCCGCGGAGGCCAAGCCCGAATGAACGACACCATGACCCCCCGCGAAATCGTCGCCGAGCTCGACCGCCATATCGTCGGCCAGGACGCCGCCAAGCGCGCCGTAGCGCTGGCGCTGCGCGAACGCTGGCGGCGGATGCAGCTCGACCCGGAGTTGCGGGCCGAGGTGGCTCCGAAAAACATCCTCATGATCGGCCCTACCGGCGTCGGCAAAACCGAGATCGCACGCCGTCTCGCGAAACTCGCGAACGCCCCCTTTTACAAGGTCGAGGCGACAAAGTTCACCGAAGTCGGCTACGTCGGCCGCGAAGTGGATTCGATCATCCGCGATCTGACGGAAATCGGCATCAAAATGGCGCGCAAGCGAGCCAAGGCCGAAGTGCGCGTGCGCGCCGAACAGGCCGCCGAGGAGCGTCTGCTCGACGCACTCCTGCCGCGCACGCAGAACACCGTCGGTTTCGCCAATGAACCGCAATCGGAACCGCCACGCTCGAATGAAGATACCCGCCGTAAAATCCGCGATCAGCTCAGGGCCGGCGCGCTCGACGAGCGCGAAATCGAAATCGAAGTAACGGCGGCGCAACCGAGCATGGAAATCATGGCGCCGCCGGGCATGGAGGAGATGACGGGCCAACTCGAGAACATGTTCAAGAACATGCAGGGCAACCGCCACGAGCAGCGCCGGGTGAAGGTGGCCGAGGCGCGCAAACTGCTGGCCGACGACGAGGCTGCGAAACTCGTCAACGAGGACGAGGTCAAGCGCGACGCCATTCGCGAGGTCGAGGAAAACGGTATCGTTTTCCTCGATGAAATTGACAAGATCACGCGGCGCTCGGGCGAGGGCTCGGGCGTGGATGTCTCACGCGAGGGCGTGCAGCGCGACCTCCTGCCGCTGGTCGAGGGCTCGACCGTGAACACGCGCTACGGCATGGTGCGCACCGACCATATCCTGTTCATCGCTTCCGGCGCCTTCCATCTCGCCAAGCCCTCGGACCTGATTCCCGAACTCCAGGGGCGGCTGCCGATCCGGGTGGAGCTCAACGCGCTCGGCGTGGAAGACTTCGTGCGCATCCTCACCGAACCCAAGGCCGCGCTCACCGTGCAATACGACGCCATGCTCGCGACCGAAGGCGTAAAAGTACGCTTCACGGCCGAGGGAATCCGACGCGTTGCCGAGATCGCCCACCGCGTGAACGACAGCACCGAGAACATCGGTGCGCGCCGTCTGCAAACGGTCATGCAGAAACTCCTGGAAGAAGTCTCCTTCGAGGCGCCCGACCAGTCGGGGCAAGCCGTCGAAGTGGACGCCGCCTACGTGGACAAACATCTCGCCGGTCTCGCCGCCGACGAAGATCTCTCCCGCTACATCTTGTAGCGTGGCCAGCATCGTGGTAGGCCGGCATAAGGCCGAAGGCCGTTCCCGGCGATAAACGCCGATCGCCGGGAACGCTGCGCTTATGCCGTATATGGTCTCCTCCCGCATTGCAAGCCCCCGGTCACGGTAAAGG
>CAZKOE010000039.1:0-16714 GCA_964554305.1 uncultured Gammaproteobacteria bacterium
GACCAGAAACTTCCGATCGTGATGCCCACGGTAAGACACAGCCAGGCAACGAGCGTCCACGGCCGCGTCCAGCGCGCCCAGGAGGAGTCGAGCCGCCCGCCGATGAGCGCGGCAACGGCAAAGGCGAAGGCAACCGAAAGCCCCGTATAGCCCATGTAGAGCATGGGCGGATGCGAAGCCAGAAACGGGCTCTGCAGAATCGGATTCAGATCCGCCCCGCTCGCGGGCGGCGGCAGCGCGCGCAGGAAGGGATTGGAAAGAAAAACACTGAAAACGAGGAAACCCGCGCTGATCAGGCCCATGATGCCCAGCACGCGGGCAGCGAATTCGTGCGGCAGGCGGTGGCTGAACAACGCCACCGCCCCGCTCCAGAATGCGAGAATCAGGATCCACAGCAGCAGCGAACCCTCGTGGGCGCCCCACACGCCGGTAAACCTGTAGATAAGAGGCACCGCGGCATTGGAATTTGCCACCACGTAGCGGACCGTGAGATCGGTGACGACGAAGCAGTAGGTCAGACAACCGAAGGCCGTGGCCACCGCGACCAGCTGGGCCCAGGCCGCCGGGCGCACGAGAGCAACCAGCCTCCCTCCCGCGAGGCGGGACCCGCCGACGAGTCCCGCCACCGCCTGGACCACGGCAAGCGCAAAGGCCAGCGCCAATGCAAATTGGCCGAGTTCAGGAGCCATTGGTCTTGGCGTTCGTGTCCATTCCTCCCGGCCGGCGATAGGCAGTATCGTGCTTTTTGTTGTAGAGCTTCAGCGGCATGTATTTCGCGTCGTGCTTGGCGAGAATGTGGCTGGCGACGAAGACCCCGCCCGGCCCCATGTGCCCGTTGGCGATCACGCCCTGGCCCGGGCGGAACAGATCCGGCAGCACGCCGGTGAACACCACGGGAATGCTTTTGCGGTTGTCGGTCACGACGAAGTGCACCGTAAGCGAACCCGGTTTGCGCTTGACCGACCCCTTTTCGACCAACCCGCCGAGGCGGAAAGTGCGTTGCCGGCCGAGTTGCTTTGCAAACACCTGGGTCGGGGTGTAGTAATAGAGAAGATTGCCGCGAAACGCCCACAGGGCGATGGCGACCCCGATCGCCGCGCCGGCGACGACGCCTATCACGACCAGCGCGCGCTGGCGTCGCGGCGTCATTCGCGCGTTTCCCGCGCCCTGCGGAGCGCCCGCGCCAAGGCGCGGCGAAAGCCCCGGCGCGTCTGCCAGACGGCGAACACGAGCACCACGAAAACGACGCCGTAGGCGGGCCACACGTAACGCGCGTAGCCGCCCATCGTCACAAATTCATGCCAACTGTGCACAACCGATCACTTACTCAACGGAAAGTCGCTTGACCCAACTCGCGCGGCGCTCGCGGCGCAGGATCTCGGTGCGCAAACGCAGCATAAGCAGCCATATAAAGTAACACAAGAAGCCGAAAATCATCGCGATCAACGGCCATAACATGGACATTGCAATGTCCGAACCGGAAAGCTTCAGGCTCGCGCCCTGGTGGAGCGTCGTCCACCACACGACCGAGTAATGGATAATCGGCAAATCCACCACGCCGACGAGCACCACGATCGCGCCCGCGCGATCGCCCGCGCGCCGCTCGGAGAAGGCGTTGACGATGACCATGAAGCCGATGTAAATGAACAACCACACCAACTCCGAGGTGAGCCTCGCGCCCCAGACCCAGTACGTCCCCCACATGGGCTTGCCCCACAGGGAGCCCGTCACCAGGGCGAGAAAGGTGAACGCCGCGCCGAGCGGCGCCGCCGCCGCCGTCACGGCGTGCGCCATGCGCAGACGCCAGATCAGGCCGACGGCGCTCGCGACGGCCATCACGGCGTAGGCCACGAGCGACATGATCGCACTCGGGACGTGAATGTAGATGATGCGAAAGCCGTCGCCCTGCTGATAGTCGGGCGGCGCGAACCACAGGCCGCCGACGAGGCCGGCGACCACCAGCGCCAGGCTCAGCCACATGAACCACGGTGCCGTGCGCCCCGCAACGCGGAACAGCAACGGCGGCGAGCCCAACTTGTGCAACCAGGTCCACACGTTTTCAAAACCTCATTAAACGCCGTAGGAGTGGCGGCCCCCGCCGCAATCCAGCACTACAAAAAACAATCGCGGTCGGGACGACCGCTTCTACCCCGACTCATGCGCGATGCGCAGCGCCATGGCCGCCGCCGGCGGCAACAAACTCACGGCCAGAATCAGCATGGCCGCCAGGGCGACAAAGGCCTGGACGACATGATCGCCGACGGTCGCGCTGTGCGCGCCGAAAATCAGCACCGGCACCGCGAGAGGCAGGATCAACGCCGGCGCGAGCACGGCGGCCTGACGCAGGCTCACGGTCAGCGCCGCCACCACGGTACCCAGCAACGTCAACACCGGCGTACCGAGCGCGAGGCCGCCGACCAGAAGCCCGATCGTCGTCCCGCGCATGAACAGCATCTCGCCCACCAGCGCCGCCACCACCACGATGGGGAGCCCTGTTACCAGCCAATGGCCGGTCGCCTTGGCGAGTATCACGAGCGTCAACGGCCGCGGCGTGAGAAGCAACTGCTCAAGGGTACCATCTTCGTAGTCGCCACGAAACAGGCCGTGCAGGCCGAGCATTCCGGCAAGGAAGTCGATCACACAGATCACGCCGGGCGCGAGAGGACGCAACAGGCTCGGCTCCGAACTCAGCCCCAGCGGGAAAAGCATGCTCGTCACCAGAAAGAACACCAGCGGCACGACCGCCTCGCCCGAGCGCCGCCAGGCGAGCAGCAATTCGCGGCGCAGAAGTTCAACAAACACGATTCACCCTCCATCGCGCGCGCGCCTTCCCGCCGACGGGGAAACCATGCCCGTCCACCGCTCCCGGCTCCCGCCCGGATAACGATGGGTGGTCGGCGGCCCGCATGCCCGTGATCATGCCGCGGCGGTTTCGGCGCGGGCGGGAGCCTCGGCAACGATCCAGGGCAAATCGAGGTTGCAGGCGTTGACGCCGGCGAGCGGGAGCGTCTGGTGGGTCGCGATGACGACGATACCGCCGCGCGCCAACTGCTCCCGAATCAACTCCGTCACCAAGCCCACGGCGGCGCGATCGAGCCCCACCAGCGGCTCGTCGAGCAGCCACAACTCCGAGCGTCCGAGGAGCAGGCGGGCAAGCGCGAGACGCCGGCGTTGACCGGCAGACAGTTCGGCCGCGCGCCGCGCGGCAAGCACGCCCAGGCCGACGCGTTCCAGGGCAGCGGTCACTTCGGCGGGTGAGGAGTCGGCGACGAGCCGCGCCGTCAGGCGCAGGTTTTCGCGCGCCGTCAACTCGGGTTTCACGCCGTCGCGATGCGCGACATAACGCAGGTCCTGGCGATAGGCGAGCGATTGCGGCCGGTGCCCCGCGTCCCCGAAACCCACCGCACCGCACTCCGGCAGGGCGAGCCCGGCAAGAACACGCATCAGGCTGGTCTTCCCGGCCCCGTTACCGCCTCGCAGCCGCAACAGTTGCTCCGCCTCGATCCGCGCCGACCAGCCGGCGCAAACGTGGTAATCGCCGCGCCAGACTTCAAGGTCGGAAATGACGAGTCCGGACATGAATGAACCCCGTTGATCGCGCCAGGCGCCGTGCCGTACCGGAAGCCGCAGGGCGGCTCCGCCTTCGCCGCCTATTTTATGGATTCGGGGCGGAAACCGCCGAAGATACCGGACGGGATCGCGCTTTTGCGGCGAACTTCCGGCGCATGACGAGGTCACTTCAGGCCTTCGTTCGGCCGACGGGCACGGGCCGCGCGCCAAGTAACATGTAACGGTGAACATGACGCCTTTCCGCCGCCGGCCATACTCCCACGACCGGCGCATTTACCTGACGGACCCGCGCCGATCACGCTGGCACGGGCTTTTCCTGTGCTGCGCGCTCGTCATCGCGGCACCCGCTTGCGCCACCGAAGTCAGCGTTCACGTCCTCGGCGTCGGCGGCAAACTCAAGGACAACGTACTCGCCTCGCTTTCCATCGCAAACTACAAGGACTACGGGTCACGGCCGGGGGCGACGATCCGGCGCCTGAACACCGAGGCGCCGGAAGAAATCCGCCATGCGCTCGAGCCCTTCGGCTACTTCTCGCCGCGGATCGAATCGCAGTTGACGCATCAGGGCGCAAACTGGACCGCCACCTACCGGATCGATCCCGGCAAGCCCGTCCAACTGCGCCGAGTCTCGATCCGGGTGACCGGCCCCGGTGCTAAGGCCCCGACATTCGAAAGCATCGAGCGCCACCCCCTGCTCAAGCCGGGCGAAGCCTTCGAGCAGGCGGATTACTCACAGACCAAACATCTCCTGCAACTCGCCGCGGCCGAACACGGTTATCTCGACGCTCACTTCACGGTTCACAGGATCGAGGTTCATCCCGCCGCCTACCGGGCCGATGCGACGCTCGTTTTCGCAACCGGTCCGCGCTACCGCTTCGGCGCCGTAACGATCGAGCAGGACATCCTCGATCCGAACTTCGTGCACCGCTACGTCAAGGTTAAACCCGGCGAACCCTATGACGCCTCACAACTCTCCAATCTGCAATCGACCCTGAGCGCGAGCGGCTATTTTTCCACCGTCATCATCAAGCCTGAAAAGCAGGAGGCCAAAGACCTGCGCGTACCGATCGAGGTTTCGACCACGCCCGCCAAGCGCAACCGCTTCACCTTCGGGCTCGGCTACGGCACCGACACCGGCCCGCGCTTCAGCTTCGGGTGGGATCTGAGGCGGGTCAACAGCGCCGGCCACCGCTTCCGCTTCAACACCCGCATCTCGCGAATCGAAACCCAGGCCGTCGCCCGCTACATCGTGCCGCTCGCGAACCCCGCGACCGATCGCATGGTTTATTCGGCCACGCTCAACCAACAGGATTACGGCGACACCGTGGGCCATCTTTTCGGCCTCGACGCACAGCGCATCACCATGTTCGACGGCTGGCAGCAGAGTCTCTTTCTCGACGCGAACCGCTACACGAGCGACATCGGTTCGCAATCGTTCGCCACGCGGGTTTTCATGCCGGGCGTGCGTTACTCCCGGATCGTCGCACATCCACCCTCGGAGCCCAGAAGCGGCTACAGCATCAACGCGACGTTCTCCGGCGCGGCACATGCGCTCGGTTCCGATACGACTTTTCTGCGCGCCGACATCTCGGCCCGCTTCATCTTTCCGTTCGGGCCCGGGCGGCTGCTGCTGCACGGTGAAGTCGGAGCCGTCGCCACGAGCAACTTCAACGACGTCCCGGTGGCCCTGCGCTTCTACACCGGCGGCAGCGCGAGCCTGCGCGGCTACGCCTACCAATCCATCGGGCCGCGCAACACGCAGGGGCTCGTCGTCGGCGGGCGCTACCTCAAAGTTGCCAGCGTCGAATACGACTTCCCGATCGCGGGCCCCTGGGGCATCGCCGGCTTTTTCGACGCCGGCAACGCAAGCAACAGCTTCAATGCGCAGTTCGAAAAAGACTTTGGCATCGGCCTGCGCTACCAAACGCCGGTCGGCGCCGTGCGTCTCGACTTCGGACACCCGATCGGCCACCCCGAATTAAGCCCCATCCGCATCAACCTCAGCATCGGGCTTGCGTTGTGAAGCTGCGCTACTGGGTCGCCATCGCCCTCGCGGTCGTCGCCGCCGTCATCATCGCCGGGGGCGCCGTGCTGCTCGAAACCCAGGCCGGACTGCGCTGGGCGCTCGGGGTCGCGGAAAGCCATTCGGGCGGAACGATTGCGGTCGGTTCAGCCAGCGGCACCCTAGCGGGCCCGTTCACGCTGGAGAATCTCCGCGTCACGCTCTCCGGAGCCGTGATTACCGTCAAACAGGCCAGGGTCGACTGGAAGCCTTCGGCGCTTGCCGCGGGCAAGCTCGACGTGACCGCGCTTCATGCCGCGGACGTCGACATCGAGCAACGAGCGGAAAAGAAGGCGACCCCGTTTCGGTTGCCGCAAAAAGTAGATCTGCCGCTGCACATCACCATCGAATCGGCGCAATTCGAAGATATTCGCGTGCATACGTCCACGCAAGCGCTGCAACTGGAGCGCATCGCCTTCGCCCTCGATGCCGGCAACCGGCGCATCCTTCTCGACCGGTTCGAGGCCCGCGGCCCACGCATCGCACTCGGCGGCAGGCTGCGCCTCGAAGCGCATGGTGAATGGCCGCTCACGGTCCGGCTCGCGGAAATACTCCGCCCGCCGGGCTACCCTGCCGTGGAAGGCCGCACGCGCCTCGACGGTGCGCTGCGCGGTACGATCAAACTGCGGCAAACGCTTCATGCGCCCTTCGCCGCGACGCTCAGGGCCACCATCACCACGCCACTGAAGACAGCGCGGGTTTATGGACGGCTCCACATCGCCAGGCTCGATCCCCACGCCATCAAGCCCACTTGGCCGGCGCTTCGAGCCGCGGGCGAACTCGAGTTCTCGGGCACCGTGAACAGTTTCGATGCACGGGGAAAAGTGACGCTCGCCGGCGAAAAAATCCACGGTGTAAAATTTGCGCTCGAAGGCGGCATCGCCCGGCATCGCCTGCACATCGCGAGCGCGAACCTGGCCCTCACCCGGACGCCGGTCCGCCTTTCACTCCACGGCTCGATCGGCCTGGACGCCCCGCACCGGGCCGAACTCGAACTCGCCTGGCGCGATCTCCATTGGCCATTGACCGCGGCGGCGCCCGAGCTGCGGCTTGCGGCCGGCGGCGCATGGCTCGCGGGCAATCTCGACGACTGGACGATCCACGCCCTGACCCTGCTGCAGACCAAGGCCCTGCCCCGGGGTCGCTGGGCGCTCGCCATGCACGGCGACGGGAAGGCGATCGCAATCACCGGGCTCGCCGGCCGCTGGCTCGGCGGACGGATCACGGGACAGGGCCGACTCGAACTCGAGGGCCGGCGCGGCTTCCGGATCACGGCGCAGACTCATGGCCTGAACCCCGGCGCCATTGCAAAAAACCTTCACGGCCGCCTCGGCTTCAACCTGAATGCCGGCGGCGAACTCGAACCCCTGCACGCCCGGGCCCGAGTAACCGAGCTGGCAGGACAATTGAACGGGCATCCGCTCAGCGGAGAGGCGGATCTCGACTGGACGAAAAACCTTGTGCAGATTCGCAAATTAAGCCTTTCGGCCGGCCCCAATCATTTCGCCGCCAAAGGCCGCTGGGGCAAGGCGCTCGATCTCGACTGGCGGATTCGGGCACCCAGGCTGGCCGCTCTCGGTGAAGACTTCGGCGGCCAGCTCGATGCGCGGGGCCGGCTGTCCGGCAGTCCCGATAAGCCAAGGGTGCGGGCGCAGATCCAGGGCGACAAGCTGCGCTGGCGCGACGTTTCCATTGCCGCCGCGCGGGCGAAGTTGAACGTCAATCTCGGTGCGGAGGCCGCCTCTACGCTTGCTGTACATCTGCACGAGGTCGCACGCGGCAGCCTCGCCTTCGACACGGTCGCACTGACGCTTTCCGGACCGGCCGCGGCCCAACACTTCGAACTTGCAATGAAGGGTAATCCGGGAAGTTTCACCCTCGCCGGCACCGGCCGTCTTGACAACAAGGTCTGGCGCGGCAAATTGGCGGCGGGGAGCCTGCACCCGGCAAAGGCACCCACATTCACGCTGCAGGAGCCAGCGACGCTCGTGCTCGGCGCCCAAAAGGTGCAACTCGGACGAAGCTGCTGGCGCGCTCCCCGGAACGCGCAATTCTGTCTCGCCGCCGCCTCCGGCAGCGGAAGCTGGCAGGCCACCCTCGATCTCGATCGCCTCCCGCTTGCGCTCGCTGATCCCTACTTGACTCAGGAAGCAAAGCTGCACGGTGCGCTGAACGGCAAGCTCAAGGCCAGTGGCGGCAACGGCAAACTGGCACTCGCCCTCAAGCTGCGAGCCAACGCCGCCGGCATCAGCCGTCTCATCGACGGCGAGCGCCAAAACGTTACCTTTGCGCACGCCGCGCTGACGGCCCAGGTGAACGAAGCCACCGCCACGGCGCGACTCGAACTCGAACCCGCTTCCGGCGGCTCACTCGAGGCCGACGTAAAAATTCCCTGGCGCGCACATGCCGAGCCCGCCGGCCGCATTCACCTCGTCGCACACATTCCCGATCTCGCCGGCTTCGGCGCCCTGAGCAATGCGATAAGCGGCGTTGCCGGCCGGCTCGATGCGGACTTTACGGTGTCCGGCAACCTGGCGGCGCCGAACTTCCGGGGCGATGCCCGTCTGAGCGGCGCCGCCGTCACGCTCAACCGATTTGGCACACACATCGAGAACTCGAACCTCGACCTCGTCGGCGAAGGATCGGGATTGCGCCTCACGGGAGAGCTGGCGGACGGCAAAGGCGGCCACCTCGGGCTGCGCGGCTCACTCGACCGCCGGTCCTCCGCCTGGGCGCTGAACCTGCACGTCACCGGCAAGAATTTCCGTGCGACGGAGGTGCCCGAGGCTCAAGTGAAGGTCAGCCCCGACCTTGACATCGGCCTCGCCGACCACAAGCTGCACATCGAAGGCTCACTCGCCATTCCTTCGGCACGTATCAGGCCGCCGCACTTTTCCCAGGCGATCACGCCGAGCCCCGACCTCGTGATCGTCGGCGCACCGGAGGAAAAGTCCGCGCTGCCCCTCAAGTTTGCCGCGCATATCGCGATCGTCCTCGGCGAGGACGTGCACTTCGACGGCTACGGGCTCACCGCGCGTATCGGAGGCAAGCTCGCGCTCGACGAGGAACCCGGCAAACTCACCACCGCAAGCGGCGAACTTAGGGTTCTCGACGGCCATTACAAGGCCTACGGCCAGGACCTCACGATCCGCCACGGGCGCTTGCTATTCAGTGGTGGACCGATCGCGAACCCGGGCCTCGACATCCGCGCCACTCGTCAGGTCGGTCAGGTCACGGCCGGACTGAACGTCACGGGAACGCTGCGCAACCCGAAACTGCGGGTGTTCTCCAATCCCCCCATGCCGCAATCCGAGGCCCTCGCCTATCTCCTGTTCGGACACGGCGTGCAGCAAAACTCGGGGGGAGAAAACACCCTCTACCAACAGGCCGCGAGCGCCATCGGTCTCATCGGCGGCACGTATGCCGTCAGGTCAATCACCCAGCCGCTGGGGATCGATACGGTCAGTGTCGAGAACGCCAGCCGCTACAGCAACGACTCCCGGCAGGCCTCGCTGTTTCTCGGCAAGTACCTCTCGCCACGGCTCTACGTGAGCTACGGCATCGGCCTGTATGAACCCATCAACCTGCTGCGCCTGCGCTACACCCTGAGCCGCCATTGGGCGCTCGAAGCCGAATCCGGCAGCATAAGCGGCGCCGACATCCTGTTCAACATCGAGCGCTAGCTGGCGCCCACTCGCATTATCGGGCTATGAATGCTGATGCTGCGCCTGCAAGCGGCGCTTGCACAGCGCGTGTACCCGCAGCCGAATCGGCTCCATGCCCTTGGCGTCCACGCGACGTTTCAAAAGTTCCCGCTTCCACTTTTCCCGTAGGCTGTCCCGCAGCGCAAGCGGCTCTTTATCCAATCTTTGACGTTTCATCTCGGTATTCTCCGTCTCTATATCGTTTTATCTCGGGAGTAAATCCTTTACGGAATCTCGGGGTAGCCTTCCCGTGGCTTCCGTGCAGGGGCTACTCCGCTCCCGCTTTCCCGGAATGGCCTCCGCATCGGAGGCCGCTTCCTTGTTTTCATGACCTTCTCGAAGCCAAAACGTTCCGGACGCGGGCGGAAATTCTCCGCGGCATCGAACTCGCCCGCCAGGCTCTACGTCCCCGATCCCGGCCGTGACCGGCCCACAAGCCACTGCCCCTATTGACATTTCGATCGGCGGCGCGCAAACTTCCATCGTTGCGGCTATGTGAGCCAGCTCACACAAGGTCGCGGATGCCACGCCGGCACACGGCCGGGAGTATCTGCCCGCCTTGAACCCGCCCCGCGCATGCGACGGAGAGGACACCGATGCCAGATGCTTACAATGGCCTGCTAGCGGGGTTGCCCGACGAAACGTGCCGGCGCCTGTCGCCGGGTCTCAAGCCGGTCACGCTCGAATTCGGGCGAACCTTGTATCGTCCCGGCCAGCCCTTGCGCTACGTGTACTTCCCGTTGGATTCGCTCATCTCCAAGCTCTATTTTCTGGCAAACGGGAACACCTCCGGGATCGGCGTGATCGGACGCGAAGGCATCGTCGGGGTTTCATCCTTTCTGAGCGGCAATGAAACGACCGCCGAGGCAATCGTAATCAAAACGGGACAGGCACTGCGACTCGGCGCGCACGAACTGGCCCGCGAATTCGAAGGCGACCCAGCCTTTCGGCAAACGCTTCTGAACTTCACCCAGGCATTCATGACACAAATGGGTCAGGTGGCGACCTGCAACCGGCATCATACGACGGAACAACAACTGTGCCGCTGGTTACTCACTTGCCTCGACCGGCTGTCTTCCAACGAATTAAGGATCACGCAGGAATTGATTGCCCATCTTCTCGGCGTGCGCCGCGAAGGCATCACGCGCGCGGCACTCAAACTCAGACAAAATGGCCTGCTCGGCTACAGCCGCGGCCGGATTACCGTTCTCGATGTGCCAAGAATGGAACAATTGGCCTGTGAATGTTACCGTGTCGTGCGTAACGCCTACGAAACGCTGTTACCCTCCGCTATTCCGGCACGGCGACCGACAACGAAAACAAGTCGCAGCCCGTAGGCTGACCACACACACACTGACCCGCTTCTACCAATTTTCACTCGGGCGGGTTTTCGCCCGCTCGCGTCTCCTTCTGCGCGCTTCTTTTTGTTCCGCAAGCCAGGGATTGTAAAGATCGCCATACTGTGGCATCCGCCTGGGCTGATTCATGCCGTTCACCTCGCGGTGTTGACGGCGATAACTTTCTCTTTTCACCTTGTCCGTCCTCTTCAAGTTTGCGAAAAACGCCGACACTAAATCATCGGCAATCGTTTTTATTTTGCACAAAGACATCCGACACTTCTGTGCGGAAACACACATTCGCCGGGGTGACGGAAAAGAACGGGATCGGGATAGGGGGCGGACATTGCTGACCGCGCCCCTCCCACACCACCCGGCATGCGGGTCCGCACCGGGTGGTTGGAATAGTTGAGGTCATCAGGTTTGGAATATCCCGACCTGATGCCTGAGGTCACGTATTCGGGTTCGGCGGAGCCGGTTTCTCGCTGCCGGGGCGCTTCGGGCTTCACTCTATTCGCCAATCGGCGAGCTTCGCAAACGCGAACATCTGAGGCGATCCAACTCCGATAACCCAAGCGCTTCCTCTCCTATTCCTTCGGCCCTTCGCCACCGGCCGGCAGCTGTCGGGTCGGAGGAGGCGCCCCGCAGGGCTAGCCTCCGTCCGCCGCACAAACGGCCCGTACAGTTTTCCCGTAGACCGCCTTCACAGAGATATCTCATCGAAAGCTCAAGGAAGGAATCAGTGCAATCAACTTGACAAGCCCTGATCTTGCCCCCTCAAAGCGGGCGCCAAGGAGCGATAATCTCATCGTAACTTGGAGGTTTTTATGACAAGCATTTCCTGCCGTAGTTTTACGGATGATTTCAAGGCCCAAGCCGTCTCTCTGGCTGAATCCGTAGGGCAGGCCGAGGCCGCCCGTCAACTGGAGATATCCAGCAAGACGCTCGGCAATTGGGTGAGGACGTCGGATCGAGGTCAGGCGCTGAGTTCGGCGAAGCGCCGTCCTGTCAGCGATTTGGAGAGCGAGCTTTCGCGGCTTCGCTCGGAGAACGCGACGCTGAGGATGGAGCGCGAGATCTTAAAAAAAGCGACGGCGTTCTTCGCCAAGGAGTCCAGGTGAAGTACGCCTTTATTGCCAAGGAAAGGGCTCACTATCCGCTGCGCATGCTCTGCCGGGTGCTCTCGGTGTCGGCCTGGGGCTTCTACGACCCTCTTCGCCGCCGTGCGCGCTCAAAGCCGGACCCGGAGGCGGGCCTGCGCAAAAAAATGCGCGCGATTCACACGTCAAGCCGGCACACCGACGGGCGTCCACGGCTGCACCGGGCGTTGCGTGCGCAAGGCCACCAGATCAGCGCAAAACGCGTGGCCCGACTGATGGGCGAGGAAGGCCTGCGGGGCAGGCGCAAAGGCCGTGGCAAGCCACGCACCACCGACAGCCGTCACAGCCGGCCTGGGGCCGAGAATCTGCTGGCTCGCCAGTTCGCTCCCGAGGGAGAACTCGCCGCCTGGGTGGGCGATATCACCTATATTCCGACCCGCGAGGGCTGGCTGTACCTGGCCGTGGTCTTGAGTCTGCGCACCCGCCAAGTGCTGGGCTACAGCTTGGCCGAGCGCATGCCCGAGGAGCTGGTTCGGCGAGCCTTTTTGAACGCCTGGGCGGCCTGCCCCGCCACAGGCCACATCCTTTTTCACTCGGATCGTGGCAGTCAGTATGCCAGTGAGCGTTTTCGCGACACCATCGCCGCTCTGGGGTTCACCTCGAGCATGAGCCGCAAAGACAACGGCCGGGACAATGCGGTCGGCGAAAGTTTTTTCGCTACCCTGAAAAATGAGGAGGTTACAGAGGCATATGACACCCAGGGTGAAGCTGAGCTTGGCATCGCCCACTACATCCACGGGTTTTACAACCCCGTGCGGCTGCATCCAACGCTCGGATACGTCTCACCCAACGACTATGCGAGTACAATGAAGCAGACCGCCTAGCAACTCGCTTTATGGCGTCCGTTATTTGGGGGCAAGATCACTATGGCCTCTGCTGACTTCTCGCTCCGCATCGCTCCGTCGTCCTTTCAGGCGCAAGGCGAGACCTCCCCGGATAAGAGTCACGATCCTTCACCGTACAACCGCCGGATTTACGCCGCCTTGCCTTGACCACAAGAGCTTCGCGGTCTCTAGTCCGCCGCCCTGCTTGGCGTCGCCTCTCTATCCGGTTCTTGTCCATCGGCTCACGGCTTCGCTCCACGCTTCCTTCCCACGCTCGCCCGCCCTCGCGCAATTGCGCTTCGCTTCACTCGCTGTGGTCTACTCATGGGAGGACTTCCACCTCCAAGATCGTGCCCATGCCGGGCGCACCAAGGTGGCAATGTGCGCCAACGCACATTGCATTTACGTACGCTACGGTGCCGGTTTGAACCAAAGGGAAAAATCGCTGTCTTTTTTGGTAGATCAACAGCATAGTTCGATCAAGAGGAAAAACGACATGACTAACCAGGACCAGTTCGAAGGCAAATGGAAACAGATGAAAGGCAGCATCCGGGAACAATTCGGCAAATTGACCAATGACGACATGGAAGAGGTTGCGGGCAAACGTGACAAGCTGATCGGCAAACTGCAGGAGCGCTACGGAGACAGCCGGGAAGAAGCCGAAAAACGGCTCGATCAATTCGAAAAGAATCTGTTTGAATGAGGTCGGTCAGGAACCCTTTATGCCCATGGCGAGGCATTGACCCGTGGAGAGGATGCGCCCGTCAAACGCCTGAATCAACCGTCTTTGCGAAGCGGAATGCCGGGCTTGAACAGATGACCGTCCAGGAAAATATCAGCGCAAAATCTCCGCCCGATATTTTGAACCAACGGATGAAACGGCAGTCACAAGAAATGGAAAGACATCCCGTCCCGCCGGGAAAGGAGGAAGCGATGGTCAAAGCGTACTGATCCGGACAGATACAGATATAGAACCAAATGGCCGATCGGGCCTCGCGAACCTAATCAAATTCCCGGAGGACACCATGTTGACAAACGACGATCTTTATCCCACCCGAGGCGTCCAGGAGCGCCTCACCGAACGAAAGGATCCCATCCTTTACGGGCTGGACTACCTGCACAAGCGGTTGAGTGAAGCGGAAGTGATTCACTACGAAGACAACGGTTTCGTCATCATTCCCGAAGTATTCGGTACCGGCGAAATCACCGCCATGAAACGCAGTCTCTCGGAACTGAAGAAATACAATACTCTCGAAAAAAACCGCTATTGGCGCAAGGAAGTCCCGCCGGGAGAAAACGAAACCCTGTTCGCACCGGAAAGGATCAGCGAGCTGTTTCGAAATCTCGCCCGGGACAAACGCATCCTCGACCGTGTTCAACATATTCTCGGCAGTTCCGTTTACCTCCACCGTTCGCGCATCCACATCGAAGACGGCACGAGCAAAACCGCTTATCCCTGGCATTCGGAATTCGAGACCTGGCATGCGGAAGATGGCGTCCCGCGCATGCGTGGAGCCGAAGCCTGGATCATGTTGACGGACAACACGCCTGCAAACGGCGCCATGCGCATGCTTGCGAAATCCCATTACATCTACGCGGCGTGCGAGGGCAATCACCCCGGTAGAGGCGATCCGGAACACAACGGAAACCATCACGCGATGCGCGGCATGCCGCGCCCGAGCATGCAGACCCTGACCCGACTGCTTTATTTCGGTCATCTGGTGGACGCCTACGGGGCGCCCGGTACGCTGGTGATCTGCGACAGCAATCTCATGTACGGATCATCAAAGAACGTAGGCGGGCAAAAACGGGCGACGGTAATGCTCTCGTACAACAGCGTCGAGAACTCACCGATCGACCACCCCTTCGCGGGCGGCACGTTCCGTCCGGAACCAGTGGTCAATCGCGACCAAACACCACTCAAAGCCGAATCGTTCGACTTCACGCAACCGATCTTCGGCTATGCCAACCGCCCGGCGGGGAAAACCGTGCCCACCCGGATTCGAACCGCGGAACCGGGACCCAAGTCACGCGTTTCGGCGCTTCGCCGACGCGCATAGACAGGAAGAATGCCGAACAAGTCTGGCAACAAGCTGAGGCAAACCGGAACCATTCCGGCGAGAACGATATTCGCCGCGGCGGCGAGCAGGGCCTGCCGACGCTAGCGCTTGAAGGTGTACATATGCCGGGAGCGCGCCTTCTTGGCTCTCCGGCTCGTGGCATCCTTGTGTCGCTTGCCGCGCAGGATATAGATTCGGCTACGGTGCGCCGTCCATGGCAGGTGTCGCCATTCATACTTATCGAATTCGGGCGCATTGCCCACACGCCCCTTGTCATAACTCAGGCGAAAACACCTGTTTTTCTCGTCGAGTTCCAACAGGTGCGGGGCCACCGCGCAGAGTTTGCTGCCCATGCCGAACAGCCCGCCGAAGGAAAAAACGACGTATTCAATCTCCCCTTCGGTCATGTCGAGTATAAAGTCCTCGATCTCGCCCAGCCGCTTGCCATTCACATCGCGCACTACGGCCTCGAACAAACCGGACGCCGACAGAAGCTTGCCCGCCGGCTCCTCCGCCGTTTTGTTCCAGCCATAAACCCGACCGGCACCGTCGGGCGCGGGGACGACGGCTCCGGCATTCGCTCCGGGCTTTATGCTCCCGTCATGCCCGTACGGCGCCGGCGCGCCATTCCGTTCCGCGGGCATCAAAACCTTCTCCGATTCGTTTCCCTTGTTCACGATACCTCCCGATGTCACACAACTCTCGTGACGATATCCTTCCCGCCTGCCATCCCCAATGCGGATCACGTGACCACGCTCAGAAATTTAAGATTACCGCAAATATTCAGCGCACTCCGTGCGTCAGAGCACAATTGCCGCAACTCCGGACAATACCTGGTGCCCAGGGCCGGATTTGAACCGGCACTCGCCTAAGCGAAGCGGATTTTAAGTCCGCAGCGTCTACCGATTCCGCCACCCGGGCAGACATTCGTTGCATTGTAAAGGTTGGAGGCCAGGATCGGAATCGAACCGACTTGAAACGGCTTTGCAGGCCGCTGCATCACCACTCTGCCACCTGGCCCCGCATTTCCGGACGCCGCGCCTCATAGCGAAAAAGCCCCGGGCGCGCCGGGGCTTCTTGCGTGAACGCTGGAGCGGGAAACGAGATTCGAACTCGCGACCCCAACCTTGGCAAGGTTGTGCTCTACCAACTGAGCTATTCCCGCCCTTTACGTGTCCATATTTTACGCTGCCCGCCTGTCCTGTCAAGGCGCCGGCCGGTGCCGGGACGCAAACTTTGCTGCGGTCGGCGTCGCACGGGATACGCACAAACCACCGGTCGGGCGGGTTTTCCGGCCCAGGGGCCCGGTCGCATGAACCCGCCCGGGGAGACACATCGCGCCGGACAAAAGCGCCCTCGCCGCCTCACGGCAACAAGGGCGCCCGGAACCGGCGGCCCGCAGCGACCACGCCCTTCTTATTGCTGGACCTGCCAGGTCCCGTTCGGCTGGCGGCAGGCCAGACGGGTGATGGACTGCTGCTGCCCGTTCGCATCGGTGGTCTTGAACACGAAGGTTCGGCAGGGCGCGTTGTTTTTTGTGGTCGTGTTCGTCGGCGTTACCGTGTAAGTCTGGCCGGTATCCGGGTTCGTCCAACTGCTCGACTGGCCGGTCGGATTATTTTCCAGCGCGGAAGCGGTCTTCTGGCGATCCTTGTTGTCCATGGACTTGCCGATCGCGCCGCCGGCGAGAGCGCCACCCACGGCGCCGAGACTGGTCATCGCGGGCGCGCCGCGCCCGCCGCCGAACTGATGCCCCAGCAGGGCGCCCGCTCCCGCGCCGATCGCGGCACCGGTGGTTTCCTTGTTGGCGCAACCGGCCAGGACCATGGTTCCGCCCAACAAAACCAGCGCCACGGGAAGAAAAATGCGTTTGCTCACTGTCTTCTCTCCTTTTCAGTCGCGAAAAAATGGGTGCACGTTCATTTTAGGCGTATCCGGGATCGCGAAGTTCATGCGCGCCCCATGCAGGCACGGAGAAGTCATGTTTATTTTCAAAA
>CAZKOE010000040.1:0-16667 GCA_964554305.1 uncultured Gammaproteobacteria bacterium
CCAGGCGCGGGAGACGGCGGTGTCGAACATACGGCGCTCGGTCGTCAGTAGCCAGTCGGATTCCACGTAGCGGCCCATAATCAGCAGCAGCTTGGACCACTCGGTATGGTGGCCTGGCTGAAAGCCCCAAGGACGAAACAGATGCTTCGGGTTGTCGCGGTTGTAATCCCAGTCTATTCCCCAACGCGCGCCATAGTGTTCCCACACCAGACCGCCGGCCTTCGCGGCCTGGCGCCGCGTCATGTGATCGGCGAGCGTGAGCGCGCGATCAAGATAGTGCGCCTCGCCGCTCGCCTCGAAGGCCGTGAGCATGGCTTCGCACATGTGCATATTCGCGTTCTGGCCGCGATAATCCGTGAAGCGCCAGTCGGCATCGGCCTCGTCGCGGTAGAGTCCGTATTCGCTGTCCCAGAAATACCGTTCCAGCAGCGCCCAGGTTTCGTCCATCCATGCCGCGGCTTCGGCGATGCCGGCCTTGCATGCGTTCGCATAGGCGATCAGGACGAAGGCGGCGCCGTAGGCGTGGTTGGTGTGGTCTTCGGGTTTGCTGTCGCGAATCGTCCAGGCGTAGCCGCCGGTGCCGGGATTGCGGTGGACGTTGCGCAGGTACGTGAGGCAGTGACGTGTGGCGTCGAGGTATTCGGCGCCGCCGAACTCGCGCGCGTACATGGCATAGTCGAAAACGAAGCGCGCGCTGCTCACCAGATGCCGATGAGCGTGGTCGTAGATCGTGCCGTCATCGCGGAAGTAATGGAAGCAGCCGCCGGCCTGATCGAGACAATGCGGATGATAGAACGCCATCGTTTCGCGAATATGATTGCGCAGAAAGTCGGGCGAGCGAAAATCGGGAAAAGCGTTCACGAGCGCGACACAAGAAAATGCTCGACGGTTTCGCGCCTCGGCATGGCGGCGAAGGAGCCGGTGCGGGCGACGGCGAGCGCGCCGCAGGCGGCCGCGAAACGCAACCAGGCGTCGCGATGCCGATCGTCGGCGACGAATGCGTTGAATGCGTCAACGCCGATCCTCTGCTCCGCCAGACCCTGTAGCAATCCGGCCGTGAAGGCATCGCCGGCGCCGGTACTGTCCACGGCGGACACATGGAATGCGGGCTGCGAACCCGCGCCGGTGCGCATGAACCAGCGCGTCGGCCGCGCGCCGTCGGTCACGACCAACAACTTGGTTGCGCCTTGCCACAGACGCTTTTGCACGGCGCCTCCGTCGTCGAGCGAGGCGCCGAGAAAGGCGAACTCATTGGCGCTCAGTTTTACCAGATCGGCGAGTTCGAGTGCCTTCCACAAGCGCGGCGAGGGATCCTCGCCGCGCGGCCACAACGCCGGGCGCAGATTCATGTCGAAGCTCACCAGCGCGCCCGCGGCCCGCGCACGGCGCATGCCCGCAAGCGTCGTTTCGGCAATATCCGCATCGGTCAGGCTGCACGAGCCGGCATGGAAAATCGCCGCACCGGCAAACACGGTCGTATCGAAATCGCTTGCGCGAAACAGGAGATCGGCGGCGGGCGGCCGATAAAAGCTGAAACTGCGCTCGCCGTCCTCGTCCAGCGTGACGAAGGCGAGCGCGGTGTTGGCCGCATTGGTCCGCCGCACATATTGCGTCTCCACGCCGGCCGCACCGAGATCATGCAGCAGGATATCGCCGAATAAATCCGTGCCCAGCATGCCGACGAAGGCGGCGTTTCCGCCGAGCCGGGCTACCGCGACGGAGACGTTCGCCGGTGCGCCGCCCGGATGCGCAATGAAACGTCGCGCCTCGCCCGGCGAAGATGCCCGTGCATGAAAATCAATCAGCGCTTCGCCGAAACAGACGACACTATTCATGCCGTGCGCGAACCCTTCCAACCGTAGAACAGAATATACGCATAGCAGGCGAGCGGCAACACGAAGGCGTGGTGCAGGCCGATATGATCGGCGAGCGCGCCCTGCGCAAGCGGGATCAGCGCGCCGCCGACGATCGCCATCACCAGCAGGCTCGACACGCGACCGGTGAGCGGCCCGAACTTTTCGATCCCGAGCGTGAAGATGTTCGGAAACATGATCGAATTGAATAGCCCGACGGCGACCACGCTCCACACGGCAACCATGTCGTGACTGAGCATCGTCGTGACGACCAGTGCGCCGGCAATGACGGCGAAAAGACAAAGCAGGCGCCGCGGATCAACCGACGTGCGCAGGATCTTCCCGAGCAGCCGAAACGACGCGAAGCGATGGCCGAGCAGCCACGGCGCTTCGATGCTGTCCTGGATGAACCAGCCGACGAAGCGGCCGATCATCGCGCCACCCCAGTACAGCGACACGAAGCCGGCAGCGGCGACTTCCGACATGCCGCCGATCCCGGGCAGGGAAATGTAGTTGATCATGAAGCTTCCGAGCGAGACTTCCGCGCCGACGTAAACGAAGATGGCGGCCATGCCCAGCCACACGCGCGGATGCGCCAGCGCTTCGAGAAAACTGTGCCGTGCCGTGTCCGCGCTATCCTCGGCCGCCGCCACCGGCGGCAGGCGGAACGCCCACACGATAATCGCGAGCACGAACAGCACGATCGCAATGCCGAGGTAGGGGCCTTGAACGCTGTGCGCCTGCTGCAGGCGATAGACGGCCTGTTCGGCGGGAGAGAGTTTTGCGAGCGCGGCGGCACCGAGCACGGCGGTGGAAAGAATCAGCAAGCCGCCGAGCTTGGGCCCGATCGTGGTGCCGAGCGAGTTGAGCGCCTGGGCGAGATTCAGGCGGCTGGAGGCGAGCCGCGGCTCGCCGAGCAGGCTTACGTACGGATTCGCCGCCACCTGCAGCAGGGTGATGCCGCTCGCAAGCACGAAAAAGGCGATAAGAAAGAGCGCATAGGATTGCCATTCGGCGGCAGGCAGAAACAGCAGCGCGCCGATACCGGTGACGGTGAGCCCGAGGACGATGCTCCCCCGGTAGCCGATCCATACCATCACCTTAC
The DNA here is from genome assembly GCA_964554305.1 of uncultured Gammaproteobacteria bacterium. Classification (GTDB taxonomy): domain Bacteria; phylum Pseudomonadota; class Gammaproteobacteria; order JAKDMP01; family JAKDMP01; genus JAKDMP01. Next base: position 2,959 of record CAZKOE010000040.1, read on the forward strand.
CGGAGGGCAACGACATGATGAAATAGGCGCCGAAGAACACGAACTGCACCAACATGACTTCGGTGTAGTTCAGCGTGAATACCGATTTGAGATGCGGGATCAGTACGTCGTTCAAGACGGTGATAAAGCCCCACATGAAAAAGATCGCGGTGACCACGGCCATCGCGACACGGTTGCTCGCGCCGCGCCGGTTCACCCCGTCCCGCGCCGTGTCATGACCTTCTTTCAAACGATTCACGGCACCCACATGCCGGAGCCACTAACAAGAGCTAGCGCAAGCGAGAGTCATGTGAGGGCGACCAGGAAGGCGGGCGGGCGGATTGTGCCGCACCCCAGGCACGATCGGGTTTGGCGCTTAAAGTAAAGTTGAGGTCTGTGGTTGCACCTGCCTCACCTAATCCGAGCAGCAGCGTCGCGGGGAGCCAGTCTTTCGTCCACGGCTTGCCATTGACCTTGAGGGCGTTCACGTAAGTCTTGAGCGTGGCGTTCGGCGCCGAAATTATCACTTGATGACCGTTGCCGAGGCGCAGTGTCACCTTGGGAAACACGGGTGCGCCTAGTACCAGTACAGGCGCGCCGGGCGTTTGCGGATACATGCCGAGGCAGGCCCAGACGAGCCAGGAACTCATCGCGCCGAGATCATCGTTGCCGGGCTCGCCGCCGGGTGTGTCCGAATAGACGCGGCCGATCAAACGATGCACCACCGCCTGCGTTTTCCACGGCGCGCCGGTGTAGTCGTACACCCAGGGCATGTTGAGACTCGGCTCGTTGCCCGCCCAGTAGTAAGGCAGGTTGGGACCGACGTTGAGCCGCTTGAAGAGCAAATCCAGCCGCGCGTTCGCTTTTTTGTCACCGCCCATCGCCGCGATCAGCCCGGCGAGGTCCTGCGGCACCATCCAGGTGTACTGAATCGTGTTGCCTTCCTCGAAGCCCTTCTGACCGTAGGAGCCCTTGCGAATCCGGAAGGCCGAACCCGTCGGAAACTTGCCATCGGCCGCGCGCGGTTCCATGTAACCAGCATAGCCGCGGAATTGCGCGTGTTCGTCGAAGACATTTTTCCAGTTGGCTGAACGGGTGAGAAACCTGCGATACGCTGCCTCGTCGCCCAGTGCCTTTGCGAAGGCGGCGATGGCAAAGTCGGCCGTCGCGTATTCAAGCGTTTCCGAGGTATTGCCCGGCACGTAGCCGAGTTTTTCGTAGGACAGAAGCTGCGGGCGCTCGATGTAGCCGCCGGACCATCTCGCCGGCTGTGAATGCGTTGCGCCCTTGATCATCGCGGCCAGTGCGGCCCCGGCGTCGAAGCCGCGGGCGCCGAAGGCGTAAGCTTCGGCGATGATGGGATCGGCGGCGTCGCCGTTCATTACGCCGGTGTAATCGTTGTCATAGCCCCACTTGGGCAGCCAACCGCCCTGCTTTTGATCGTTCAGAAGCGAAGTCACCATGTCCCCTACCCGCTGCGGCACCAGCAGGGCCAACAACGGAACCTCCGAACGGTAGATATCCCAACCGGAAAAGTTCGCGTACTGCGCGTGTTGCTTGGGTGCGAGACGGTGAATCTTGTCGTCGAAACCGATGTAGTCTCCGTTCACGTCGGAAAAAACATTCGGATGGAGCAGCGTGTGGTACAAGGCCGTGTAAAACTGCACCTGCTCATCCCGAGTACCGCCGGACACCGCGATGTGCGAAAGCAAGCGGTTCCAGGCTTCGTGAGCCTCTTCCGCAACGGCCCCGAAATCCCACCCACCGTTTTCGGCATGCAGATTCGCCCAGGCATCGGCCACACTCACGTAGGAAATCGCGACCTTGAGCTTGACGGTACGGTTGTGCCCCGTGTCAAAGCTCACCCAGGCACCGGTATGCGCACCGGTAACCGCCCGGCTCCCCGTCTTTGGTTCCGCCTGTCCCCAGGTGCCATAAGTACTGAATGGACGATTGAATTTCGCGACGAAGTACAGCGTCGCCGTGCGCGCCGTGCCACAGAAATGCCCCGAGGTTTCCGACCCTGCCAGTTCATCATTGCCGACGATGCGTACCGTCGAGGTGGGGCTCGTGGTTTGCGCATCGGAGACTTTGAACAGAAAATTGGCATCTTGTGTCGCGGGAAAGTGGAACATGCCGATCCCGCTGCGCGCGGTTGCAGCCAGTTTGACCAGGATCGCCGAGGCGCTGCCGGGCGCGAGCGTCACCTGGTATTCCCCGGGCGTTGCCCGCTCGTGACCATGGTCGAACGCTTCGGTGGCGGCATCCGGGTGAGCGCCGAGGCTGCCCACCGTCGGAAGAATCGGAATTTCTCCGGCAGCATAACAACCCGGACCCGAAATGTGAGTCAGACTGAAGCCGGCGATCGAAGAGTCCTTGTAAGCATAGCCGCCGCCCGGCGGGCGCGACGGCGTTGCCGGACTCCAGCTCAACATACCGAAAGGTACGTCGGCTCCGGGAAACGTGTTCACGTTACCGGTAACCTTGCCGCCGCTTCCCGTGCCGATAAAGACGTTCACCAAGCCCGTCGGATCGGATGACGATACCGGTTCGCGCGCCTGCGCTGGAGAAAAACCGTGAACCACGGCCCAAGTACACATCGCAGCGGCGAGAACGGGCGTTCCATGCGAAAAAAATCTATTCACAAGCTTGCCTCCATCGGGATTTCCTCGTTCATGATCTTCGGTCAGGTGGCACCGCTCACCGGTGCCGTCAACGCCTCCATCGGAATCACTTTTGCAGCCGTGCTAGCTACCAGATCCGGAGCGTGACTCGCGAAAAGCACGACCCTGCTCTCGCCGGCGGATTTGATCTTAAGCGTCAGGAATTCCCGCGCCCGTGAATCCAGACCATCGCCGGGCTCGTCGAACAACAAAACAGCGGGTTCGCCGATCCAGGCGGCCGCGAGCAGAAACTTCTTCTGGGTGCCGAGTGACATTGCCCCGAATTGGGTCTCGAGATCGCGATCCAGCGCAAACGCCGTGACCGTCTCCTCCACCCCTGAATTCATCGAGCATTTTTTTGCGGCCGCGACGAACTCGAACAACTCTCTGCCGGTCATAAACGGGTAGATCGGGCTTTCGTCCGGAACGTACGACAGAGACCGGCGCGCGCGAACCGGCGACCCGGACAGGCTGGCGCCAGCGATCCACGCCTCCCCCGCATCCGGAGTTTGCGCCCCGGCCAGCAAGGCAAGCAGGGTGGATTTTCCGATTCCGTTCCTGCCTTGGAGGGCGTAAACCCCGGAGTCGAGTTCAAGGGAAACGTCCTCAAAAATCACTTTTCCTGCGAAGGACTTGGCGAGGGATTCACAGCGCAACATGGTCGTTTCCTTCAGTGCACCGCGGCCATGACCGCCCCAGACCAGAAACCCGCCGTCAAGAACCCCAGAAAAACGGCCCAACGTCCCCCGGACAACGTGGGCCAGCGCAAGAAAGCCAACAAAATCAAGTAGGCGACGGCCAGGATCGCGCAGACTAATCTCGCCCCGGCTTCGTTGGCGAACATCGGCCCGATCAGCACCGCGAGCGGCAGCAAGCCGACCGACAACACGACGAACAGGTCGCCGCTGACTTCATTGCGCCGTCGCAGCGGCAGCGCGGCGAGATAGTGGCGCATACTGAACCGTTCGGAGTAAAGAGTCCGGTACAAGCCGGCAAGAATCAAGGCAACGCCCGCCAGTGCAATAGTAGCGGTTGGAAAGGTTCGCCCGTCGTAGCGGAAGGTGCTCGCTAGACGATCCGCGCCGATGACGACCAGGAACGCCCAGAGCAGGCGCAGGCCCGTCATGCCGCGCCTTGCCGTCAGGGTTTTCAGCCGGATTCGTAGGGACACCGGGATGGACCGTCGCAAAGGCAACCGTTTCCCAATCGCAAATCCGCTGTGCGCCAGCGGACGCTTTTTGCCCAGCGTGACACGAATAAACGGCACGGCGGCGACGCACAGCAAGGCGCCCCCGGCCATCCACCAGGACGGCGCTGGCGATGACGTCGTCAGAGCCAGGCACAACAACACGTCGGCGAGCAAGACGCCGAAAAGCGCGGCGAGCGTTCTCTCGAATACGGAGTATTGCGCGACGAGCAAGCTCCACATCAAGGTCATGATCACCAAAACGTGGAATCCTGCGCTCGGGCCTGCCAATCCCGCGACGACGACGCCGAGGGCAATAAAGAAGGGGATGAACAAAATGCCATCCGAGGCCGCCAACAGTACAAAATCTGCAAGGCGACGGACGCGGGCCGAAATCGGCAGAGCAGCGGCGTAGTGCATGAAGCGTCCGCCGGCAAGACTCCGCCGCTGTGGCAAGATCCACAAGATCGCGACAATGTCGATGACGACGACGTAGGCGAAGTGCCAGGCAAAGCCATCCTTCGATGTGACGAGGGCCAGGACCGGCATGGCGATCAGCGGAAGCGCTACCGAAAGCAACAGGGCAGCGACAGCAAAACTCTGCCATTGACGAGCAAACGCTCTCGCCGTCGTCACAGCATACCAGTGGAAACGCAAACGAATAACCGCCAGCGCAAAGCTCGCGGGCCGACAAGTCCGTCCGGCTTTCTCAATGGATCGGACTGCGTTACGCGGCACGGACCTCGACCCAAGCGCCGGATGAATGGGCAGCGGGGATTGGTTCACCGTTCTCGCGGAGTCCCTCGAGATGAAACTCGATAGCTTCCCGGATCAATCGCAGTACCTCTTCGCGATTCTCTGCGGCTGCAACGCAACCTTCCAAGTCGGGCACGTAGGCGCCCCAACTGTCAGACCCTTCTTCCACGACCACCATGTACTCCATACAATCACCTATTTTTTGAGGCCTGCCTGCTTCAACGCATTATGCAGCGTTCCCGGCGGAATTTCAATGCTCGGTTTCCCGGAAACCGTCACGATTCCGGGCTTTGATGGATGTTTGAATTGACGATGGCTCCCTCTCATGCGCACCTGTATCCAGCCGTCGTTCTCTATGAGCTTGATGAATTCCCTGACCTTCACGACGTTCTCAACCACGGCGCCAGAGGGTACCGCCGGCGGTGTCTTCGAGAACGATGCCGCCGGCGGCAAGTTTAGCGCGGATTTCGTCGGCGCGCTTGAAATCGCGTGCCTCGCGGGCGCGATGGCGCTCTTCGATCATCTGCTCGACTGCTTCCGGATCCAATTGATCCCGGGCCGTGTCGTGGCGAAGAAATTCATCAGCCTCAGTCTGAAGCACGCCGAGCGGTTCCGCAAGTGTGCGCAATTCCTGCGCCAGTGCTTCGACAACTTCACCGGACTCGCCCGCCTCGCGGCGGCGATTAATCGCGCGCGCAAGGTCGTGCAATACCGCAAGCGCTTCAGGGGTGTTGAAGTCGTCGCTCATGGCGGTATGGAAACGGGCAACATAGTCGTTGCTGATTTTGCCCCGTTCGGGCTTCGACTTCGCTTCGCCATGTTCAAGGTGAACGGCTGAATTCAGGCCGCGCAAGGCAAGATAGAGACGCGACAAAGCCGCGTGCGCTTCCGCCAGGCGCGACTCGGCGTAGGTCAGGGGACTTCGATAGTGGCTCGTCAGAATGAAGTAGCGCAGCGTCTCGCCCGGCCAGCGCGCGAGCAGCTCGCGAATGGTGGTGAAGTTGCCGAGCGACTTCGCCATTTTCTCCGCGCCGACTTCGACGAAGCCATTGTGCATCCAGACGTTCGCAAAACGCTCGCCCGTCGCGGCTTCGGACTGCGCGATCTCGTTTTCGTGATGCGGGAATTTCAAATCCAGGCCACCGCCGTGGATGTCGAAGTGCGGCCCGAGGTTGGCAATGGACATGGCCGAGCACTCGATGTGCCAGCCGGGCCGGCCACGACCCCAGGGCGCGTCCCAGGCCGGCTCGCCGGGTTTCTCCGCCTTCCACAGGGCAAAATCGAGCGGATCGCGCTTGGCTTCGTCCGGGGCGATCCGCGCCCCCGCGCGCAGTTCTTCGGGGCGCTGGCCGGCGAGTTGTCCGTAGTCCGCAAACCCTGCAACCGCGTAGTACACGTCGCCGTTGTCCGCTCGATAAGCGTCGCCCTTTTCGAGCAGGCGCGCAATCATCGTGATAATCGCATCGAGGTTTTCCGTGGCGCGGGGCTCGACGTCGGGGCGGAGCAGACCCAGAGCGCGCTCGTCTTCTTCCAACCGCGCAATATAGCGCTCCACCAGCGCCCGCCAATCTTCGCCGTTGTCCGCGGCGCGGCGGATGATCTTGTCGTCGATGTCGGTGACGTTGCGCACGTAGCGCAGCTCGAACCCGCGGGCGCGCAGATAACGCACCACTATGTCGAAGACGGTCAGCATGCGCGCATGGCCGAGGTGCGCGTCGTCGTAGACGGTCACGCCGCATACATAAATTCCGATCTTGCCGGGCTCGATCGGCTCGAAGCGCTCCTTCGTACGGGTAAGCGAATTGTGAATGCAGATGTCAGGCAGCGGCATGGCGGATCACCTCGGCGGCGTGCTGGAAACGGGCGCGGCGTTCGGCGGGCGTGAAGTAGACCCACAGCCGCGCGAGTTCGGGGCCGTCGTGGCGGCCGGTGAGCGCCGCGCGCAACGGCTGGAACAGCTTGCGCCCGCCAAGCCCCGTCCGCTCGCGCAGCTCGCTCACAAAGCGCTCGTAGTTTCCTTCGGCACTCAGATCGGCCGCCGCGTCCAGCAGTGAAGCGGGCGCGTCGTTCGGCATTTCCATATTCGGCAGGCGCGTGAGCGCCTCTGCCCAGGCCGCGACTTCTTCGCGCCGATTTACGTTGTCGCGCACCAGAATCCAGAAATCACTCCAGCGTTCATCCGGCATCGCGGTATCGCCCACCCACCGGCGTGCCGCGGCCGGACTGAACTCGCGGACGGCAAGGCTCTGCCAATGGCCGAGCTGCGCAGGGTCGTAACGGGCCGGCGCAGCACCGAGACGTGCGGGGTCGAACGCGACAGCGAGCCCCTTCGCATCGAGCAATTCGTTGCTCGCCGCCGTATGGCCGAGACGCAAAAGATAATTCGCGAGCGCATTGGGCAGGATACCCGCCACGCGCAGTGCCGCGGCGCTCACGCTGCCGCCGCGCTTGGAAAGCGGCCGGCCGTCGACCCCCAGCACCAGCGGCAGATGGCCGTAACGCGGAGCGGCGAGGCCGAGCGCTTCCAGGATCATGATCTGGCGCGGCGTGTTCGCGAGATGATCCTCGCCACGGAACACGTGCGTGATTTCCATCAACGCATCGTCAAGTGCATTGGCGAAAAAGAAGGCCGGCGAACCGTCGGCGCGGCGGATGACGAAATCACCGATGTCGGCACCCGCCGCGCGCTGCTCGCCGTGCACGATGTCGTCGAAGACGATCTCGCCTGCGGGCACCCGGAAACGCAGCGCCGCCGGCTCGCCCGCTTCCAGGCGGCGCCTGGCCTCGGCCGGGGCCAGTTGCGCGCAACGACCGTCATAACGCGGCGGTCGACCCTCCGACCGCGCTCGCTCCCGCCGGACGGCCAGTTCCCCGGCCGTGCAAAAGCAAGGATAGGCCCGATCTTCGAGCAGGAGCCGCTCGAGATAACGGGCGTAAATCGCGGCGCGCTCGCTCTGCCGATAGGGACCGAAAGCGCCGCCTCGATCCGGGCCTTCCGCCCAATCGAGCCCCAGCCAGCGCAGATCTTCCAGCAGGGCTGTATCGTGCTCGCGGCGATCGCGCGCGGCGTCGGTATCCTCGATCCGCAGCAGAAAGCGCCCCCCGCAGCGCGCGGCGTAGAGCGCATTGAACAGCGCCGTGCGCGCGTTGCCGAGATGCAAACGACCCGTGGGACTGGGTGCGAAGCGGGTACGAACCATGACGATCCAGCAAGAATTTGGCCCAGCAGATGGGGAATTGTCGCATACGGCACGCCAATGGGCATAAAACGGTGCCGAATCCCGCTTTCCCGCATGAAAATCCGCCCGCCCGAGTCCGGTATCATGCACGCATCTCCCCCGAGGACAATCCCGATGCACCGATTTGCAAAATTACTCGCCGGCGCCACCCTGCTCGGCCTGAGCGCCGCAGCCTTCGCCACGTCGCCCCCGGTGCCAGTGCCGACGCCGGGGACCGCGACGCAGGCACCGGAAGTCGAGATCGTCACCACCGCGGGGAATATCTTCGTGCGGCTCGACCCGGCGCGCGCTCCGATCACGGTCAAAAACTTCCTTGAATACGTCAAGAGCGGCTTCTACGACGGCACAATCTTCCACCGCGTGGTGCCCGATTTCGTCATCCAGGGCGGCGGCTTCACGGCGACCTACCAACTGAAGAAAACCCGCCCGCCGATTCCCAACGAATCCGGGAATGGCCTCGAAAACCTGCGCGGCACGATCGCCATGGCCCGCAAACGCGCCCCGAACTCGGCCACCTCGCAGTTCTACATCAACCTAGCGAACAATACCCGACTCGACCCCCAGCCGAACCGCCGGGGCTACGCGGTGTTCGGCAAGGTCGTCGGCGGCATGAACGTGGTGGACAAGATCGCCTCGGTGCCAACGGGGTCCGCGGGGCCGTTTGCAAGGAACGCACCGCTCACCCCTGTCGTCATCCAGAAAGTCGTGGTGGTGAAGTCGCCGGCTGGAAAGACGGGCGCGGAGCAATCGCGGTCGAAGTGAGCACCACACTGTTCATCGCGGATCTTCATCTCGATCCCGCACGCCCGACAATCTCCGACCTCTTCCTCAACTTCCTCGCCGGAGAAGCCCGCGAGGCCGATGCGCTTTACATCCTCGGCGACCTGTTCGAGGCCTGGATCGGCGACGATGACCCCGATCCGCACCATGCACGCATCGCCGAGGGGCTTCGTAGCCTGTCCGACGCCGGTGTCCCCGTTTACTTCCTGATCGGCAACCGCGATTTCCTGTTGGGTTCGGCCTACGCCGAGCGCGCCGGCATGACGCTCCTGGACGAGCCCGTGACACTGGACCTGTACGGCACGCCCACCGTCATTCTGCACGGCGATGTACTCTGCACCGACGACCTCGCCTACCAGGCCTTTCGGGCCATGGTGCACAATCCGCGCTGGCAAAAGCATTTTCTCTCGTTGCCACTTGAGCAACGCCGCGTCCTCGCCGGCCAGGCCCGCCGACAAAGCCGCGCACCCGGCCGCTCCCTCTGGACACGGTTCCGCATGGCGGCAGGGCGCCCGCAACTTTACCTGGCGCTCCTCCGGTTCACGGCGCGGCTCGCCTGGTTGCATGTAGTCCGCTTTTTCGGCGGGTTGAGCAGCGGCGCCCACTCCGAATCACGCGCGTCATCCCCGGACATTCTGGACGTCAACGACGGTGCCGTTGCAACCCTGTTCCGGAACCGGGGCGTACCGCGCATGATCCACGGCCACACTCACCGCCCCGCCGTTCATACACTCGAAGTGAACGGCAAACCGCGCCAACGCATCGTTCTCGGCGACTGGTACGAACAGGGCAGCGTGCTGCGCGTCACCGAGTCCGGAGCCGACCTCGCCTCCCTGCCAGTGCCGGAAAAACCCCACTGACAATGCTTCCCAAGTGCGGCGTTGCCAACTCATGGCCGAACTCCGCTATACACGTCCGGTGAACGGCCCAACTTCGCGTAACGCCTGAATCGCGTCAGCCGATCGCCTTGACCGCGGTCGCAAGGCCTGCCGCGAGATCGCCACGTGCCACCACCTCGACCCCGCCGAGCCCGAGCCATGCCGCGACGTCCACCAGCTCCGCCGCAAGTTCGGCCGCGACGCGGGCGATGTCGATGGCCGGTTCGCCGAACGCGCCCTGCACGCGGAGCACGCCGGACTGCCGGTCGGACTTGAGGTCAACGCGGGCGACGAGGCGGTCACCGAGCAGGAACGGCAGCACGTAATAGCCGTAGGTCCGTTTCGGTGGCGGAGTGTAGATCTCGAGCCGGTACCGGAAGCCGAAGATCCGCTCGGTTCGCGGCCGGAACCAGATCAACGAGTCGAACGGGGACAACAGCGCCCGGGCGTTCACGCGCCGTGGCCGCCGCGCGTCCGGCCACAGGTAGGCGGGCGCGGACCAGCCCTCGACCTCCACCGGGAGTAGGTCGCCGGCCTCGACCAGCTCGGCGACGCGGGCCTTGGACTCCGCGCGCGGCATCCGAAAGTAGTCGCCGAGATCCGGCTCCGTGGCGACGCCGCAGGCGCGCGCCGCCACCCGGATCAAATCACGTTGCGCCTCCGCCACCGACGGGGTCGGCGCCCCCAGCACGCCGGCGGGCAGCACCCGCTCGGGCAGATCATAGCGCCGCTCGAAATTGATCCGCCGCGCGGCGGTAACCCGGCCCGCCCAGAACAGGTATTCCAGCGCGACCTTGCCCTTGTGCCAATCCCACATCCGGCCGGGACGCCGCGGACCCGCCCGGGTTCCCGCGGCGCCGGACCGTATCGGACCGCTTCGCTCGACCAGCGTGAATACATCTTCGATCAGATCCGGGCGATCGCGCGCGAGCCGGCGCATTCGGCCCCACGCGTCCCGGTGAGCGCGCGCCATCCGCCAGCGCAGCTGCGGGTGCAACCCGACCGGGACGAGCGACGCCTCGTGCGCCCAGTACTCGAACACCTCGCGCCCGACACGCCCGGCGGTATGGGCAGTGAACCGGTCGAGCGCATCGCGCGAATAGGCGCCGAGTCGCGACCAGAACGGCAGATAGTGAGTGCGGCAAAACACGTTCACCGAGTCCAGTTGGACGGCGCCCACCCGGTCGAGCACGCGCCGCAAGTGCCGGGTATCGATCCGCCCGGATGGGCGCGATTCGGCAAAGCCTTGGGCGGCGAGCGCGATCCGCCGCGCCGCCGCTATGCTTATCCGCACCCCGGCCACGGCTGGCAACTCGGGACGGGGACCGGGCACTGCGTCAGGATGACCCGGTGTCCGACCAACTCGTCGAAGCGAGCGGCGACGCCGTCGCGTCCGGCTGCGCGGAACAACTTGATTTGTGGTACAAGCCAGTGTGACACAAGCAATCTCCCGCGGATTCCGAATCGCGCCCGACGCTTGAATTTAGCGGCACGCGCCAACGTGTCAGCCGAAATGAATGTCGGACGACGGGTCCACGAAAACGGTTTGCGCACCCTGCTTTTCGCAAGTCAGGTTGACTACGCGACCTATCGCGCGCGTTCGGTGAACGGTACCCGCCGGTACGACGACGCATTGCCACTCGGTGAGCGTGACCTGCTCATCACTCTCGAAATCTATCCGAAGCTCGCCGGATACAACGAGAAAGAGTTCGTCGGAGTCCGGATGCTGGTGCCAACGATACTCACCCTCGAATACCGCCATCCGCAGACAATCCCTATTGACATTGAGCAGAACCTGATTCCTGTAGGGATCCGCAACACCGGCCTGTTCCGATCGAACGTCCACGACGGTCATGGCCGGGTAGCGCGCCTTCTCGGACGAGTACTCTCGGGCCGTCGGAAATTCATGTTTCATATCACAGTTCCAGTTAGAAAAAGGGCACCACCGCCGCCCAACGCTTGTGAACGACGGCCCGTCAGAGTCGTTCGCTGAAGTGATCTGTCAGGTGAATTATGCACGGCACGCTCTCCACGCTACACATATAAATACGAGGAAGGCCGCCTCCCCCTTCGCATGGCGCTCGTAGTCCAGGTGCACCGTCATCTCCGCCTCCAGCGAGCGGTTGATCATGCGCTGCAACATCTGCGAGTCAATCTTCTCCACATCCGCCGGCGTCTTGCAATCGGCCGTCAGCCGGTCCAGCGCTTCGGTATCCAGTTCCATGCATCTGATCCTTTGCGACTCTCGCCGCTCTATACCAAAATCCCAGATACACAGTTCAGTTTACAGACCCCTTTACAGACCCGATAGCCCCGCCGATACCAACGAAATTAGAAAACAACGTTTTACGTTGTCCTTGATATCTTCTATCTCATTCACGGTGACATGCCCAATGTCAAATGTTAAATAGCCGACTTCCCGCCAAATAGCTGACTTCCCGACTTTATACGAAGTTCAACTATAGCCTGAGCGGCATTAGAAAAGTCAAAAACTTGGGGCTTTTTGATGATTTTATACAACCTGAGATTTTCCGGATGAGTACGATGAGAAACACTCTTGGTTCAACATTTCCGGGCAATGACGAGGTCATTGACGTGGGTGCCGGTCGGGCCGGTGCGGACGAGATCGCCGCTTGCGGCGAGAAACGAGCCCGCATCGGCGGCTTCGAGAGCGCGGCGGGCATCGAGGCCCACGGCTTCCCCGCGCCCGATCGTGTCACCATCCACGCAGGCGCCGACAACGGGTTCCGGCCCATCCCAGCCATCGGTGCTTGCGGCGAGCAGGAAACAGTCGTCGCGGCCGGCGATTTCCAGGGCGGCCGCGAGTGCAAGCTGCTGGCAGCGGCCACCGCGGCCCGGATTGTCCGGCAACCGAACCGTCGGTTCGCCACCCCAGACGAAGAAGCCGGCTTGTTCGCGGATCAAGTCTCGGCCGATGCGCGTGCCGGTTTCGCGTGCCTCGCCGACAAGAGAACCCATAATTCGTCCGCCTTCTTCCGCCACGGCACCGACGGCCTCGGCGTTGCCGGCCAGACGCCGCAGGACCGGGGTGGGAATGTCGTCCATCGAAGGCGGAACAAGCCGCTCTTCCAGCCACGCCGGTAACGGCGGCAACGAGCCGGGAGGCAACGGCGCGAACAGGCTGCCTCCCACCCATTCCAGGGGAGCATCGGCGACGTCGGAGAGCACCCAGGTGCAAGTGTGGACGTGGGACAGACGACGTGCGAGCCCGCCGCCCTTGATCTGCGAGAGGCCTGCGCGCACACGATTGGCCTTGGCGATTGGAAGATCGCTCGCGAGCAGCCAGCGATTGACGCGGCGCAGGAATTCGAGATCCACGCCCGGCGAAAGCACTTCCACGCTGGCCGACGCGCCGCCGGAAACGAGCACCGCGACCCGGGCGGTATTCGGCAGAGCGCCCACGAAACGCAGCAGCGCGGCACCCGCCTCGAGACTCGATTCATCGGGCAACGGGTGTGCCCCTTCATGCCGTTCGAATGGTGCCTCTGCGGGCAGTTCGCCTGTGGTGTAACCTCGTGGAAAGGCAAGAAAGCTGGCTCTAAGAGTGGATTCCCGCGTGCGCGGGAATGACGGGGACATGGATGCTCGCCAGGCTCCAGCGGCAAGGGCTTCGCCGGCCTTGCCCAGTGCGATGACATGCGTAAAGTCTTTGCCGGTGAGCACCGTTTCGGCAAGCCGATCGGCGCGCACGGCCGTCAGTACGCGACGAAACAGCGCAATCAGAATATCGCGCGGAGTTGCCTCAATGTCTCTCATGGGTAGGCGGTGCATTACGACCCGATACCGCCTTCGCCCTCAGCCCAACCCTCTTCCGGAGGGAGAAGGAGAATGAACGATGCCTCGCACGCGAAGAGAGAGTGCAGGACAGGCGCCTCCGCCTCCGCGGATAGGGAAACTGAAGTTCGAACCGGGGCCGAATGCTCAGTCTTCGTTGAGGACGTTGGCGAGTTCGCTGCGCGCGCGTGCGCGCTTGGCCGCATCCGCGCGCTCGGTGGCAAGCTCGGCGAGGTAATCCGGCGTCACGTCTCCGGTGAGGTAATAACCGCTGAAACAGGAGTCCTCGAAGGCTTCGATCGCGGGATTGCCTTCACGCACAGCGTCAATCAAGTCGTCCAGGTCCTGGTACACGGGCCAGTCGGCGCCGATGTAGGCGTTGATCTCCTCCACCTCGCGGCCGTGGGCGATGAGTTCGGCCGCGACGGGCATG
>CAZKOE010000041.1:0-16380 GCA_964554305.1 uncultured Gammaproteobacteria bacterium
GCGTAGAAGCCTGCGAACAACGAGGCCGGCGTGAACAGGTTCGGCAGCAGATAAATCCCGCGGCGCCGGGGCGGCGACGCCGGACCGGAGACGATGCGCCGCGCACTCTCGGCAAAGTGCAGGCGCCGCACTTTCGGTTCCACGGCATCCTTCCGGATATCGTTCATCGCCCGTATTTTAGTCGAAAAAATCACGAACCCCGCCTTTCCGGCCCGCGGCGGGCTTCAAGGCGCGGCAAATCGGCGGACGCTCGACGGCTCGGGCCACCCCGCAGACGCCGGCGCACGGCCTCGAGCGGATGCCGTCGGGCCCGCTCTGCCGCCTCGGCCAGCCTGGGGGCTCCCGCCGCCATTTCACGCTCCAGCGCCGCGGCGAAACGTCCCGTGGCGATGTCGTCGAGCACCGCGCGCATCGCCGCGCGCGAACTCGCATCCACCACCCGCGGGCCCGCCACGAGTCCGCCGAAGGCAGCCGTCGAGGAGATCCGCTCGCGCAGGTCGGCGAGCCCCCTCGCATAGATCATGTCCGCCATCAGTTTGATTTCCTCGAGACAGCTGAAGTAGGCGATTTCGGGTTGATAACCCGCCGCGACCAGGGTTTCGAAACCGGCCTCGATCAGCTCCGTCAGCCCGCCGACGAGCACCGCCTGCTCGGCGAAGAGATCGGTCTCGGTCTCCTCGGCAAAGGTCGTTTCGATCACGGCGACGCGGTCATGTCCGAGCGCCTTCGCATAACCGAGCGCGCGGGCACGAGCGCGGCCTGTCGCGTCCGCACCTACCGCCACGAAGCCGGCAATGCCGCCGCCGGCCGCGTATTGCACGCGCAACTGCTCGCCGATCCCCGACGGCGCGACGAGCACGACGTCGAGGTCGGCCCGCGGCCGGATACGGCCGTAGTGAATATTGAAGCCATGGGCAAAAACGAGCGCCCCGCCGCGGGCAAGACGCGGCGCCACCGTGCTTTCGTACAAGGCGGGCTGCGCCTCGTCGGGCACCAGCATCGCCACCAATGTCGAGTACTCCACCGCCTCGGCGGGCGTCGCCAAGACCAAACCATCCTCGCGTACCCGTACCGCGTTTTTCGACCCGGCCCGCAGACCCACGACGACTTCCACACCCGAATCGCGAAGGTTGAGCGCCTGGGCCCGGCCCTGCGACCCGTAGCCGAGCACGGCCACCTTTTCCCTGCCGAGACCGGCCGTTTGAAGTTCCTCTGCCGCAACCACCGCCATGCCTTCATTCCCCTCCTGGTTTCAGTCGATAGAATAATCGCCTTTCCCCGGTCCTTCAGCCCGTGCTCCTATCCGATCTGCTGCCGCACACGCTGCGCGAGGCACCCGCCGAGACCGAAATCCCGAGCCATCGTCTGATGATCCGCGCCGGGCTCATCCGCCGCCACGCCGCCGGCATCTATACCTGGCTGCCGCTCGGCCTGCGGGTTCTGCGCAAGGTCGAGGCTATCGTGCGCGAAGAAATGAACCGCATCGGCGCCGTAGAACTGCTGATGCCCTGCGTCCAACCGGCCGAGTTGTGGCGAGAATCCGGGCGCTGGGGAAAATACGACGAGGAACTCCTGCGCATCACCGACCGGCGCGGGCGCGAATTCTGTTTCGGTCCGACCCACGAGGAAATCGTGACCGACCTGGTACGCAACATCGTCAGTTCGCACCGGCAACTGCCGCTGACCCTGTTCCAGATCCAGACCAAGTTCCGCGACGAAATCCGCCCGCGCTTCGGGATCATGCGCGCGCGCGAGTTCATCATGAAGGACGCCTACTCGTTTCATCTTGACGAGGACTCGCTCGAAGAAACCTATGCACGCATGCGCGAGGCCTACGCCCGCATTCTCTCGCGCATCGGCCTCGTCTTCCGCGCGGTCGAAGCCGACAATGGTCTGATCGGTGGCAACGCCTCGCACGAATTCCACGTCCTAGCCGACGCGGGCGAAGATGTCATCGCCTACGCCACCGAGGGCGGCTATGCCGCCAACCTGGAACTCGCGCGCGCACCCGCGCCCGCGCAACCCCGTCCGGCGCCCCGCCAGGCCATGGAACGTCTCGCCACTCCAACCGCACGCACCATCCCCGAAGTTGCAAAGTTTCTGAAGCTTCCGGCGAAGCGCTGCGTGAAAACGCTCATCGCGCGCGGCAGCGGAACACCGGCGGTCGCGCTCGTCGTGCGCGGCGATCACGAACTGAACCCGATCAAGGCGGCGCGGCTCCCCGAAGTCGCGGCCCCGCTCGAATTGCTCGATGCCGAGGCCGTGCACGCACTGGGCGGCCTCGAATTCGGCAGCATCGGTCCGGTGGGCCTGGAGCTCCCCATCATCGCCGACCGCGACGCGGCCGCACTCGCCGACTTCTGCTGCGGCGCGAACACGCCCGGCGAACATCTGATGGGCGTCAACTGGGGACGCGATCTCGACGAGCCCGCGACGGCGGATCTGCGTTATGCCAGAAAGGGCGATCGCAGCCCCGACGGTGCCGGCAAACTCGCGTTCGCGCGCGGCATCGAAGTCGGTCACGTCTTCGAACTCGGAACCCGTTATTCAGAAGCCATGGGCGCCGTCGCCCAGGACGCGGATGGCTCGGAAAAACCGCTTGCCATGGGCTGCTACGGCTTTGGTGTCTCGCGCGTTGTCGCCGCCGCCATCGAGCAATGCCACGATGCGCACGGCATTGTCTGGCCGGCTGCGATCGCGCCCTTCCAGATCGTGATCGTTCCGGTGGGCGCCGCGCGTTCGCCGGAACTCGGCGGCGCCGCCGAGCGCCTGCACGAAGAACTCGAACGCGCGGGCTTCGAGGTGGTCATGGACAACCGCGGCCTGCGCCCCGGCGTCATGTTCAAGGATGCCGAACTGCTCGGCATTCCACACCGCCTGGTGCTGAGCGAACGCGGTCTGGAGCAGGGCACGGTCGAGTACCGGGCGCGCACCGAAGCGGACAGCCGCGACATCCAGCGCGACCGGCTCGTCGCATTTCTGCACGATCTCATCCCGCGGGCGGCGTGAAAGTCACCGGGTTCCTCGCCCTCGCCTGCACGCTGGCAATCGCATTCGCCGCGCCGGGCCGGGCCGGGCCCCTGCCCGAGACGACGCCCGCGCTGACGGCCCGGGTCGAGGCCGCCATGAAGGTAGCCGACGACGGCTTCCGCGACGTCTACGTGCGCGAGGTCTGGATGAAAATCATGGGCCAGCGGCTCGCACGGATCGTCCCCGATCCCCAGAGGCGGCGCCGACTCCTGCTTCTCGTGCATGGCGAGGCGCGCGAGGCCGGCGTGCCGCCCGCCCTCGTGCTCGCGATCATCAACGTGGAAAGCGATTTCAACCGCTGGGCCGTCTCCACCGCGGGTGCCCAGGGCCTGATGCAGATCATGCCGTTCTGGCTCAAGATCGCCGGCCAGCCGGGCGACAACCTCTTCAACCCGCGCACCAACGTACGGCTCGGCTGCACGATTCTCGCCTATTACCTCGAGCAGGCGCACGGCGACATCACGCTCGCCCTGCAATCCTATTACGGGAACCGCAACGGGCTGAGCTATTCCGGCAAGGTGCTCGGGCTTCTCAACACGCGCTGGCACTGGGAACCGTGAGTTTACCCTGAGGAACGTCGGCATCCTGCTGCCCCGGCGTTTTCCCGTGTTGCGTGTATAGAGCACATCCGCCGCGCCACCGCGCGGCTTATGCCGAACCTACACGAACGCATGAACCAGGCGCACGATGCTCCATACGATACTGATTACTACGATCAGGCGCGCCAGGAAACACCAAACCGAGGAGGAGTTGGCCGCGCACCTCCAGATGGAAACCAGCACCCAGACGGCGTAAGCCAGCGAGAAGAGCGACAGTGGCAGTGCGACAAACACCAGACCGTGGGAAAGTACCCAACCCAGGGCGATATTGAACAGAAACCCGACGACGACGTTATAGATCCAGAATACGAGCCACAACGGTTCCTGGCCCCGCCAGGCACGGACGATCGTATTGCGCCCCCACGGGCGCGCTGACGCCGTATCGCGGTCCAATTTCCACTCCCTTTCCGAGCTCCTTGTACGGCCGATTGTACGGCGCGCCGGCGAGAGCGTCAAAGAATCGCGAACTCTCCGGCCACGGTTTCCACCGTTTCTTCCCTGTGACTGATGGATCGCACGCGCGCGGCCGGCGGACCCTCGCTCAACCAATCGGCCAAGGCGTCAAGCGCCACCCGCTCGCCGCAGGCCAACACCTCGACGCGCCCATCGACAAGATTGCGCGCATGACCGACCAAGCCCAGTTCCCGCGCTTTCGCGGCCGTCGCATAACGGAAGCCGACACCCTGCACGCGCCCGGACACGAAGAAACGGCGGCAGACCGGAGCGATCACACCGAAGCCGCGCCGCTTCGAACTTCATTCGATGCGGGCCCGGCACCGGCAGGCGGCAGCGACGTGGCCGCCGGGGGCGGATGGGTCTTGCGGGCCGCGAGACTCGCGGCGCGGGCTGCCTTTTCCGCCCGGATGGCGCTCGAGCGGGCGCGGCTGTAGTTCTTGTGCTTGAGCGCATATTCGGCGTCCTTCAGCCAATGCCTGGCCTCGGCATAGATCCGCGGCGCGGACTGCGGCGCACCGGCCACCTGCGCCGCGTGAACGGCCTGGCGGGCATTGCTCATTTCCTGCACAGGCGGCGTGGCGCAGCCGGCGAGCGCAAGGGCCGCCAACACGATACCGGCGCCGATTGCCGTTTGCCAGCCGGAAAGGGAATGAAACCCTCTCATGTCACGACCCCGTTGCTCCGACGGAAGCGGGCACGCCCGTCCATTGCTCGCTGTGGGTTACCCGGTCGATTCCCTCGGCCAGGGCGATGAGCCGCGATGGAACGTTGGCACAGGCCTTGTTCGCCCGCACGATCTTCGTGACCCCGTTGAGGGTGACCCCCACCGTGAGAGTCGGCGCGTTGGTCCTGGTCGCCCGGCAACCGGGGCTGGCAAGATCGTAGGAATCGTCGAGGCTGAAAAACCGCGCCTGTCTCACCAACTTCAGGAGCTTGCGCTTGCGCGCCCTGGACAGCGGCACCTGGAGATTGCCATGCTTCGCCACGCCCCGCACGCCGGAGTAGGCAAGGGTATTTGCCTTCACATGCAAGTCGTAATAGGGACATCCCCGGCTGTCCCGGCAACGGATCAGAACCAGCGAGAAACCGGCGAGGCTTGCGGCGGGATTCGGCATCGCCGAGCTCAGCGTGGCCGGCGCGCCGTTCTGCGCCGTCTTCGGAGCGGCGCCCGGCGCCCAGTAGTTTTGCACGATCTCCACGATCACGAAAATCACGATGGCAACCAGGAGCGCGGTGAGGAAAAAGTTTCCCCCCTTGAGCTTCCGTCGACCGCTTCGGTGATTCTTGCGCTTCATGCTGAAAATACTAACCTAACGGCCTGTCGGATTTCGACAAAGTTCGCCGCTCTCGTGTACCATCGGCATTTGATTCGCCGGAAAGCGCCGATCGAAGCCATGGAAACAGGGGACGGACGCCTCAGGGCCGCCTGGCGCTGGCTGATCGCGGCGGCGGCAATCGTTGTCGTCATCGGCGGCATGCGCGCTGCGGCGGACATCATCGTACCATTCCTGCTCGCGCTCTCGATCGCGATCATCTTCCTGCCGCCCCTCACCTGGATGCGCCGGCATCACGTACCGAGCACGGTGGCCATCATCATCATCTTCATCGTCGTGGCCATCGCCATGATCGGGATCGGCGCCTTGATCGCGCACTCGGTCGGTGCTATCATCCACGACCTGCCGGGCTATCAGGATCGCCTGCAAGTCGTCTCGCAACAAGTCTTCGGCCTCGCCCGCCATCTGGGTTTGAACATCTCGCTCGCGAACCTGCAACAACGCTTCAGCCCCAGTGACGTATTCGGCCTCGTCACCCACTTCTTCAAGAGCTTCGGCTCCATGCTCGGCAGCGGCTTCCTTATCGCCTTTACCGTGATCTTCCTCCTGTTCGAAGCCTACATGCTGCCGCGCAAATTCAGGAGCATGCCGCTCGGGGACCGGGAACACGGCTCACTCGACTTCTTCAATGCCTTCGTCGACAGCGTCCAGCGTTACGCCTTGGTGAAAACCCTCTTCAGCGTTGGACTCGGCGTTCTCGTCGCGCTTGTGCTCTGGGGACTCGGAGTGAGGTACGCCCCGCTGTGGGGCATACTCGCCTTCATGCTCAATTACGTGCCGAATTTCGGCGCCTTCATGTCGGCCATCCCCCCGATCCTCTTGGCGCTCCTCCAGGGCGGCTGGCCGCTGATGGCCGAAGCGGGCGGCTCGTTGATCTTCATCCACTTCGTGACCGGAAACATCGTCGAGCCGATATTTCTCGGCGAACGCCTGGGGCTTTCCACCCTCGTCGTGTTCATCTCCCTCATTTTCTGGGCCTGGGTATTCGGGCCCGTCGGCATGCTGCTCTCCGTCCCGCTGACCATGATCATCCGCATCGGCTTCGAATCCTACCCCGAGACCCGCTGGCTCGCCGTGCTGTTGGGGCCTCCACCTAAAGACGACAGTCCCTCGCGCTTGCGCGCCTGGTTGTTGCGTTTGAAGCCGGAGCGCGGCGAAGAGCGCTGATTCCGTTTCGCGAACGCACACGCCATGAATTTCGGCTTCCGGCAGTGGCGCGAACGGCGCATCCTCGCGCGTCACCCGATTGCCGACACCGACTGGCAACAGGCGCTCGCGCACTGCGAGCCCGCAAAGCGGCTCGGCACAACCGGACGCGCGCGGCTGCGCGACGTCGCCACCCTGTTCCTGCGCCGCAAGAGCCTGGAGTCGGTGCAGGACCTCGAGTTGGGCGCCGCCGATCGCGCGCTCCTCGCCGCCTACGCCGCCCTGCCCATTCTCCACCTCGGCCTCGGCTGGTACGACGGCTGGGAGAGCGTCGTGATCTACCCCGATCTGTTCATCCCACACCACCCGGCGATGGACGAGTCCGGCGTCGTGCATCACGCCCGCGACGTGCTCGCCGGCGAGGCCTGGCTGCAGGGCCCCGTCATTCTCGCCTGGAGCGACGTGCTCCGGGCCGGGACGCCGCCCGGGCATAACGTGGTAATCCACGAGATGGCGCACAAGCTCGACATGCGCAACGGCGAGGCGAACGGCTATCCGCCGCTCCCGCGCGGCATGAGCACGCCGGAATGGACCGAGGCCTTCACGGCGGCATGGAATCGCCTGCAAGGCCGCTTCGACGCCGGCGCGCCTCTGCCCATAGACGACTATGCGCTCGAAAACCCCGGCGAGTTCTTCGCCGTGACGAGTGAGGTCTTCTTCGAACAACCACAGGTGCTCGCGGCTGAACTGCCCGCGCTATTCAGACAGCTCAGCCGCTTTTACAATGGCACATGACGGAACACCGACGCGCAGCGAAAAACCGAGTACGCCATAATAGCCGCGTGTTTCAAGGAGAAATTTCATGCCTGTTCCTCCATCCGGCGAACAATGGGAAATCCGCCACGGCAACGCACGCGCAACCGTCGTCGAGGTCGGCGGCGGCCTGCGCGAGTACGAGCGAGACGGCATCGCCGTACTCGATCCCTTCCCGCTCGATGCCATGTGCGACGGCGCGCACAACATGCCACTCGTGCCCTGGCCGAACCGCATCAAGGACGGACGCTACCGCTTCGACGACAACGACTATCAGGTCGCCCTCACCGAACCCGCGCAGAATAATGCGATTCACGGGTTCGGGCGCTGGGCGAACTGGCGGCTTCGCGAGCACGACGCAAACCGCATCGTCGTCGGCCTGAGGATTCATCCGCAAACGGGCTACCCGTTCACCGTGGATATCGCCGTCGAATACACCCTCGACGATGACGGCCTGACCGCGCGCACCACAGCGCACAACCTGGGCGGCGAACCTTGCCCCTACGCCTGCGGCCAGCATCCCTACCTGCGCTGCGATACGGACACGATTGACGAGTTGGAACTCGAACTCAAGGCGGAAAAATGGCTGCCGACGGGCGCCCAGCAAATCCCGACCGGTACCGAGCCGGTCAAGGGCTCCGATTACGACTTTCGCGAGTGGCGCCGACTCGGCGCACAAAAAATTGATTACGCCTTCACCGAACTCGCGCGCGACGGCGACGGCCGCGCCTGGGCGCGGGTACGCTCGAAAGCCGGCCGCGAAGTCGGCTTGTGGGCGAACGAGCACTTCAAGTATCTGGAAATCTACACCGGCGACACGCTCGCACCTCACCGGCAGCGCCGCGGACTCGGCGTCGAACCGATGACCGCGGCCCCCAACGGTTTTGCCAGCGGCGAGGGGCTCATCCGCCTCGAACCGGGCGAGTCCATCACCACCGCATGGGGGGTTGTCATCAAGTAGGAAACTGTCAGCCGGGTTTCACGGGTCGAGAGGGATCGTGGCGGCGGAAGGCGTACCAGAAACCGACAGCATACAGCAGTTGCAGGCCGGCGGCGCCGAAGAATGGAGCCAGGAGGGCGCCAATTTCGATCAATGCCCCCGTTATGACCGGACCGATGCTCTGGGCATACTGAAAGGATGAAGTCCCGAGGCTGACCGCGAGCCCGCGCCGGTCCTCGCCGACGAGCGACACCACGAGCGCCTGGCGTGCGCCTACCGATCCGCGGTTGAGCGCCGAGCGCAGTGCATACAGGCCGGCCGCAAACGCATAGACCGGCATCAGCGGTACAAGCACGAGAATGAGTACGCTCAACGTGCGCACCGACACCACCGCCGGTACCACGCCGATCTTTTCGCTCAACCGCCCCGTGGCGAGCGCCGCCAGCCCGCCTACCACAAAAGTCGCGGCGAAAAAAGGCGCGATGGCCGACGGCCCGAGTCCGAAGCGCAGGGCAAACCAGTAACTCAGAAGCGGCGCGATCAAACCCACCCCAAGCCCGTTGGTCACGTTGAGTCCGACCAGCGTCGTGAGCAGGCGATTTTCGCTCCGACGTCGCCCGCTGCGTTTCGGGGCGGGTGGCGCCGGAGAAGCTTCAGTGCCGGTTTCGCGCATGCGGGCCAGCGAGAACAGATTGAAGCCGGAGGCGATGATGGGAATCAGGAACAGCAAACGAAAGGCAAACAGCGTGCCAAAAGTGGGCGCCAGCACATCCGGCAAGGTCGCAAGACCCGCCCCGACGGCCATGCCGAGCGAACCGCCGGCCAGGTTGAGGCTATACACGCGACCGCGCTCACCGAGGCTCACCACCCGGGCCAGCCAGGATTGCTCGGCCGGGCTGAAGAAACCGGCGGCACCGTTCATGCCGCGCCCGAGGCCCGCCAGCACGATGGCCGGCCACAATGCCCAAGGGTCGGCGGTTGCAAAGGCGGTGGCCGCGCAGGCAATCATGAGCGTTTCGGAGGCGACGAGAAACGGCTTGCGCCCGAACCGGTCGCTCGCGATGCCCACCATCAGACTCAGGGTTGCCGCCACGACTCCGGTAACCCCCAGCACGGTGCCGATTGCAACCGCACTCCAGCCGAGTGCCTTGAGATAGAGCGCGAGGTCGACGACCAACGCCCCCTGCCCGAAGCTGCGCGCGAGGCGCAGCCCGATCAGGCGCTTGGCAACGGGGTCGAGTCTTGCGGGCGTATCAGCGGCGGTTGGCGATGTGGATCGCCCGCTTGTCCACGGCGAGCGCCGCCTCGTGCATCGCCTCGGAGAGCGTCGGATGCGCGTGCATCGTGAGCTGGATATCCTCGGCGCTGGCGCGATATTCCATCGCGAGTACGGCTTCCGCGATCAGTTCCGAGGCGAACGGGCCGATGATGTGCACGCCGAGAATCTCGTCGGTATCCTTGTGCGCGATCATCTTGACCATCCCGGCCGGCATGCCGAGCGCGTTCGCACGCCCGTTGGCCATGAACGGGAAGCGTCCCGTCTTCACCGGCACGCCTTCCCTCTTGAGCTGCTGCTCGCTTTTCCCGACCCAGGCGATTTCTGGCGCCGTGTAGATGACCGACGGCACCGTTTCGTAATTGACCTCGGCCACCTTCCCGGCGATGAGATCGGCGACCATCACGCCCTCCTCGCTCGCCTTGTGCGCGAGCATCGGGCCACGCACGAGATCGCCGATCGCCCACACGCCCGCGACCCCGGTGCGGCATTCTTCGTCCACCTTGACGAAACCGCGCTCGTCCACGGCGACGCCCGCATCCTTTCCCAGCAGGCCGTCCGCAACCGGCCGGCGGCCGACGGCGACCAGCACCTTGTCCACGTCGAGCGATTCCTTGCCGTCCTTCGTCTCGTAGGAAAGTTTCACGCCGTTCTTGCCCTTCTTCGCGCCGGTCACCTTCGTGCCCAGGCGGATGTCGAGGCCCTGCTTCTTGAACTGCTTCTGCGCTTCCTTCGCGACCTGCTCGTCCACCATCGGCAGGAATTCGTCGAGCGCTTCGAGGATCGTGACTTCGCTCCCCAGCCGCCGCCAGATACTCCCCATTTCGAGCCCGATCACACCGGCGCCGATCACGCCGAGCCGCTTCGGCACCTGCTCCCATTCGAGTGCATCCCAAGAATCCACGACAGTCTCGTGATCGAAGGGGAGCGACTTCAACTCGACGGGCGTCGAACCTGCGGCGAGGATCACGTTCTTCGCCGTAAGCGTTTGTTTCTTGCCATCGAGCCCCTCGACAGAGACCTTGCCGTTCTTGTCGAGCTTGCCGGTGCCGGCGATGCCCGTGACCTTGTTGCCCTGGAAAAGCTGAGCGATGCCGCCGGTGTGCTGTTTGACAATTTTCGCGCGGCGATCCTGCATGGTGCCAAGATCGAGCGCGAACTTCTCGACCTTGATGCCGAAGTCGCCAAATTCGTGCCCGGTACGCTCGTACAGCTCGGAGGCTTCGAGCATCGCCTTCGACGGAATGCAGCCGGCGTTGAGACAGGTGCCGCCGAAGGCCTGCTTGCCGTCGCGGTTCTGCCAGTTGTCCACACAGGCCGTTTTCAGGCCGTTCTGCGCGGCGCGGATCGCGGCCACGTAGCCGCCCGGCCCGCCGCCGATCACGATCACGTCAAAGCTGTCGTCACTCATCTTTCACTCCTCAAATCAAATTCGCATTTCACCACAGAGTACACAGAGATCACAGAGAAAAAACGTCAACAACTTCAAGCGCGATGCGATGGCGTCCATCACTCGTCAAATTCAAAATTCAGATTCACCGCAGAGCACGCGGAGAACGATTGCGGACCGGTAGAGTAAACGGCTCAAATCTCTGCGTGCTCTGCGCTCTCTGCGTGATAATTCAACGCCGATTAAAGATCAATGAGGAGGCGGGCCGGGTCTTCGAGCGCCTCCTTGATCGCGACGAGGAAAAGCACGGCTTCCTTGCCGTCGATGATGCGATGATCGTAGGAAATTGCAATGTACATCATCGGGCGGATCTTCATCTCGCCGTCCACCACCATCGCCCGTTCCTGGATCTTGTGCATGCCGAGAATCGCGCTCTGCGGCGGGTTGATGATCGGCGTCGAGAGCAGCGAGCCGAATACGCCGCCGTTGGTAATGGTGAAGGTGCCGCCGGTAATGTCCTCGAGCGCGATCTTGCCGTCGCGCGCACGCTTCGCATAGTCCGCGATCTGTCGCTCGATCTCGGCGAAGCCGAGCCCGTCGCAATCGCGCAACACCGGCACCATCAGACCGCGATCGGTCGAAACCGCAACGCCGATGTCGCAATAGTCGTGATACACGATGTTGTTATCCTCGATCGCGGCGTTGACGACCGGATACCGGCGCAGCGCGCGCACGGCCGCCTTGACGAAAAACGACATGTAGCCGAGCCGCACATCGTGCTCTTCCTGGAAAGCTTCCCTGTAGCGCTTGCGGATTGCCATTACGGCGCCGAGATCCACTTCGTTGAAAGAGGTGAGCATGGCCGTGGTCTTCTGCGATTCGAGCAGGCGCTCGGCGATACGCGCACGCATGCGCGACATCGGTACGCGTCGCTCTTCGCGCGCGCCGGCCGAGGCCGGACGCAGTGCGGGCGCCCGGCCTTGTGCGGGCGCGGGCTTCTTCTCTTCCGGCTCCGAGCCGCGTTCGAGAAAACTCAATACATCGGCCTTGGTCAACCGCCCATCGCGCCCGGAGGCCGGAATTTTCACCGGATCAAGTTCATGTTCTTCGATCAGGCGGCGCACGGACGGCGACAGCGGTTTCGCCTCGCCCTGTTCCGGTTGCTCCGCCTTTTGCCCCGGCTCCTCTCTCGCTTCCCTCTTTTCTTCCTTAGCGGGTTCGGCTTCCTTTTCGGCTTCCGTTTCCTTCGCGGGTGCCCCGCCGCCGGCACCCTCGTCAAGCAGTCCGATCGGGTCGCCGGCGCCGACCGTCGCACCGTCCTCGACCTTGATTTCCTTCAGCACGCCGGCCGCCGGGGCGGGAACCTCGAGCACGACCTTGTCGGTCTCGATATCCACCAGGTTTTCATCGCGCTCGACCGCCTCGCCCGGCTTCTTGTGCCAGGCAACGAGCGTTGCCTCGGTGATGGATTCCGGCAGTTCGGGAACCTTGATTTCGATGCTCATTGGGACTCCATTTTTTTGACTTTGCCCTGCAGGGCCGCTTGTTCGCCGATCCCGAGCGCCTCCTCGACGAGCGCATCTTCCTCGGCGCGATGCTGTTTGGCGTAGCCGGTGGCGGGCGCGGCGGCGCCGACACGCCCAGCGTAAATCAGGGTCTGGCGACGATTGAGCGGTTCGCGCAAGCGGTGCTGAATCTGGTACCAGGCGCCCTGGTTCTCGGGCTCTTCCTGGCACCAGACGATTTCGCGCGCCTCGCGGTAGAGATTGATCTCGGCCGCATAGGCCTCGCGCGGGAAGGGATAGAGCTGTTCGATGCGCACGATGGCCGTCTCGTCCAGGCCACCCTCCTTCTCGCGCCGGGTGACGAGTTCGTAGTAAACCTTGCCGGAGCAGAAGATCACGCGCCGGATGCGTTTGGGATCGCGCTGCTCGACCTCGGGGATGACGAGGCGGAAACCGCCCGTCGCAAGATCCTCGAGCGAGCAGGCAGCAAGCTTGTGCCGCAGCAGGCTCTTCGGCGTAATGACCACGAGCGGCGCGCGGAACGGGCGCAAAATCTGACGGCGCAGCAGGTGGAAAATCTGCGCGGCGCCGCTCGGCACGCACACCTGCATGTTGTTCGCCGCGCAGAGCTGGAGGTAGCGCTCGAGCCGGGCCGAGGAGTGCTCCGGACCCGCGCCCTCGTAACCGTGCGGCAGCAGCAGAACCAGTCCGCACAGACGCCCCCATTTCGCCTCACCCGAGCTGATGAACTGATCGACCATAACCTGGCCGCTGTTCGCGAAGTCGCCGTACTGCGCCTCCCACAGAGTCAGCGTATCGACGCGAGTGGTCGCATAGCCGTACTCGAAGCCGATTACCGCATTCTCGGACAGCAACGAATCGTAGGCCATGAACGGTGCCTGGTCCGCGCTCAGATGGTCGAGCGGTGCCCAGGCCTCGTCGGTCTCGGTATCGTAATAGGCCGCGTGGCGGTGAAAAAACGGGCCACGCACCGTATCCTGCCCGGTCAGGCGCACGGGATAGCCTTCGGTGACGAGGCTTGCGTAGGCGAGGTTCTCCGCGCAGCCCCAGTCGAGGGGGCTCTCGCCCGTGATCATCTTTTGCCGCTCGGCCAGAATCCGCGCCGCCCGGTTGTGCGGCGAAAAACCCTCGGGCAAGCGGCACAGCCCGGCGCCGAGGTCGCGCAAACGCTCGAGCGGGACAGCCGTATCGGCCTCGGTTTCCCAACTCGCGCCCCGCAGCCCGGCCCAGCCGCTCGCGCCCGATTTTTTCTCGTGCTCGAGCGTCGCCTCTTCCACTACCCGCCCGGCTTCCAGGCCGTCGTTGTATTCGTTGACGAGCGTCGCCGCAGCGTCTTCGCCGATCGTGCCCGCCTGCCGCAAGCGCTCGGCATACAGTTCGCGCGGCGTCGGATGTTTGCGTATAACCGCGTACATCAGCGGTTGGGTAACCGCCGGTTCGTCGGCTTCGTTGTGACCGTGGCGACGGTAGCAGACGAGATCCACGAAGGCATCCTTGCCGAAACGTTGGCGGAAGGCGAAGGCCAGGCGTAACGCGGCGAGCGCGGCCTCGGGATCGTCGCCGTTCACGCGCAGCACGGGTGCTTCAATCATTTTTGCGATGTCGGTGCAATAGCGGCTGGAGCGCGAATCGCGCAGGTCGCTGGTGGTGAATCCGACCTGGTTGTTGATGACAATATGCACCGTGCCGCCGGTGCCGAAGCCGCGGGTCTTCGACATCTGCAGCGTTTCCATCACCACGCCCTGACCGGCGAGCGAAGCATCGCCGTGAATCAGTACCGGGAGCACCTTCTCGCCGCGGGGATCGCCGCCACGATCCTGGCGCGCGCGCACCGAGCCCTCAACGACGGGATCCACGGCTTCCAGATGCGAAGGGTTGAAGGCCAGCACCAGGTGCGTCCTGCCGCCGGCCGTTTCCACGTCGGAGGAGAAGCCGAGATGATATTTCACATCGCCGGTGTCGGATTGCCCGCGCGGCTCGTAACTGCCCTCGAACTCGGAAAACAGCTCCTCGGGCGACTTCCCAAGCACGTTGATCAGAACGTTCAAACGCCCGCGATGCGCCATGCCCATCACGATTTCCCTGACGCCGTCGGCACCGGCGCGGCGGATCAGATCGTTCAGCATCGGAATCAGGGTGTCGCCGCCTTCGAGCGAGAACCGCTTCTGTCCGACGTAGCGCCGATGGAGGTATTTCTCCAGGCCCTCGGCCGCAGTCAGGCCGGCAAGCACCCGGCGGCGTTCCTGCACGCTGAAATCCGCGTAGCCGTTGCCGCCCTCGATGTGCTCGGCGAGCCAGCCCCATTCGGCGGGGTCGGAAACGTGCGAAAACTCGACGGCCATGTGGCCGCCGTAGACACGGCGCGCGGCTTCGATCAGTTCGCCCAGCGGGCGGCGCGACACATGCCCCGCCCAGTCGGTTTCGACTTCCGTCTCGGGGTTCGCCGCGCCGAGCCCGTGCGAGGACGGCTCCAGCTCGTCGACCCGGGGCGGCTTGTTCCGGTCCAGTTTCATGCCGAGCGGATCGGTGTCTGCGATCAGGTGCCCGCGCAGGCGCCAGGCATCGAGCAGGCGCTGGGCCGCACCGTCGAACGCGCCGCCGCCGGCCGCAATACGCGGACGCGGGGCGCGGGCCCGCTCAACCAGTTCTCGCTCCAGCGGCGCGCGCGGCCGGTCCGTGGCCACGCCGTTCGTCTCGAACCAGTGCCGCCAGGCTTCCGGCACGGAGCCCGGATCGGCAAGCCAGCTTTCATACAATGATTCGACAAAGGGGGCGCTCCCGCCGTAAAGCGGAGACGTTTGTTCGCGTTCTTCGATGCTCTTCATGAATGGCTCGACAATGCGGGCGCCGGCGTCGCGGGACGGCCGGCGTCGAGACCTCTGGGAACGTGGATCACGATAACTGTGGTTTAGTCCGTCGGATTCTCACAAAAACGACGCGGATCGTTTCGCGTCACGGATTATTTTAACGGATGCGTTGAGCGAATGCGCGCACCGCAAAGAGCAACGGGGGGGCGCCAAGCGGAATTGCCGGGGCCGTGAGCGGGCGCAAGACAGCCTGGCGGGCAATATCCGGCGGCCGGGTGCTTGTATCGGTTTGACGATAGCCTGATAATGTAACGACTTTGATCGCGAGGGCGCGCCCGTGAGCGAAATCCGGAAATACCCGCTGCTGGCGGACATCGAATCACCCGCGGATTTGCGCGCGCTGCCGGAAGAGCGCCTGGAGGCCGTCGCGCGCGAGTTGCGTGCCTACCTCATCGAGACGGTCAGCGGGATCGGCGGACATTTCGCCGCCGGCCTCGGCGCCGTAGAGCTCACGGTGGCCCTGCATTACATTTACGATACGCCCGGCGATCGCATCGTCTGGGACGTCGGCCACCAGGCCTACCCGCACAAGGTGCTCACCGGCCGGCGCGACCAACTTCATACCATCCGCAAATTCAACGGACTCGCTCCCTTTCCGCGGCGCGAGGAGAGCCCCTACGACACCCTCGGCGTCGGCCACGCCGGCACGGCCGCGGGCGCGGCGCTCGGCATGGCGCTCGCGCTGCGCGAGAAGCGCGATCCGCGCAAGGTGGTCGCCGTGGTCGGCGATGGCGCGATGACGGCCGGCATGGCCTTCGAGGCGCTCAACCACGGCGGCGACGCGCGCCCGAACATGCTCGTGATCCTGAACGACAACGCGATGTCGATCTCCGAGAACGTCGGCGCAATGGTCAATTACTTCAGCCGCCTCCTCTCGGGGCGCATGTACACGACCCTGCGCGAGGGCGGCAAACGCGTGCTCCAGCACATGCCACCGGCCTGGGAACTCGCTCGCCGCGGCGAAACCGCCGTCAAGGTCATGATGCTTCCCGGCGCGCTGTTC
>CAZKOE010000042.1:0-16254 GCA_964554305.1 uncultured Gammaproteobacteria bacterium
CTGTGGTCTACTCATGGGAGGACTTCCACCTCCAAGATCGTGCCCATGCCGGGCGTACAAAAAGGGGGCGGCCGAAGCCGCCCCCATCTTGTCGCCCAGGCTTGCGATTGCCTGGAGGCTATCGGCGTCAGCGTTGCTGACGACGCTCCCTGCGCTTGCGGGTTTCCACCGCACCGACCGACAGGGCGAGGAGGGTCAACAGGGCTATCCCTCCGAAAGCCAACCCACCGCTTCCTTTCGGGCCCTTCGGACCTTGGGGTCCGGGCGGACCGGCCGGACCAGCTGGACCGGGGGCACCGGCACTTCCGGGCGGACCGGCCGGACCAGGGGCACCAGCACTTCCGGGCGCTCCAGGCGGGCCAATGGGACCGGGCGCACCAACGCTTCCAGGCGGGCCGGGCGGGCCGGGCGGACCGACGGGACCCGGTGCACCGGTGCTTCCAGGCGGGCCGGGCGGGCCGGGCGGACCCGTATTCGGGTTGGTGTCGAGGACCAGCGTGTTGTCCTCGGAGTTGCTGTCCGGCTCGCGGGCATCCGCCACAAAAGTGGCACTGACCGAGCTTGCCGCGGCCGTCGCGCGCACTGCAATCGTCACCAGCTTACCCTGGTTCGGCTGCAACGTTCCCACATTGCAAACCACGGTCGCCGGACCCACCACCGAGGCAGGCCTCGGCGCCACCGGAACGATGATCCCCGCTGCGTGCGCCTGGCCGCTCGTCGGTGCGGGCGGTGCGCACACCATCCCGCTCGAGGCGAGATAATTCACGCCCTGCGGGATCTGGTAGGTAAGCGTCGTCTGCGTGGCCGAACCACCGGCATCGGGCAGGTTCTGCACCGTGATGGTGTAGGCTAGATTGTCCCCCTGGTGCACCACGCCGGTCGGGCTCACGCTGCCCGAGACGTTGAGGTCCACCGGCTGCGGCAACCAGTTCACCGTCAGGGCCACAATCGGGGCAGTCCCCAAGCCGCCATTGACCTTGAGATAACCCTGAGTCGTGGTGAACTCCTTCTGCTTCGAGCCATCGAAGGTGAGCATGACCCTTGTCGAGGCGCCCTGCGCCAACGTGCCTTGTGTCGGCGCTACCGTGAGCCACGGTATCTTGCCGGTGCCACATTTGTCGTGGCCTGGCAGCAACTCAACGTCCGCCTTCGGGGTGACACCGAGCGCACCCGGAACGTCGCCGCCGATACTGTAAAAGCCGCAGGCTCCCGCGGGGTCTGCATACGTGAAGTTGGCATTCGGCAGAGGGCTCCAAGTATCGGTGTTGGGATCGTAGGCGGAACCTTCGTTCGTGACGGCCCCTGCGGCGTTAATACCGGCCGAGAGCAGTAATTTACCATTTGCCGCTACAACAGCCGCACGGTAGAACCCTGGCGAATCGGCGATCGGCTGCCAACCCGCGCCCATATCATTTGTATCGAGCACAAATCCCGCCGTTTGTATGGCGCTGCCGTCCGTGCCGCCCACGCAGTACAATTTGCCCTTTATGGCACCACACTCTTCTCCAACTATGCCTGCTGCCGGATAATCCGGACCCGAACTCCACGTCTGAGTCGCGGGATCGTAAATTTGTACGGCGGTTAGCGGGCTTGCACAACTGCCGTCATTACAACCTCCGACGACATACAATTTCCCGTTCACAATGGCGCCTCCTGCCCGGCCCGCAACTGGCACAGGAGCGGCTGGGCCGGTACTCCAAGTGTTGGCCTTGGGATCATAGACATCCACCTCCCCAGGCGGAGCGCCAGTGCCGGGGCCAAAGCCGGCCGCGACATACAGCTTACCGTTGATGAACCCGCCGATCGGGCTCTGACGCCCAATCGGAGCATCCGCGATGGGAGACCAACTGTCACTGTCGGGATCGTAAACATACCCTTCGGAGTCGGAAGCGGCAGTCGCGTCCAGTCCATCTACAAAATAGACCTTTCCGGTAGCCGGATCCGTCGCGGCCAGCGCATCGGCGATAGCCTCGGGGAGGCTTGCGAGTGTCACCCAAGAGCCGGCGGCATGTGGCGCTGGAGAAAGAGACGCAATCGTGGGTGTCCCCAACTGATCCATACGAACTCTCATCCCGTCCTTAACCTTGATAGTGCGCAAGGGG
The DNA here is from genome assembly GCA_964554305.1 of uncultured Gammaproteobacteria bacterium. Taxonomy (GTDB): domain Bacteria; phylum Pseudomonadota; class Gammaproteobacteria; order JAKDMP01; family JAKDMP01; genus JAKDMP01. Next base: position 2,103 of record CAZKOE010000042.1, read on the forward strand.
ACGTTGCTCGTTGCTGACGAATCAGTCGGCGGCGCAGAATTGATCGCAAGGATCTTGAACGCCCCCTTCTCATCTCCGACGTTGCTGATCGCGAACGAGGCTGTCGCCGAATTGCCCACCATGATGTTCATGGTGAAGGAGTCCGGATTGGCCGTAAACTTGGCACCGCTGAGCGCGAAGTCCTTTTGCACGACCGCATTGTTGTTCACCGTTACCTGGGCCATGACCGGGCTGTAGTTCCCTTTGGAGACGGTCAACGTCCGGTCGCCGGCGGGAACGAAGAACCCGTAGGTGCCTGCCGCCAGATTCGGATCCGCGGGGTTGACGAGCGTCATCGTCGTATCACCCAAGTCGTCGGTTACCTTCGCGCCGACAATCCCTTCGCCAGTCTTGGCATCCGTCACGACACCGCCGACCAAGCCGCCGGGAACCGGCGCGCAACTGCCGAAGCCGACATCGTCGATCTGGGCATACCAGGCCCACTCCGGAGTCGGAGCGTAATAGCGCCAGCGGAGCTGGAAGGTGCCGCTCGCCGGAACATAGCCCTTCAAGCTCTGGCGTACCGCCACACCCGGGGTGCTGGTCAACGAACCGTGGTCGGCCGTCCAATGCAGGAGCGTATGCCAGGGTCCACCATTCGCACGAATGTCGAGGTCGAAGTTGTCTTCGATTGCCTGATAGTTGGCAAGGTAATGCACACTGGCCGCGGCACCGACCGACGTCGCCGGAATCGGCGGCGTGATGAGCGAGGTGTCGTAAGGCAGCGTGCCACCGGGGGCGCTGCTCCCGTTAAGGGCGTTGCTGTCGGCGGAGGCCGCATCGCCTGTACCGCCGGTGTAGTTTCCGGTGTCCTCCGGTAGCTGGCTGGCCAACATCCAGACTACATTGGTGTTGGGCTCTTGGGTCACCGTCCAACCCGTGGGCGGGAAGCTGCCCTCGTTGAAGTCCTCGCTGATGCCACCGCCGTTCACAGAGTGATAACCGGGCGCCGTGCAGGCGCCGCTGACAGTCAAGGCAAAGTTCTTGGTCGCGTCGCCGGTGAGGTCTTCGGTCGCGATGCCCGTGTTGTAGCCATCGAAGGCCGCAGCCACATTCAGCGTGTAGGTCGTCCCTTCCGGCAACTTGACACTGTACTTGCCCGTCGTGGGATTGGTCCAGACGTCCGCCACCTGACCGACGCCCTGGGCAGTCACCTTGATGTCGGCATACAACGGGTAACCGTGACCGGAACCATCGGTCACCTTGCCGGAGAGCGTGACCATCGGCGCCGCCTGCAACGCGAAGTTCTCGGTCGTTGTGTTGCCGTCGGTAATCTGGGCCGAGGTCGTCACCTTCTGGTAACCGTAATCGCTCACCGTGACGGTGAAATTGCCCACCGGCAATACGCGCGAATAAGTGCCGTCGGATGCGCTCGTCGCAGCGTAGGAGGTTCCACTGGCAACCGCAACGATCTTGGCGCCGGCAATCGCGGAGCCGGTTGCTGCAGCCGTGACCGTTCCGCTGAGCGTACCTCTGGGCCCCTGAATACCGATATGAGCAAGCAGACTCTGCGCATTTACGCTGCCCCAGCCGGTGGGATGATCCCAATTGGCCTTAGAGCAGGATTGCGTCGTGCCGTCGGGCAGATAACCATTGCAACCCGAGGTGACATCGTGAAAGTCCGAACTGTAATGGTTATTAGCGTCGGCGTAGAGCAGAGAATTCGATTGGCCCAGCCGGGTCCCGCTTTCGCTCACCGCAAGAGCAAACAGCCCCGCCAGCATGGGTGCCACCGCGCTGGTGCCCGCCGTGTCGTACCACTGACCAGACTGATAGGTCAGAAGTGGACGACTGCAACTGGCAGTTAAAGCTACATCGGAATTCATACGCTTGTCCACATCACTCGGCACACCAGCGCCAGTCTGCCAAGTTGGCTTGTCAATAACGGCGCTGATCCCGCCACCGGTCGCACCCAACCCTTGGTCGAAACAGTTGGGATCATCCCAGGCAACCTCACTGCCGTAGGTGCCGACAAGATCTGAAATCGTGAGTTGCGTGCCGTTCGCTGCCGTTACATATTGGCTCGCAGAGGGATAATCCGCGTTGTTGTAGGCATTGCCTATGCCTGCCGGGCAATCATGGGCCCCCGAATCGCCCGCGGCAGCGAACATCGAAATACCCTGGACCACCCCCTGCGCGAAGATTCCCTCGTCGGTCGCAACGACGCCGGTGGGATAGCCCAGCGCGCACCAGCCCCAGCTCGTGGTCATCACATCCACATTGTTGTCTTCCACCAACTGGTTGAAAGCATCGGAAAGGCCCCCAAGCGTGCCGTCAAGACTGCCGTCGCCCCAGTTGGCCACATAGACACGCTGTGCGGCCCCGGGCGCCATCGCACCGCTGTATTCGATATCGAGCAAGGTCTCGCCGATGGCTTGACCGTTCGAGGGACCGCCACCATTCACGGGAACCAGGGTAACCGTGTGCTCGGGCAGGCCGAAAGAATCCCAGAACGTGTTGTAATCGCTTGCCGCGACATTCATACTTGCCGCGGTCACGATCCCGATCGTCGCCCCCGCGCCGTTCGCGGAGTCGGTGATGTCGGGCCAATTGTAGGCGTGGGCAATCTGCAGGGGGTTCATCTCGGTCAGCGAGGCCGGCGGCATCTCGTGCGGCTGCAAGCCCCGCGTCGCCGCGCCCGCAGGCTTGAAAAAGGAATGCGCATGCACCTGCACACCCCGGTTCAGCCCGATGATGCCCGAGATCAACGGTGCAATCGCACGCGGAATCTTCGGCCTGTCGGTCGTGGAGAAGAAGCTTCGCCCGTTCAGTTTGTAGTCATTGATTTCTATGCCGAACGCATGATCGTACACTGCCGTCGTCGCCACGGTATGAATCAGGATACGGTTCCGGGAGACGCTCTTGACCGTAATGCCGTGCGCCTTGAGAAAGGCCTCCACAGCGGCCACATCGGACTTGGTCGGCCCGTAACGCGCCGTAAACTCCGACGGCGTCAGCCATTGATGATACACCGCGCTGTGCGGATTTTGCACCTGTTCGAGGAAAGCCTGAAGCTTGGCCTGGTTGCGAAGCCTCATGCCAATGATGATCCCGATTTTCGCGTGCGCGGCATGCGGACCGACTTGGGTCGCGCGCGCGAGCAGCTTCAGGCTCGTCTGCGGCGCCATCGTTACCAGCTTGCTCGGCATGCCGGCCTTCCGGGCATTGGCAATGCTATGCGCGGTCAGGCCCGAAGGCTTGTGCTGTTTCACCGCCGCCGCGTGGTTCGGAGAAGCCGAAGAAACGGGCACGAACGGTGCGCCGACAACAACTGCCAACGCGAGCGCTCCAACTGCGGCCAACCAATATTTGGGCTTACGACTCATGACTCAATCTCCCGAAAGTCAGATGAACAAACAAAAAAATACCCGCGTCAAGCGGGTACGTAAAGACGGCCTAAGGGCACCGCGACTGCACTCCAGTCGCCAAAAAATTGCGCATCTTGTTGTGTATTCTTCACGATATCAATGGCTTACATAAAATTCCGAGATGGCCTGACGTGGCCTTATTCAAGGGCCACGGGCTTAACTATAGCAGGCTATTTTGAAAAGTCAAGGTCGTGGTAAAAAATTTTCCGGCGTTCCGCACTCACAAGTCCTCTCCCAAGCGCAGGAGCCGGCCGTAAGCGCCGCCGACACGAGTACGCTTGATCTCCTCCCACTGAGGAAAAAAATTATCTGCAACATCAACGGCTTGCTCCAAGTAGACGCGGTGATCGGGGGCAAGCAGCGAATGCATCGCGAGGAGCGAGAGGCTGTCTCCGGCGAGTCCGCTCGCCCATGGCGGGTCCACGAAGACCAGGTCGAAGCGGTCGGACGCAGAATGCAGGAATTCCCGCGCATCGGCACACTCGACGCGCACCGCTCCGGCGCCAAGGCGGCCGAGGTTCGCGCGCAAGGCGGCGGCAGTCGGCGCCGAACGCTCGATAAAGACCGCGCCGCCCGCGCCACGCGACAGCGCTTCGATGCCGAGTGCCCCGCTCCCGGCGTAAAGGTCCAGCACCCGCCGCCCGACGATCCAATCGCCCAGCCAGTTGAAGAGCGTCTCGCGTAACCGATCGGGCGTCGGGCGCAGGCCGGGAGCGGCGGTAAAGTGCAGGCGCCGGCCGCGCCAGGCGCCGCCCACGATGCGCAGTTCTCCGGCTCTGCGCTTCACGATGCCAACCCTCCCTGCGCCGCGGCAACCCGGCTTCCCGGCACCCTACACCACACGGCCGAAGCCCGAATCCCGTTGCACAAGCGAGGCATTTGTGCTTTACTGGCTGTGACGGGAGAGCCGGTTCGCGAGCCGGACTCCGACAACATTTCCCTTGCGGAGGAAGAGGAAGGGCCCATGCCGAAGCGCAACTCGCTGCTCTCGCTTGCCCCGCTTCTGATCGGCCTCCTCGCCCTGCTTGCCGGCTGCGGGGTCTCGAGCAGCAACCCCAAGCCGAGCCCGGCTCCGGGCGCCGGCTTCCACGCGGACTTTGCGCTCGCCCCCACGGGTTTCATCCTGCCATTTCCCAACGATCTCTACTTTAGCGGCTCGACCGACGGCACGCTCAACATCCCCGGCCTGCCCGATCCCGGCGATTACTCGCAACCGCTGGTAGCGCTCAATACGCTCGATGGCTTCTCCAGCACCGCGCCCATCACCGAGCAGTTCAGCCAGCCGCTCGACCCGGCCAGCCTCGCGGGCAACGTCTATGTGTTTTCGGTCAAGACCGATCCGCAAAAGGGTTATGCCGTGGTCGGCGTCAACGGGCTGCTCGAGGCCGGCAGCGACTACCGGCTCAGCCTGTCTCCCGCCGACCCTTCCGTGCTCGAAATCACGCCCACCGGCACGCTCGGCCCCGACAACTCCTTCATGGTCGTTCTGACCGACGGCATCAAGGATGTGAACGGCAACTCGGCGCAAGCCTCCGAGTCATTCGCGGAGCTGAAACAGGCCATCGCAGCGGGCACACAGCCCTCCGACCCGACGCTCGCCGCAGTCGAGCCGCTGTTCGCAGCGATGCTCGGCGCCGCGCAGAAGGCGGCCGGAATCGGCCCCGCCCACATCGCCATGATCTGGACCTTCTCCACCCAGTCCGGGGGCGACATCCTCGCCGCGATTACCGGGAGTGCGAAGCCCGGTGCCTTCGCGTTTCAGGATCTGGGCCAGACGACCCATGCCATCAATCCGGCACTCAAGGGCTACGCCGAAGTGTTCGTCGGCACGCTCGCCCTGCCCTATTACTCCGGCCTTCCCACCGGCGGAGACCTCACGGCGCCCCTGACCAGTTTCTGGCACGGTGCGAACGGGAGCTTCCTCACCCGCTACAACACCCGAGCCGTTCCAAGCGGCACCGTCACGGTGCCCGTCGTCATGACGATCCCGGCCCAGGGCTCGCCCTGGTTCGCCGAGGGCGGAACCTATCCCGCAAACGGTTGGCCCGTCGCGATCTTCCAGCACGGCCTCGCCGGCAACCGGCTTCAGGACCTGGCCGTCGCCGACAGCTTCGCACAGTTCGGAATCGCGACCGTCGCCATCGACCTGCCGCTCCACGGCATCACCGAACCATCCAACCCCTTCTACCAGAATCAACTGGTGGCGAAGATCGCGCCGCAGCTCGTCACCGGCGAGCGCACCTTCAACCTGCCCCCGGATCTGGGCACTGGCGCGCCGCCGCCCGGGACGGCCATCGCGGCCTCGGGAAGCTATTTCATCAACCTGTCCTATCTGCTCACCAGCCGCGACAACCTGCGCGAGGCCGTGGCCGATCTCCTGCACCTCACGGCAAGCCTGCCCGGTGCCCGCTTCGGTACCTTGAATAACGGCACCCCGACTGTGGAAAGATTTGATCCGCTGGAAATACACTTCGCAAGCCTGTCGCTCGGCGCAATCGCCGGCATTCCCTATGTCGCCGAAGTGCCGAATCTGCCCGGTTACGGCACGACGATCAAACTGCAGTCGGCAACGCTGTCCGAGCCGGGCGGCAAGGTGGCTTACCTGCTCAAGACCTCGCCCGCACTCGGCCCCGTCATCCAGCAGGGGCTCGAACAGGCCGGACTCACGCCGGGTACGCTCCTTTACGAGGATTTCTTCCAGTGGGCGCAGACGGCGATGGATTCCGGCGACCCGCTCAACTATGCCGCGCGTGCGGCCGCTGCCGTTCCGATCAACATGACCGAAGTGGTCGGCAATGCTGCCAATCCACCCGACCAGGTCGTGCCCAACTGGACCACGGACTTGCTGATCGATGCCATGGACCTGACCCAGTACGGGCAGACCGCGACAGACTCGAAAGGCATCCGCGGCGTGGTGCGCTTCACCGCCGGCGTGCACGGCTCGCTCCTGAATCCCGCGCCGAACGTGAACGTTACGACGCAAATGCAACTCGAAATGGGCGTCTTCGCCGCGGGTTGCCTGCCCGGCATGCCGGGTTGCCCGCCTAGCGGCGGCCCGCCCGACGGCAAGACCATGGCCATTGCCATCCCCAGCGTCGTCCAGCAACCCCCTTCGCCCTAGCCGCGGCGCAGAAAGCCCACAAGCACCGGAACGCCGGCATCCTGTCGGCATGGGCCGGCAGGAAGCCGGCGTTCCTGTTTCGGCAGACAGGCCGGGCCAAAAACGCGAAGCCCGACGACGCGATGACACCGGTTCGCGCGTGGGGCTTCATTACGTTCAGCCCAACCTGCATAGTGAAAGCGTGCCTCACGACCGCTCCCGATGCAAAAGCCACCCCATCGGGAAAAACTATGCGGCTGGATTCGACCCCGGATGAGGCACGACCAAGCGACCCGTGTGGTTGGGAACGGGCGTGCGATGCCCGTTGCTATTCCATCGTCAATAGCTTACCCACCAGCCGAATAACATCCCGCTGCACAGTTCGCTTGACGCGAACAGCTTTCTCGGCCTGGCGGAAGCACCAATCGAGGCTCTTGACCCGGTCCGCCAAAACAACCCCAGTGATCTTGCCGGGGTCACTGGCACCCGATAACGGTACTTCAAACGGGTAACCCTTTCGTTGATTGGTAATGGGGCAGGCCACCATAAGCCCGGTGACGCCGTTATAACTGGACGGGGTCAATACCAACGCCGGGCGATGCCCGGCCCGTTCGTGCCCGAGTTGTGGCGAAAAGTCAAGCCAGACCCCATCTCCCCTCTCCGGCACATAGTCTTCGGGCACTAGAGGAGTTCCTTGCCAACCGGCGCCCCGAAGGAACACTCATCGTGAAGGTTATCGGGCGTAATCCTCTCGATCAACTCCGAAAGACCGGGTCCGTCGGAACGCAATTGCAGCGTACCATCCTCACACTCCGTCAACTCCACCGCATCTCCGGCCTCCAAGCCGTGCGAGCGCACAATAGCGCCCGGAATGCGGATTGCGAGGCTGTTACCCCAGCGGCTAATTTGTGTGCGCATGGAAGCCTCGAAAGAACAGATGTAACTACATCGTATATCTCAAGTGCCCGCTTTGCAAGGCTGTCTGTCGTGAAACATCATTGGTCACCAACGTCGTGATAACCCACCTTCCTGCCCCGAATCGAGGTTGAAGCGCGGCTGAAACCATACGCATCATTCGGGATCTGAAGCAAGGTCACACGGCATTTATTGGCCCAAATCCCTGCCTCATCATTGGAGTACCCTTGAAATCGGGATAGGGGCCGGACATTGCTGTCCGGACCCCTCCCACACCACCCGGCAAGCGGGTCCGCACCGGGCGGTTGGAATAGTTGAGGTCATCAGGTTTGGAATATCCCGGCCTGATGCCTGAGGCCACGTATTCGGGTTCGGCGGAGTCGGTTTCTCGCTGCCGCGGCGCTTCGGGCTTCACCCTATTCGCCAATCGGCGAGCTTCGCAATCGCAAACATCTGAGACTATCCAACTCCGATAACCCGGGCGCTTCCTCTCCTATTCCTTCGGCCCTTCGCTACCGGCAGGCAGCTACTATGGCCTCTGCTGACTTCTCGCTCCGGATCGCTCCGTCGCCCTTTCAGGCGCAAGGCGAGATCTCCCCGGATAAGTTCACGATCCGTCACCGCACAACCGCCGGATTTACGCCGCCTCGCCTTGACCACAAGAGCTTCGCAGTCTTCTGCCTGCTCGCCCTGCTCGGCGTCGCCTCTCTATCCGGTTCTTGTCCATCGGCTCGCGGCTTCGCTCCACGCTTCCTTCCCACGCTCGGTCGCCCTCACGCAGTTGCGCTTCGCTTCACTCGCTGTGGCCAGCTCGTGGGAGGACTTCCACCTCCAAGATCGTGCCCATGCCGGGCGTACAAAAACGGGGGGTGGCCGAGCCGCTAGCCACCCCCCGCCGGTTCCCTCCAAAAGAGGGGAACGCCTGCTATCGTTTCGGGATTACCTCGTCGTCACGACTCCGTTCCCTGCGTTTGCGAGTTTCGACTGCACCGGCGGACAAGGCGAGGAGCGTCAGCAGAGCAATCCCACCGAGGGCCAAGCCACCGCTACCTTTGTCACCCTTCGGTCCCTTCGGGCCTGTCGGGCCTGTCGGACCTGTCGGACCTGTCGGACCAACCGGACCGGGTTGACCAGCAGTTCCGGGAGCCCCAGGCGGACCAACAGGGCCGGGAGCACCCGTGCTTCCAGGGGGACCAGTAGGTCCGGGTGGGCCTTGGTTCGGGTTGGTATTCAAGATCAAAGTATTGTTCTCCGGATAGCTGTCCGGTTCGCGTGCTTGCGCCGTGAAAGTCGCGCTGATTGAACTTGCGGCTGACGTCGCCCGCACACCGATCGTAACCAGCCTGCCCTTGTTCGGAGCAATGGTACCCAAGTCACAGGTTACCGAGGCCGGACCCACCACCGAGGCGGCGATCGGCGTACCAATGATTCCCGCCGCACGGTCACCTCCCGACGCAGGCGGCGGTGCCGAACCGGAAGGTGGCGCACAAACCGCCCCGTTCGAGGCAATGTAGTTCACGCCTTGAGGTATTTGGTAGGCCAATTCGGTTTGGCTCGCCGCCCCCTTGGCGTCCGGCAAATTCTGCACCATAACGGTATACGTCAGTGTATCGCCCTTCTCGACCGTTCCGGTCGGGCTCACGTTGCCCGAGACATCAATATCCACCGGCTGCGGTTTCCAATGCACCGTAATCGGTACGATCAGCGCCCCGCCTACCCCACCGGAGATCCGGAGGTAATCCTGAGCCGTTGTGAACGCCTTCTGCTTCGAGCCGTCGAAGGTGAGCATCGCCGTTACCGTCGCTCCCGGAGCCAGCGTACCCTGCGTCGGTGCTACCGTCAGCCAAGGAATTTCGCCGAAGCAGCTATTGAAACCCGGAAGCACCTCGACGCTGTTGACACCCGTCAAGCTGCCTGTTTCAGACACGCTGCCACCGATGGTATAGAAGCCACAAGCCGATGCGGCACGGTAAACCGCAATCAGACTGTTAGGCCCCGCGGCCCAGCTATTGCTCGCCAAGGTGTAGATCAACGTCTGGTTGGTTGCCACACCATTTAGTATGCTACTACCCTTTATTCCCTGCGTCACCACAAGCTGCGTGCGACTACCGACTGCACTCATGCCCCACAATCTCTGGGGCAGGTCGGCGCCCTGCGTCCAAGTGTTGCTCGAGGGATCGTAGATATAAGTCGCCTGCGTAATGGCCTTATTATTAGTGTATCCACCGGCACAGACGATCTTCCCGCTCACAGCGCCACAGCCTTCGAACGAGATGTCAATTGGATAATCTGCCGCGGCGCTCCAGCTATCGGTCAAAGGATTGTAAACCTCGACCCGTTTGACAGATGGTTTGGTGTTGTGGCCGTCAACACCGCCGATGACGTAGAACTTGCCGTTCAACCCAACACCTGCGGCCGCGAAGGCCTCGGTAGTCGGCGGGAAGTCCGCACCCCGCGTGAAGGTGTCGGTTGCCGGATGGTAAATGTAAAGTCTGGTATTCGGAGATCCACCCGCTACGGCCCCAAGCGTAATGTAGATATTGCCATTCACGGCCGCACAGGCGGGTTTCTCCACACCCGCGGATTGCGGGAAGCTAGCAATCTGAGACCAAGCGTCAGAAATCGGGTCGTAGACAAAATCGGCGCCGACCTCGCGCGCGTAGCTGACGCCCGTGAACTCGTATACTTTGCCGTTGACGCTCGCTGCGCAGCTGTCAACGATAGGGATCGGAAGATTGGCTATTGGCGCCCATCCCGCGGCCTGCGCGGTCTGACTCTCGTCCCCCATTGGCACCGGCCGCTCGTCATCCATGGGGCGAACGCCGGGCAGGCCCCGATAACCCTCCTCCTGCAGGGCTTGGAGGTCCAATGGAGTGTAATGCCCCGGAACCAACCGTAGCGGAACGGCCGCGTGGGAACTGACCGTCGTCGGCGGCGGGGCGTTGATCCCGATTATATTGAACTGCCCCGTCGCATCACCAACATTACCGATCGCAAACGACGCCGTTGCCGAACTATTCACATAAACATTCATCGTGACACGGTCCGGATTGGCCGAGAATCTCGGTCCCTTGAGCGCGATGTTCTTCGTCACGACTTGGCCCTTCGGCACCGTTACCTGAACCGTTTTCGGCGTGTAGTTGCCGTCACTGGCTGTCAGCGTGCGACTACCGTTCCTCGTGAAGTACAGGTAAGTGCCCGCTGGCAGTTTCGGATCGGCCGGATTGGCAAAGGTTTTAGTGACATTGCCGAGGTCATCCGTGATCTTAGCGCCGACAATGCCGTGCCCGGTCTCGGCGTTGATTACCTGACCAGTAATTAGACCCCCGGGAACCTGAACGCATCTACCGATCGATACGTCATCAATTTGAGCAAAATGGTCGTCGCCGAAACCAGCGTAGCGCCAGCGGAGCTGGAAGGTGCCGTTCGCCGGCAAATACTGGCTGATGTCCTGTCGCACCTGGACACCAGTAACATCGTTAGGACGCCCAGGGGCCGTCGGGTCACCCGGGTACGTCCCGTGAGAAGTCGTCCAGTGGAGGACATTCTGCCACGCAGCGCCGTTCGCGCGAATGTCCAAATCAAAGAAATAATCTTGGGGATGCACATTCTGGTAGTTGGCCAAGTACTTCAAGACGTGTGCGCCATTCAGCGAAGTCACCGGAATTGGCGGCGTGACCAGCGAGGTGTCGACAGGATAACCGCTGGGCTCCTCGGCCTCCATGGAGGCAGCCGCCGCATCGCCCGTGCCTCCCGTATAGTTCCCGTTAAAAATCGGTAGTTGGCTCGCCAGCTTCCACAGTACGAAAAAACTATAGGGCGGTGGTGCGTCAGCAGTCACCGTCCAGCCGCGGGGAGGGAAAGTACCGCCGTTGAAATCCTCGCTGAGGCCACCGGTCACGATAGCGTAACCGAGCGCCGAACAGGTGTCGGTAGTTGTCAGAGCAAAGTCCTTACGGGCATTGCCGTTGAGCGTGACCGTCCCGGTGGCTGTGTGGTAACCGTCGACAGCCGCAGCCACCTCCATGGTATAAGTCGCCCCCTTGGGCAGCTGCACGCTGTACTGGCCGGTCGAGGGTTTCGTCCATGCATCGGCAAACTGTCTGCCGTTGTGCAGCACCTTGATATCAGCATACAATGGGAACCCATGGCCGGAGCCGTCGGTCACGTTACCGCTCAAAGTAGCGAGCGGTGCGGTCTGCAACGAAAAGTCTGCGGTCACGGTACCGCCATTCGTAATCGTTTCCGTCTTCGTCACGGGCTTGAAGCCAAAGCCGCTCACGGTGACACTGAATGTGCCCGGCGGCAGAATACGCGAATACGTTCCGTCCGGGCCCGTCGTCGCCCTGAAGGTATTCGAGCTGGTACCGGGGCCGGTAGCCGCTATGGTAGCACCCGCGATCGCGCTGCCGCTCGATGCGGCCGTCACCATACCAGCCAACGTTCCCTTGGGGCCGGGGATGGTGATATGGTTCAGCAGGTGCCGAGCATTGAGGCTGCCCCAACCCGTGGGGTAGTCCCAGTTGGGTCCGGCCGGGTTCCCGTTGCTGCCGGTCGTGACATCATGGAAATCGGTAGCATAGTGATAACGTGCGTCCTGATAGATCAAGACATTCGATTGGCCTAACCGGGCACCATTGATGGCATCCGCATCCGCGAACAGGGCGGCAAACTCGGGGCTTACGAAGCTGGTGCCCACATACTGGGTATTCCATGCTCCCCGAAAGTAGAACAGCATCGGAATGCCGCCGCCATGCATGGCCATGTCACCGGTCATGCGATCGCCGGAATTGGGGACGCCGGGACCGTACTGCCAGGACGGCTGCGAAAAGACGTGGCTGTCGCCACCACCAGTGCCGGCCCAAGCCGTTTCACTGCCATAGTCACCCGCATTATCGGTCACCGTGAGGACGGTGCCGTTCGCATCCAGCACGTAAGGGCTCGCGGCCGGATAAACTCCATTACTGGGTCCGGTGCAACCTTCTCTTTCCGCACCGGCTCCGCCGTCGCCCGCCGCAGCCGACAACGAAATGCCCTGCCCGACGGCCTGTTGGAAAATCTGCCCGAGCTGAGTGATCACCGAGGCCGGAATGAGCACATCGCACGCGCCATAGCTCGCGGTTGACACGGAGGCCGTGTTCTGCGTCACCATGGCGTTGTAGATGGTCACCAGGCCGGCACCGTAGCCGGCGGCTTCGCTTCCTTCGTAAAAAATGATATCCGCCCCGGGGGCCATGTAGCCGGCGTATTCGATATCAATCGCCGTCTCCGACTCGGCGCCTGTACCTGGCGAGTTGAACGTCTGAATGGTCACGTTGTGATCCGGAACATTCATTTCCTGCCAGTAGATGTGTGCATCGCTCACACTAAAGCCGGAAGAGGCAAAGCCCATCACGGCGATCGTCTGGCCGGCGCCGGTGTTCGTGCTGGTCACCGAGGGCCAGTTGTAGGCCACGGTGAACTGGTTCTGGCTCAGAAACGCGCCCGGATTCGGCGACGGCGGCGCCTGCTGCCTCCAGATGGTCTTGGCCGGGTGGATCTTCGCCGGGCGCATCATCGGATGTCCCTGCACGCCGCCATTCAAACCGAGGACACTTACGATTATCGCCGCAAGCGCGCGCGGGATCCTCGGGCTGTCCGTCGTGCTGTAGAAGCTGCGCCCGTTCAACGTGTAATCGTTGATCCGGACGCCGAGAGCGTGTTCGTAAGTTTGAGTCGTTGCCTCGGTGAAGATCAACTCATGGTTCGCGGAAACCTTCCGCACCTTGATGCCGTGAGCCTTGAGAAAAGCCGTAACCTGTCCTACCTGTGCCTCGGTCGGCCCGTACAGCTTGGTGAACTCCTGCGGGGTCAACCAATGGTGATATTCCGGGCTTTCGCGGTACTGCACCTGTTGCAGAAACTGCTCCAGTTTCGCAACATTGCGCAGCCTGAGGCCGAACTCAAGCTCAATCTTGGAATTGGCAGCATGTGGCCCGACCTTGGTCGCGCGCGACAGCAGCTTCCGGCTGGCTTGCGGCTTCATCGCCACCATAGGACTCAGCGTGCCGGTCTCACGTGCAACCTTGAGGCTCTGCGCAGTAACACCATGGCTCTTGTGTTGCTTCACCGCCGCAGCGTGGCTCGGCGAAGCCGAAGAAACCGGCACGAACAGCGCACCGGCAATTACAGCCAGCGCCAAGACGGCTACTCCCGCGATCCAGTATCGGGGCTTGCGAATCATCACTCAACCTCCATAATTGACAAAAACGCCATGTCGGCTATCTCAGCCAACCGGCAACAGACGGACGGCGGCAAGTGTAGGATTACAGGTACAGGAGTGTCAAGCGATTTTCGTGGCTAATTACGGCATGGCATAAATATGCCACATCTTCTTACTTCTCGTGCGGTTCCTCGCGACCCTTTCCAGACAGGTGCAGTGCGGCGAGCCAGCCGGCTTGGAAGCGAGTGCGCGCCCCGAGATCGCTCATCAACTCCGAAACTCGGCGAAGTAGCGTCCGCTGTGACACGCCCAGTTCCCGGACGATGGATTTGTCATTCAACCCGACAGACAGCAACGTAACCAAGGTCGAAGTCTCTTCCGATGACAACGGGGCAGATTCACCGATCTCAAACTCGTTACCGTGGGTAAAGGAAATAGGAGCCGCGCGCTCCCAAAGTATTTCAAAATAAGAGCAGAGTGCGTCCAGCAGGGCCGATGATCGGAGCAAAAGAGGCGGACTGTCCGCGC
>CAZKOE010000043.1:0-16252 GCA_964554305.1 uncultured Gammaproteobacteria bacterium
AGTCGCTCGCGATCGAGCGCGAGCGCGGGATCACCATCAAGGCGCAAAGCGTGCGCCTGAGCTACGCCGCACAGGATGGGGAAAGCTACGAATTCAACCTGATTGATACCCCCGGCCACGTGGATTTTGCCTACGAGGTGTCGCGCTCACTGGCCGCCTGCGAGGGGGCGTTGCTGATCGTGGACGCCTCGCAGGGCGTTGAAGCTCAGAGCGTCGCGAACTGCTACAGCGCGGCCGAGCAGGGCCTGGAGATCATCCCGGTGCTGAACAAGATTGATCTCCCGGCCGCCGAACCCGAACGGGTGGCCGCGGAGATCGAGGATCTGATCGGCATCGAGGCGCGCGACGCCCTGCGGGTGAGTGCGAAAACGGGCGAGGGCGTGGAGGCCGTGCTCGAGGCGCTGGTCGCGCGGGTGCCGCCGCCGGCGGGCGACGAGGCGGCGCCGCTGCAGGCGCTCATCATCGATTCCTGGTTCGATCCCTATGTCGGCGTGGTCTCGCTGGTGCGGATCAAGTCGGGCGCGCTGGCGAAGGGCGCGCGCATCCGCGTCATGTCCACCGGCGTGACATGGCAGGTCACGCGGCTCGGCTGCTTCACGCCGCACATGAGCGACACCGAACGGCTCGGCTGCGGCGAGGTCGGCTTCGTGATCGCCGGGATCAAGGAGATCGATGGTGCGCCGGTCGGCGACACCATTACCGGCGCCGAGCGTCCGGCAGCGGTTCCGCTGCCGGGCTTCGCGCCGCTCAAGCCGCGGGTTTTCGCGGGATTCTTCCCGACCGATGCCGCCGCCTTCGAGGACCTGCGCGAGGCGCTCGCGAAGCTCCGGTTGAACGACGCGGCGCTCTCGTACGAACCCGAAACCTCCGATGCGCTCGGCTTCGGGTTCCGCTGCGGCTTTCTCGGCCGGCTGCACATGGAAATCGTGCAGGAGCGGTTGGAGCGCGAATACGGGCTCGACCTCATCTCGACCGCGCCCGCCGTCGTCTACCGGGTCACGACCACGGCGGGCGAGACGCGCGAGATCGAGAATCCGGCGGCACTTCCCCCGCGCGGAGAGATCGAAAAAATCGAGGAGCCCGTGATCCGCGCGAACATTCTCACGCCGCACGAGTACGTCGGCGCCGTGATCGGGCTGTGCGAGGAAAAGCGTGGCCGGCAGGTTTCGCTGCTCTATCACACGGGCCAGGTCGGCCTGACCTACGATCTTCCGCTGGCCGAAGTGGTGCTTGATTTTTTCGATCGCCTGAAGTCCGCGAGCCGGGGCTTTGCCTCCTTCGATTACGGTCCGGCGCGCTTCGTGGAGGCCCCGTTGGTGCGCCTCGACGTGCTTGTCAATCACGAGCGCGTGGATGCGCTCTCGCTCATCGTGCACAAGGATCAGGCATGGCCACGCGGGCGGGAACTTGTAGAGCGGCTGCGCGATCTGATTCCCCGCCAGATGTTCGAGGTCGCCATCCAGGCGGCCCTTGGCGGACAGATCATCGCGCGCGCGAGCGTCAAGGCGCTGCGCAAGAACGTCACCGCGAAATGTTATGGTGGCGACATCAGCCGCAAGCGCAAGCTCCTCGAAAAGCAGAAGGAAGGCAAGAAACGCATGAAACGCCTCGGCAGGGTGGAGCTTCCGCAATCCGCCTTTCTTGCCGTCCTTCAGACCCAGCAACGCAATCCCTGAACAAGGAATTTCCGAATGAGCGCCACATTTGCCCTGGTTTTTGTCATTCTGGTCGTCGTGACCGGGCTGGTGTGGCTGGGGGACGTGCTCTACCGCCGGGTATACCGGCGTGGCAAGGAACCCGGAAAGAAGAACACGGGCTGGCGCTGGTTCGCAGATACCTGCCGCGGTTTCTTTCCGCTGATTCTTGCCGTGCTGCTCATCCGCAGCTTCGTGGTCGAGCCCTTTCACATTCCGAGCGGCTCGCTCACGCCCTCGGTTCTGATCGGTGACTTCGTCGTCACCGAAAAGTACGCCTACGGGTTGCGCCTGCCGATCATCCACGACAAGATTCTTTCTACGGGCGAGCCGCGCCGCGGCGACATTTTCGTGTTCCGCTGGCCTGTGAACCCGAGCATAGACTTCATCAAGCGGGTAGTCGGCGTGCCGGGCGACCGTATCACCTATACTTGCACCAATCAGCTGTTCATCAACGGCAAGCAGGTGAAGCGCAAGTACCTCGGCATTTACCAGGGCCACGGCAACGACCGCAAGTTCGTCGGCTGGCAACTCTGGATGGAGTACCTGCCGCGCAAGGACGGCTCGATCGTGAAACACAAGATCCTCATCGCGCCCGAGCGAAGATTGGGGCAGCCTTACTGCAACAGGACCTGGGTGGTGCCGCCGCACGAATACTTCGCCATGGGCGATAATCGTGACGATTCGGAGGACAGCCGCTACTGGGGTTTCGTGCCCGAGAAAAATCTGGTTGGCCAGGCGCGTGTCGTGTTTTTCAACTTCCAGGGCTGGGACCATGCGCCGCTCTGGGGCCGGATAGGGAAGCTCCTGAATTAGTCAATGGGGGTAAAAGCCATGTTTGCAGTCGAAGGTCACCCGGCGGTTTTTTGCGGTCTTGTTGCGAGCGGGGAGGGATCGCGCCTGGGACCACGGGGTCGCGCCCGGGATTCCGTGACGCCGGCTTTGCGCTTCGGGTCCGGCCGCGAGGCGGGGCTCAGCCTCATCAGCTGGTTGATCGTGATCGTGGTCGTGGGCCTGATCGTGTTCGCCGCCTTTCGTGTCGTGCCGGCCTATATCGAGTCCGCCCGGATCGGGTCGGCTCTCGCGAGCATCAAGCAGGATGCGCGCACGAAATCCGTGGGCGAACTGCGCACGGAATTGTCCAATCAGCTCATGATCGACAGCCTGGGCAATCTGGACGTCAACCAGTTCAAGTTCACGCGCAACGGCGAGCGGCTCACGATATCCATTGACAAACCGATTGAAAAGTCCTGGATCGGCAACCTCGGTTTCGTGATTCACAGTCACCATTCGATCACGGTCACGCGCGAAAATGGCGGCTGATCCGGGCGCGCGGCTCGGTGAGCGCCTGGGTTACCGCTTTGACGATCCTGCGCTCGCGGCGGCGGCGCTCGTGCATCGCAGCGCCGGCGGCGCGAGTAACGAGCGCCTGGAGTTCCTGGGCGACGCCGTTATCGCGCTGGCCGTTGCCGCATGGCTGTACAGGCACAATCCCGAGCTCGCGGAAGGCGACCTGACGCGGCTGCGCGCGAGTCTGGTCAGCCGCGACAGCCTGGCCCGGCTTGCGCATGAACTCGACCTGGGTGCGCTGCTCGAACTCGGCGAGGGCGAGCGCCGGAGCGGCGGCGGCGCGCGTCGCTCGATTATCGGGAACGGCTTGGAGGCCGCGATAGGCGCCGTTTTTCTCGATGGTGGCTACGAGGCGGCCTGCAAGGTCGTGCACGAACTTTTCGCCGAGCGGTTCGCGAAGCTTCCCGACGCCGAATCGCTCAAGGATCCGAAGACGCGCCTGCAGGAACGCCTTCAGGCGCGTGGTCTCGGCCTGCCGGAGTATGTGCTCGCCGCCACGCGGGGCCCCGAGCATGCCCGGCGCTTCGAGGTCGAGTGCAGGGTGCCGGCGCTCGGATTGGCGGCATCGGGTGCCGGCGCAAGCAAGCGCGCCGCCGAGCAGGCGGCGGCCGCCGCCGCGCTGGCGCTTCTCGATCGTTGAGTCCTCCATGACGTTTCGCGCCGGCTTCGTCGCCGTGATCGGTCGGCCTAATGTGGGCAAGTCCACCTTGGTCAACGCGCTTGTCGGGAGCAAGGTCGCAATCGTCTCGCGGCGACCGCAGACGACGCGGCGCGCCATCCGCGGCATCGTCCACAGGCCCGACTGCCAGATCGTGTTCGTGGACAGCCCTGGTCTTCATCCCGGCGGCGGCCGCGCGCTGAATCGTGCGCTGAATGCCGGCGCGCGGCAGGCGGCCGACGAGGCCGATGCCACGTTGCTGGTCGTCGAGGCGGGACAGTGGCGCGCCGACGATGAGCGCGCACTCGCGCTGCTGCGCGAGACGCGGCGTCCCGCCGTGCTGGTCCTCAACAAGACCGACCGCGTCCATCCGCGCGATGCCTTGTTGCCGATGATTGCCGAGGCGGCCGCGCGGTATTCCTTCGCCGCCGTGATCCCGGTGGCTGCGCGGCGTGGCGAGAACATCGAGCGCATTCCGGATGCACTCGCGCCGTTCCTGCCTGAATCCCCGCCGCTGTTCCCGCCCGATCAGATCACCGATCTGGGTCTCGCCGAGCGCGCAGCGGAGACGGTGCGCGAGGCCGCGACGGAGCGGCTGGGACAGGAGCTTCCCTATGCGACTTACGTCACGATCGAGCGTGCCGAGGAGAAGGGCCGTTTCCTGCATCTCGATGCCGTGATCTGGGTCGCGCGCAAGAGTCAGAAAGGTATCGTCATCGGCGCGGGGGGGCGCATGGCGAAGGCGATCGGCACGGCCGCGCGCAAGGCGCTCGAAGCCGAACATGGGCGGCCTGTCATGCTCCGGATCCGCGTGCGCGAGCGGCCCGGCTGGAACGAGGACGCCGCCTTTCTCGCCACGCTCGGTCTGGGGGCGCGTTGAACGAACTGCGGCGGGTTGAACTCGCGCCTGCCTGGGTGCTCCATCGCTATCTCTGGCGCGAGACGAGTCTGATCGTCGAGGCACTGACTCGCGATCACGGGCGAGTCGGCATCGTCGTGCGTGGCGGGCGGCGGCCCCGTTCCCTGCCGCTCGTTCCATTTGCGCCTTTCAATCTCTCGTTTCGCCAGCGCGGCGAACTTGCGACACTCACCGGCGCCGAGCCGGCCGGGTCCGCGCATGCGTTTACCGGCGCCCGTTTCCTGGCCGCCTGCTACCTGAACGAGTTGGTGTTGCGGCTGACCGCCCGCGACGATCCCGTCCCCGAGGTTCACGCCCTGTACGGCAACACGCTGGAGCGGCTGGAAACCGATGTGGCTCCGGCGGTGCGGCGTTTCGAGGGGCGGCTGATTCGGGCGCTCGGTTTTGCTCTGCCCTTGACGCGGGATGCGAACGGCAGGCCCCTGCAGGCGAATCTTCGTTATCGCTTCGATCCGGAGCGCGGCCCCGAACGAGTGGCGGACGGCACGGCGGGTCATGACGGGACGGTGCTCGCCGCGATTGCCGCCGAGCGTTTCGATGATTCGGCGGTGCTCGCGGCCGCGGCCGGCATCTTTCGCGACGTCATTGCCTGGCATCTCGGCGGAAGACGGCTCAAGAGCCTCGACGTTGCCCGCGCCTTTGCCCGCCGCGAGGATCGGCCGCTGCGCCGGGAGCCGAACACTTAGAATGAGATCGTAAACGCAGAGGTGGCAGTGAGCAAAATCAAGCTGGGCGTCAACGTGGATCACGTGGCGACGTTGCGCCAGGCGCGCGGCACGGTCTATCCCGATCCGTTTGTGGCGGCGCTTGAGGCGGAGCGCGGCGGTGCCGACGGCATCACGGTCCACCTGCGCGAGGACCGGCGCCATATACAGGAGCGCGATGTGCGCCGTCTGCGCGAGGGCATCGCGACCAAGCTCAACCTGGAACTCGCGGTCACCGAAGAAATGCTCACGATTGTCTGCGATATCGTTCCCGCGGATGCCTGTCTCGTGCCCGAACGGCGCGAGGAACTCACGACCGAGGGTGGTCTCGACGTCGCCGGCGACGCAGTGCGTTACCGCGATGCCGTCACCCGTCTGGCCGCAGCCGGCGTACGCGTGTCGCTCTTCGTCGATCCCGATACGGCGCAGATCCAGGCGGCGGCCGCAGCCGGCGCACCCGTGGTGGAATTGCATACGGGCGCCTTCGCCAACGCAGCGGAAGCGGGCGAGGCAAAACGCGAACTGGAACGTCTGCGCGTGGCGGCGGAACTCGCGGTTGGCGCTGGCATCGTCGTGAACGCGGGGCATGGCCTCAACTACGACAATGTGACCGGCGTGCTCGGGCTCCCGGGCCTCAACGAGCTCAACATCGGCCACGCCATCGTCGCCCGCGCCGTGTTCACGGGCCTGCGCGCCGCCGTCGCCGAGATGAAGGATCTGCTCGCTTGATTTACGGGATCGGTACCGACGTGGTGGAGCTCGTGCGCATGCAACGCGTGTGGAAGCGTTGGGGCGAACACGCGGTGCGGCGCATTCTCTGCCCGAACGAAATCGACGATCTCGGGCATGCGCGCGATCCGGCGCGTTTTCTCGCCCTGCGCTTCGCCGCCAAGGAGGCGGTGGCGAAGGCGCTCGGCACCGGCTTCTGTCCGCGCATGACGTTGCACGACGCGGCCGTCGTGCCCGATCCGCTCGGCCGCCCGGAGATCGTCTTTTCGGACAAGGGCGCCGCCTTCGTTGCCGAGCGCGGTGGCGGCGAAACGCACATCAGCCTCACCGACGACGCCGGCATCGCCTTCGCCGTCTGCGTCATGCTCAAGAGGCAGTGAGGGAAGAGGAGTGAGAAACGAGATGCCGGGAGATCCGAGACGATGAACGTATTGGCGTTTGATATCGAAACCGTGCCGGACGTGGACGGCGGGCGGCTTTTATACGGGCTCGACGGGCTCGACGATGCCGACGTGATGCGGGCCATGCGCCAGCTGCGCCGGCAGAAAACGGGCAACGATTTCATCGCCCTGCATTTGCAACGCGTCGTCGCCATTTCCTGTGTGCTGGCGACGGGCGATGAATTCAAGGTATGGTCGCTCGGCGAGCCCGGTTCCGGCGAGCGTGAATTGATCGAACGTTTTTTCGAGGGGCTCAAGCGTTACGAACCGACGCTGGTGTCCTGGAACGGCGGTGGCTTCGATCTGCCCGTGCTCGCCTACCGCGCCCTCGTTCACGGCGTGAACGCGGAGGCCTACTGGGAAATCGGCGATACCGAGCGTGATTACCGCTACAACAACTACGTGTCGCGTTTTCACTGGCGGCACGTGGACCTGATGGATGTGCTGTCGCATTTCCAGCTTCGCGGCGCGGCGCCGCTCGACGAGATGGCGAGGCTCGTCGGGCTTCCGGGCAAGGCGGGCATGCACGGCTCGGAGGTGGCCGATGCCTGGCTTGCGGGCGATATCGAGGCCCTACGCAATTACTGCGAAACCGATGCGCTCAACACTTACCTCCTGTGGCTGCGCTTCGAGCGTTTGCGCGGGCGGCTGAGCGCAAAAAGCCATTCCGCGCGCCTGTGCGCACTGCGCGATAAACTCAAGGCTGACGTTGCCCGCCCCCATCTGGTGGAATTCGCCAAGCACTGGGACATTCAGGCGGGCGACGCGCGCCTCTGACATGGCCGTCGAGATCGAGCGCAAGTTCCGGGTGGCAAGCGGCGCCTGGCGCGAGGCTGTCCGAGCGCCTTCCGTGCACTACCTTCAGGCCTATCTCGCGATCGCCGAACGCGCCGTCGTGCGGATCCGCATCGGCAATGGCGAGGCGGCGTGGTTGTGTGTCAAGGAGCGCAAGGTGGGTGCGGCGCGCGGTGAATACGAATATCCGATTCCGGTGCATGATGCGCACGAACTGTTGCAATTAGCGGCGGGCGAGATCATCGAAAAACGGCGCCACATCGTGGAGCACGGCGGGCATGTCTGGGAGGTGGACGAATTCGGTGGGGCGAACAGCGGGTTGGTTATTGCCGAGATCGAGCTCGCGCGCGAGGACGAAACTTTCGAACGCCCGCCCTGGCTGGGCGAGGAGGTTACCGGCGACCAACGCTATTACAATGCCGCTTTGGCGCTCCATCCCTGGCGACAATGGACGGAGAGAGAATGAACGCTGCCATGCAGCCGGCGGACAGGGAGATATGCTCGGCCCGCTGATCATTGACGTCGCCGGTATCCGGCTTTCCGCGGCGGATCGGGAACTGCTTGTACATCCGCTCGTCGGCGGCGTGATCCTCTTCGCCCGCAACGCCCCCGATGCGGCAAGCGTGGCCGCGCTCGCCGCGGAGATTCATGCGCTGCGCACGCCGCCGCTGCTGGTCACGATGGACCAGGAAGGCGGGCGCGTGCAGCGCTTGCGCGAGGGCGTCACACGATTGCCGCCGGCGGCTGATTTCGGCAAGTTGTGGGACGAGAACCCCGGCGCGGCGCGTGCGTTCGCCCGCGATGCGGGTTGGCTCATGGCGTCCGAGTTGCTCGCGCTTGACGTGGACCTGAGTTTTGCCCCGGTCGCCGATCTCGGCGGGCGCTCGCGGGTGATCGGCGATCGTGCCTTTCATCGTTCGCCCGAGGCGGTCGGTGAATTGGCGCTCGCCTTCCGGCGGGGCATGAACGAGGCCGGAATGCGTGCCGTCGCGAAGCATTTTCCGGGCCACGGCGGGGTGCCCGGCGACACGCACGTCGAGCGGGCGGTGGATCGGCGTCGTTACGCGGATTTGGAACTCGCCGACATGAAGCCCTTCGAACGCCTGATCGAAAACGGCCTGGGGGGGATGATGATGAGCCACGTCATTTATCCCGAGGTCGCGCCGGAGCCCGCGAGCCTGTCGCGGCGCTGGGTTCGCGACGTGCTGCGCCGGGAACTGGGTTTCGAGGGCGCGATCGTGGCCGACGATCTCTCCATGGATGCCGCGGGTGCCGGAGGCACGCCGCTCGAGCGTCTGCGCCTGGCCCTCGCCGCCGGTTGCGATCTGGCGCCCTTGTGCAACGATCGGGCGGCGGTCGAGGACGTCCTCGCGGGTGCGGGGGAACTCGTGCCCGAGCCGGCGTCGGCCCTGCGCGCCGCCCGGCTGGCGCCCGAGCGGCGCCCCGCTGCCGGAGCGCTTGAAGACGATCCGCGTGCGATCGCCACGCGCGGGAAGCTTGCGCGGATTCTGGGCGGAGGCCCGTTGCGCTTGGAGGCGTGAACATGGTTTCGGGAACGTCTGGGGATAACTTCGCGCCGGCGGGAGAACTGATTCACGATGCGCCTGCCGTGCAACGGGCTGTTGCCCGTCAGGCAGACGCTTTACGCCCGGCGCTGGCCGGCAAGAATCCCCTCGTACTCGCACTGATGCAGGGTGCGCTCTACTACGCGGCCTGGCTCACGGTTGCGCTTGCCATCCCGCTCGAACTCGACTATGTGCATGTCGGGCGCTACGGCGCAGGCCGCGAGGGCGGCAAACTCGTCTGGCAACGGACGCCGGGCGCGGAGGTTGCGGGGCGCTGCGTTCTGGTTGTGGACGACATTTTCGACGAAGGGCGCACCTTGAGCGCCGTGCGTGAGGCTTGTGCGGAGGCGGGCGCGCGCGAGCTGTATACGGCGGTTCTGGTACGCAAGCGCCACGATCGTGCGGCGGGCGCCCGGCCCCCGGATTCGGCGGCTCTCGAAGTCCCCGATCGCTTCATCGTCGGCTGCGGACTCGATGCCGCCGGACGGTGGCGCAACCTGCCCGCGCTTTACGCCCTCGATGGCTGACCGGTCACACCCGCTCGAGACGGTCGTAGAATGGCCCGGTTGCGCCGGTTCACGGCAGCGCGCTCCGGCCGTTGTTCCAGGCAGAAGGAGAGTTCAATGTCCCGTTTGCTGTTCTCGTTCTCGATTGGCGCCGTTCTCGCCCTTGCGGGTTTGGCTGCGCCGTCGCTCGCGGCAAGTTCAAATCATGCCGCACCGTTTGCCAATCTCAAGCTGCGCAATCTCGGTCCCGCCGTCTCCGGCGGGCGCGTCAGCACCGTAAGCGGCATTCCCGGCAAACCCGGGATTTTCTATGTCGGCACGGCGGGCGGCGGCCTGTGGAAGACCACGGACGACGGCATGAGCTGGACCGAACTCTTCAAGCACGGGCCGACGGGTTCGGTGGGCGCCGTCGCGATCGCGCCCTCGAACGGGAATGACGTCTGGCTCGGCACGGGGGAGGCGAACGTGAGAAACGACACGTTGCTCGGGCGTGGAATCTTTTTCTCGCCCGATGGCGGCAAGACCTGGCAAGCAAAGGGGTTGGCCGACGCAGGACAGATTTCGAAGATCATCGTCAACCCGACCAACCCCGACATTGTCTACGTCGCCGTGCTCGGCGACCCGTGGAAACCGACAAAGACGCGCGGCGTCTACATGACCACCGACGGCGGCAAGACCTGGAACCAGGTGCTCTACGTCGACGACACGACGGGCGCGAGCGATATCGCCATGGATCCCGGCAACCCCAACGTAATGTTTGCCGGCATGTGGACCGAACAGCGCCGGCCGTGGACGCAGGTGAACGGCAGCACGAAGGGCGGGATCTGGCGCTCGCTTGACGGCGGGCGGACCTGGAACAAGCTCGCCAACGGACTGCCGGGCGAGAACCCGACCGATCGCGTGGACATTGCGATCGCGCCTTCCGATCCGAACACGGTGTACGCCATCATGGCGACCAAGAAATGCATCCTGTGGGGCAGTGATGACATGGGCGACAGTTGGCATTGCATCAGCAACAACCACGCGCTTTCCGTGCGACCGTTCTATTTCAGCGTGATGGCTGTGGCGCCGAACAACCCGAAGACGCTCTATTTCGGTTCGCTGTTTCTCATGAAGTCCACCGACGGCGGCAAAACCGCGAAACCCATCGACCGCGGCGTGCATGTGGATCATCACGCGATCTGGATCGATCCGAAAAATCCGGAACGCATCATCCAGGGCAACGACGGCGGCGCCTACGAGAGCCTGAACGGCGGCAAGAGTTGGCGCTACTTCAACAACCTCCCGATCGCCGAGTTTTACACGGTCGCGATCGTGAATACGGTCCCGTTCGGCGTGTGCGGCGGCATCCAGGACAATGACGGTGCCTGTGGCCCCTCGAACAGCCTCGACTACAGCGGCATCTGGGGAGCCGACTGGTGGGATCCGGCCGGCGGTGACGGCCAGTACGTGGTGCCGGCGCCATCCGATCCGTCCATCGTGTACGCCGACTCCGAAGACGGCTATGCCGCGCGCATCGACAAGAAAACGATGACCGTAACTTCGCTGCGTCCATACACGCCGACCGATATGGACATGCCGATTTCCAAGATCAAGTATCGCTTCAACTGGGGCTCGCCGATTGCCGTATCGCCGACCGACCCGAACACGGTGTACATGGGCGCGAACGTCGTGTTCGAGTCCGCCGACGGCGGCGAGAACTGGAAGCCGATCTCGGGCGATCTCACGCGCAACGACAAGAAGCATCAGCCGATCGCGGGCGGGCCGGTGTTTCACGACATCTCGAGTGCGGAAAACAGTGACACGATTCTCTCGATCTCGATTGCCCCGGCCGATCCCAGGGTCATCTGGGTCGGCACCGACGATGGGCTCGTCTGGGTCACGAAGGACGGCGGCAAACATTGGCGCAACGTGTCGCCGGATCTGCCTTCCGCCGTGAAGTACGGGCGCATCTACCAGATCGGCGTCTCGCCCTTCGACGCCGGCACGGCCTACCTCACCGTGGATGGCCACATGTTGGGGGACAACCACCCTTACGTTTTCAAGACGGGCAACTATGGCGCAAGCTGGACGAACATTGCTCACGGCCTCCCGGACGATTACTCGACCATGGTCGTGCGCGAGGATCCGAACGACAAGAACCTGCTTGCGCTCGGCACCATGCGCGGGCTGTATGTTTCCTTCGACGATGGCAGTCACTGGACGCCGATCGCGGCCAATCTGCCGACGATGGCGGTATGGGATCTCAAGTTCACGAAGAAGCCGCACGATCTGGTGCTTGCCACGCACGGTCGCGGCCTGTGGATTCTCGATAACCTCCAGCCGCTCGAGCAGTGGAACAACAAGATCGCGCAGAGCGATTTCCACCTCTTCGCGCCCTCGCTCGGCACCGAGTGGGTCAAGTATTTCGGCCGCCACATCGGCCCCGCACCGACGGACTACACGGCGCCCAATCCACCGAGCGGGCCGGTCATTTCCTATTATCTGAAATCCGCATTGACGAGCGGCGGCGCGGCCAAGGCGAACTCGAAGAAGGGGCCGGTCACGATCAGGATTGCCGATGCCAACGGTAATCCCGTGGCGACGATTCACGGGCCCGGCAAGGCGGGAGTGAACCGCGTCGCCTGGAACATGGAATACACGGGGGTGAAACTCCCGAAATTCCTGAAAAAGAAAATCCACGGCTTCGGTAGCGGACCGACAGGCCCGATTGCCCTCCCGGGTGCCTACAAGATCAGCGTGACCGCCGGTAGCCACAGTGCGAGCCAAACCGTGACGTTGCGTGCCGACCCGCGCCTGAATCTTTCGCTCGCGACACAGCGCTCGGCCTTGAAGGCGGGCCTCGAATTGCGCAATGCCACCGACGCCGTGCTCGAAATGCTCGGCGATACACACGCGATGCTTGACAGCTTGAACGATACCATCGCCGCTACGGCGGATGCGCGGAAAGGCAGCAAGCGGGCCGCAGTGCACGCGGCTGCGCTTGCGCTCAAGAAGCAACTCGGCGGCTTCGCCATGAAGCTTTTCAATCCGAAGCTGCAACTGGGGGCGGGAGAAGACATCCTGCACTACATTTCCCGTTTCGGCATGCGGCTTTTCGGCCTCTACCGCTCACTCGGGAGCCTGGGGCCGAATCAGGCGCCGAACACGGAGCAGTTGGGCGTGATTGCGAAGACCGAGACCGAGCTCAAGCATTACCTCGATATCTACAACGGCAAGCTGCGCCGGGCGGTGGTCGGCTACAACCGCGAGGCCTATGCCGCCGGCATACCGACGCTCGCGGTTGGCAAGCCGGTGCGGGCGGCTCCCGTGGTGGCCTTGAGCGGGGCGCCCGCGGCCGCTTCGGCCGGTGCGCCGCATTGATCGGCGCGGAGATCATGTCGGTATCGAAGCTGCACTCGGGGCGGGTCGCGGCATGACCGCGATCGCGATCATTGGCGGTACCGGCCTCAATCGGCTCGAAGGGCTCGAGATCATCCGCCGGGAGGTGGTGTACACGCCCTACGGCGAACCGTCGAGCCCCGTCATCCACGGGTGCTTTGCCGGGCGGGAGGCGGTGTTCTTCCCCCGCCACGGCCAGGGCCACCATATCCCGCCGCACCGTGTGAATTACCGTGCCAACCTGTGGGCATTGAAAAGCATCGGCGTCGAGGCCGTAATCGCGATTTCGACGGTGGGCGGGATTCGCGAAGATCTTCTGCCGGGCGTGCTCGCGGTGCCGGACCAGATCGTGGATTACACCCACGGACGCGCCAATTCCTATTTCAACGAAGAACAAGTGGTCCACGTGGAATTCACCGATCCTTACGACGCCGGCCTGCGGGCGCAGCTACTTTCTGCCGGCAAAAAAGCCGGGGTCGAGATCGTGGGCGGCGGCGTGTACGCGGCGACCCAGGGGCCGAGGCTGGAGACGGCGGCGGAGATCAATCGGCTGGAGCGCGACGGCTGCGACATGGTGGGCATGACGGGGATGCCCGAGGCCGCGCTTGCCCGCGAACTGGAACTGCGCTACGCGGTTTGCGCCGTGGTCCTGAATCGGGCCGCGGGCCGCGGGCCCGGCGGCATCCATGCCGAGATCGGAACCAGCCTCGAGGACGGCGTCAAACGCGTGCACGCCTTGTTGCACGCGCTGTTGCCGCTTGTGTCGGCAGGGAGCCGATCAGTGACCCGCGAAAACCTCCTTTAGCAGGTCCGTTGTGCGCGCCGCCGGATTGTCGCGGATGGCCTTTTCTTCCCTGCCGATTTCGTAGAACAGCCCGTTCAGGGTTTCCCTGGTGACGTATTGATCGAGATCGAGCGGGCTGTTTTTGGAGCCGCCACCGAGGAGGGACAACGCGCCACCGAGTTCATCGCCTTCGGTGCCGGCCATGAGTTGCTTGTATTTTTCGGTCACGCCGACACTGCCGGTTGCGCGGCTGACGATGGGTTTGATGCGGGAGGCCAGCGCCGGGCCGGCGACACGGCGGAAATAGTTGGTCGCCGCGTGATCGCCGCCGGTCAGGATGCCCTCGGCATCGGAGAGCGTCATCTTGCGGATGGCAGCGCCGAAAATGTCGGCAACCTGCGGTACCGCCTTTTCCGCCGCTCGGTTGAGGCTGAGCTGGAAGGCATCCACTTTCGCACCCATGCCGAGTTTGCGCGCGATCTCGCCGGCCTGCTCCAACGGGCCGGGCAGAGGGATGCGCACGGCGGGGTTGTTCCAGAATCCGTTCCTGTGCCCGAGCGTCTTGATCGCGTCGGTAGTGCCCGTGGCAAGCGCCTCCTTGAGGCCGGCGATGACATCGCCTTGTGGCAGTTTCGCGGCCGATTGCCTGGAGGTGGGATGTTCGACGCTTTTGAGGATATCGCTCCATTGACTTGCGATCACGGCGGGCGCGAGGCCGCAGCCGAGGATTACAACAAGGAGGGCGGAGAAGAGACGGACACGCATGGCGGTGAGACCGTATCGGAAACAAAAATTTTATACCCGTTGCGGACCCGAGTTTGTCTCCGCCGCCGGATTGGGGTATATTGCCCGAAACCCCGGGGAGCCCGTGATGTTCCGATTTTCGGTTTGTGCCGGCCTGGGTCTGGCGCTGTTTGTTTTCCTGGTCCCTGCCGGTGCCGCGGCTACCGCGAAACCGGCGCCGACCATGCAGCAAATTCTGGCGGCTTCAAAGCCTTCGGATTGGCGCCCGCTCGCCCCGAACGACACGCTCTACATGGAGCTGCCGCAGGGCCGGGTGGTGATCGAACTCGACCCTGCCTATGCGCCACTGCACGTGGAGAATATCCGTAAGCTCGCGCGGGAACATTACTGGGACGGCCTCGATGTCCTGCGCGTGCAGGACGATTTCGTCGTGCAATGGGGCGACCCGCAGGCCGAGTCGAAACACCCGGCGCACGCCCGTTCGACGGGCAAGGCCAAGACGACGTTGCCGCCGGAGTTCGAGCGCGACATCGCGCCATCGCTGCCGTTCACGAAACTGCCCGACGGCGATGTGTACGCGCCGGAAGTCGGATTCAGCAAGGGGTTTCCGGTCGGGCGCGATTCGAAGAGCGGCAAGACCTGGCTCCTGCACTGTTACGGCATGGTCGGCGCGGCCCGCGGCATGGCGCCCGACAGCGGGCCCGGTACCGAGCTTTATGCCGTGATCGGCCAGGCGCCGCGCCAGCTCGATCGCAACATCGCATTGGTCGGCCGCGTCGTCTGGGGCATGCAGTATCTGTCCGCCCTGCCACGCGGCACCGGGCCGATGGGCTTTTACACCGAGCCGTCGCAATACACGAAGATCCTGCGCGTGCGTCTCGCCTCCGATGTGCCGGCCTCGCAGCGGATGCACCTCGAAGTATTGCGCACCGATACGCCGGCTTTCGAGGCGCTGATCGAATCGCGCCGCGACCGATCGGAGGCGTGGTATCACTACAAGGTCGGCAAGATCGGCGTCTGCAACGTGCCGCTCCCCGTGCGCGAGGGACCCGACAAGTAGAGGGGGACTTCGCCGCGTTCAGTTGACTTCGGCTGTTTCAGAGGCAAGGCGAAATTTCGACAAGCGTTCGTAGTACGGGCGGCAGCGGTCGGCGAGCCGTTGCTGAAACGCCGTGAGGCGGGGTTCGCGGGGACGATAGGACGCGAAGCCCGCCGAGCGTTCGACGGCGGCGTACCAATGCCTGGCCCAGACGCCGTCGTCCGGGCGCGGGCCCGCCGGCCAGTGGAGCATGCGTTCGGTGAATGCAACGCCGAGGCGTTGGCACAAGACGCGCAACAACCCGGCCGGATTTTTCAGTATGTCGGCCGCGTCGAGAACCGGTGGCGTGTTGCCGAGCCGCTCGCAGGCATGGTCGAAAATACGCGCCTGCTGCTCGAAGCCGAGTTCCCAGATGGCGGCGTCGGGGCGATTTGCGGTAAAGGAGGCAACGACTTCTTCCGGCCGGCGGATCAGAAAGCAATTGGCGACATTGGAAAGCCAGTTGAGTGAATCCTCCGGCAGGATGTGTTGAGCCATGTGCTTCTGGTACCAGATTGGTTTTTCGTTCGGGATCGGACCGGTCAGCGTTGTCGTCACGCTCGCATAATCTGGTTTTTGCAATGCGATGATTTCCTCGCGCCCCGGATGTGTGGCGCCGGTTTCGACAAGGTAATGCGCGTACAGGGGTTCGTCAACGACGGCCGTGTCATCGCGATTTTCCCAGGCGCGCATCATCGCCGTGGAGATATTCCGTGGCCCCGACCACATCGCGATGCGCAGAGCGCCGTGCGGCGATGCATTCACACGCGTGGATCCCCGACGCTTTCCGCTTTCACGAGTTCAGCGTAAAGTTTTTGCAGGCGCTTTCCCATGGGGCCGCGGGTGCCGCCGCCTATTGTGCGGCCATCCACTTCCCGCACCGGCACCACGCCCGCGACGGTGCC
>CAZKOE010000044.1:0-16078 GCA_964554305.1 uncultured Gammaproteobacteria bacterium
AGCGGCCGGGCTCTTTTCGATGGCACTTAGCCAGTGCTGCCTGGTTCATCCATGGCGCAGAGTTGCCTTTCCCGGTCTGTCCGCAAGCGCACGCCACAGCATATGCTTCTCAACTGGCGGAGAGGGAGGGATTCGAACCCCCGGACCCCGCAAGGAGTCTCTCGATTTCGAGTCGAGCCCATTCGACCTCTCTGGCACCTCTCCGCGGAGCCTTCGAACGCCTAGATTAACATCCCGCGCAAGCAGCGGGCCTTGCCGATCAGGGCTCCAGAGTGCATAATACGCAGCTCTGCCATTCGTTTTCCGGAGCAATCCTTGGCCAATTCTCCCCAAGCCCGCAAGCGCGCCCGCCAGGCCGAAGACCGCCGCGCGCACAATCAGGTGCTGCGTTCGCGCATGCGTACCGCCATGAAGAAGGTTCTGAAGTCGGTCGCCGGCGGCGATCTCGACGCCGCGCGCGAAGCGTTCAAGGATGCCGTCCCGCAGATTGATACCATGGTCACCAAGGGCCTGCTCAACAAGAACACCGCGGCCCGCTACAAGCGGCGGCTGAACGCCCGCGTCAAGGCGCTTTCGGCCTAGAACCCGAGCTTAGAATCCGGGGATTTCCGAGCGGAGAGCCACGCTTCCGCAGCCTCCAACAACCCGGTCACTCCGCTACGGGTTATCGAGGAAATCACAAACCAGCGCCCCTCCCAGCCCAGCGTACTTACGGCGTTTTCGGCGCGCGCACGAGCTTCTTCCGAGGCAAGCAAATCCGCCTTGGTGAACACGAGCCAGCGCTCGAGCGCGGCAAGCCTTGCACCATATGCCTTGACTTCGCGCGCGATCACCTCCACCGTGCCAGGCTCAAAGCCTTCCGGCGGGGCGATATCCACCAAGTGGAGCAGCAAGCGCGTCCGTTCCAGATGGCGCAGAAATCGCGTACCGAGCCCCTGGCCAGCGGCGGCGCCCTCGATCAGGCCGGGCACGTCGGCCATGACGAAGCCCCGCTCCGAGCCGAGCCACACCACGCCAAGGCCCGGGTGGAGCGTCGTAAACGGATAATCCGCCACCTTGGGACGCGCCGCGGACACGGCGGCGAGGAACGACGACTTGCCGGCATTGGGCAGGCCGACAAGCCCGACGTCGGCCAGGAGCTTCAATTCCAGCCGCAGCCGACGCGATTCGCCGGCGGTGCCGGGCGTCGCCTTTCTCGGCGCCTGATGGATACTCGACTTGAAATGCACATTGCCGCACCCGCCGCGCCCGCCGCGGGCGACGGTCAGGCGCGCACCGGGCTCAGTCAAATCGCCAATCAACTCGCCCGTATCGGCCTCGTAAACGAGTGTACCCAGGGGCACCGCGACCTCGAGATCGGCGCCGGAGGCGCCCGTACGTTCGCGCCCGGCGCCGCCTTCTCCCGAAGCCGCGCGATGCCGGCGCCGAGTACGAAAATCCGCCAGCGTGGTCAGACCCGATTTGGCGAAAAGGTGAACACTGCCGCCGTTCCCGCCATCGCCGCCGTCGGGGCCGCCGCGCGGGATGAACTTTTCGCGGCGAAAGCTGACACAACCCGGCCCGCCATTGCCGGCCATGACGGTGATGATTGCCTCGTCAACGAATTTCATGGGCAAGCCAAGGCGCAGCGCGCGCAGGAGCGGCGGTCTACGCCGCAATCAGATCATGAACCAACCGTCTGCACAATCGCGGCCGGGGCGACCGCTCCTACACCATAGGAGTTCTTGCCATCAGTCGGTGAGGATGGAGACGTACTTGCGCCCCTTCGGCCCGCGCACCCGGAAGCCCACGCGACCCGCAGCCAACGCAAAGAGGGTGTGATCGCGGCCGAGGCCGACATTTTCGCCGGGGTGAAAATGCGTGCCACGCTGGCGCAGGATGATCTCGCCGGCCGCCACCTGCTGGCCGCCGTAACGCTTCACGCCGAGCCGCTTGGACTCCGAATCGCGCCCGTTGCGGGAGCTCCCGCCCGCCTTTTTATGAGCCAGTGTCTCTCTCCTTCAGCCCGTGACGATCTCGGAGATCTTCACTTCGGTGTAGGCCTGCCGATGCCCGTGCTTGCGGCGGTAATTCTTGCGTCGCCGGAACTTGATGACGGTGATCTTAGCGTCGCGGCCCTGGGCCGTGACTTCACCGCGTACCAGCCCGCCCTCGACCCAGGGCGTGCCGACGCTCACCATGCCTTCGTCGTCGGAAATGAGCGCCACGCGATCGAACTCGACCGCTTCGCCCTCCGCCGCCGCGAGCTTTTCCACCCGCACGACTTCGCCGGGAGTGACCGGGTATTGTTTGCCGCCGGAAGCGATCACAGCGTACATGGTCATGCCGTCTTGCGCAGAACGGGGTATTTTAGGGTTCGGTACACGGCAAGTCAAGCCGATGAGGCCGTGTCTCAGGCTCCGGAATACGGCGGGTGGGCGAGGAGCGCGGCGAGGCGCTTCGTATACTCGGCGTAAACGGCGCGCTGCCCCTCGGTTGGCGCGGCGTCGGACATCTCCAGATGCGTCGCCAGCGTGTCGAGAACGCCGGAGACGTTCCGCAACGAATCCTTGCCCTGATCGCGCCAGGCTTCGATCGTCTTGATCTGCGCCTTGGCCCGGTCGCCACCGCCCTTGCGAAGCGCTTCGACTTGCTTGCTACTCGCGTCGTAGGCGGCGATCGCCCGCTCGAGCTTGGCGGAAATCGCGTGCTCCAGATTCAGATTTGCGGCAAGAGCGTCGGTGGCAACGGTTTCGCGCGGATCCATTTTCACGACAAGCGGCTGCGTGTAGCGTCTACCGTTCACGGCGAGCGTGACCGTGTACTTGCCGGGGAGAGCCATCCCGCCCTGCGGGACGAGCGGTGTGTCGCCCGGCCACACGGCGGAAATCGAGTAGTGGTAAGTGATCGCCGGCGGCCGCGGCCAGCGCAGATTCCACACGAAGCGGTGGGCGCCGGCCGTTGCCGGGAGCGTCTTCGGCGCACCGATCCAACCGGGCTGGAAGTAACGATCGGCCTTGAGGTGCGCAGGCCTGGCGGCGCTGGAAAACCGGCGCACGACGCGGCCCGATGAATCCTCGATTGTAAGGGTCACGGGCCCCTTCGCCGCGTTCTTCAACCAGTAGTCAATGACGGCGCCCATCGGCGGATTCGCAGCGAGAGGCTCGGAAGGCGGCGGCGGCGTATCGCGGTTCTCGCTGGCGCGCAGGCGAATCACCGGGGCCGGTTTGAACAGGTGCACGGGCGCGGCGACATCACGCGCCGTCGCCTCGCGCAGCGGTTCGATGTCGTCGAGCACCCAGAAGCCGCGGCCCATCGTCGCCGCGATCAGGTCGTCGCCGTGGATCGTGAGATCGCGCACCGAGGTGGTCGGGAGATTGAGCATCAGCGGATCCCAGCCGTCGCCGTCGGAGAAGGAGACGTACACGCTGCGATCCGTGGAGGCGAAAAGCAGCCCCCTGCGCACGGGATCGGCGACGATGCTCTGGGTGTATTCGTCCGTGGGCAGCCCCGAAACGATCTTTTGCCAGTGCCGGCCGCCGTCGGTGGTGCGAAAGAGCACGGGATGAAATTCGCCCAGCCGATGGGTGTCCACGGCGATGTAGGCAGTGTCTTGGTCAAAGGGTGAAGGCGCGATCGAGTCCACCTTCCCCCACAGGGGCATGCCTTGCGGCGTGACGTCGTGCCAGTGCTTGCCGCCGTCGGTCGTGAGCTGCACTTCGCCGTCGTCGGTGCCGACCCAGATCCTGTCCGGATCGAGCGGCGAGGCGGCGATGGAAAAGATCACGCCGAAGCCGCAGGCCCTGGCCGCCTTGAGCGAGCCCGCCGCGCCCTTGCACGGCGCGCCCTTCACCTTGCCCGAAAGATCGGGGCTTATCACCTGCCAGTGCACGCCCTGATCGGTCGAGCGGAACAGGACCTGCGCGCCGAAGTAGAGCGCCGGGTTCTTGCCCGTGCCGAAGGCGATGGGCGAGAGCCAAGTGTAGCGGTACTTGACCATGCGCGGGTCGGCGCCGTAGCTCGAAATCGGCCAGGGTGAAACGTCGGTCACCTGGTGCGTCGCCGCGTTCCAGCGCGAGACGTAGCCGCCGAGGCCGCTCCCGAAGACGATGTTCGGACGACCCGGCTCGGGAACGTCGAAGTCGCGCTCGTCGCCACCGACCGAATGCCACTGGCGCGGGCCGATCACGCCGTTCGGTCCGCGGCTCGCGATCGAGACCGTTCCCGAATCCTGCTGGCCGCCGTAAATGCGATAGGGGAACCGGTTGTCGGTGGCGACGTGGTAGAACTGCCCCGTCGGCTGGTTGTACCAACTCGACCAGCTCTTGCCGCCGTTCACCGTCACGACGCAGCCCTGGTCGGCGGCCGTCACCATGTGGTCGGGATGGAGCGGGTTGATCCACAGGAAGTGGTAGTCGTCGCCGCCCGGCGCACCCTTGATGATCGCGAAATGCTTGCCGCCGTCGGTGGACTTGTGAATCGAGCGGCCGATGACGTAGACGGTATCGGGATCGTCCGGCGCGACGGTCAGGCGGCTGAAGTAATCGGAAGCGAGCTCGGGGTCGGTATTCATGAGCGTCCAGTGCGCGCCACCGTCCGTGGAACGATACAGACCCGAGCCTCCGCCCGTCATCATGTTGTCGGCGCCTATCGTGCCGGCGGCGACGACGATCGTCGCGTACACGATGCGCCCGCCACTGCCCGGCGCAACAGCAAGTCCGATGCGCCCGAGTGGCCCCGCGGGCAGGCCGCCGCCGGTGAGCTTGTGCCAGGTTTCGCCGCCGTCGGTGCTTTTGTAGATGCCCGAGCCCGGCCCTGCCTGGGGCTGGAAATAGTCGAGCCAAGGGTGCATGCGCATCTGCCACGCGGCGGCATAGACGACGTTCGGATGCTTGGGATCGCGCGCCAGGTCCACCACGCCGGTATCGTCGTTGATGAAAAGTGTCTTCTTCCAGTGCTTACCGCCGTCGGTTGTGAGATACACGCCACGCTGCGGGTTGGCATCGAAAATATGCCCGAGCGCCGCGACGAGCACGCGATCCGGGTTCGCGGGATCGATCAGGATGCGCCCGATGTGCCGGGTCTTGTCGAGCCCGACGTTCGTCCAGGTCTTGCCGCCGTCGCTGCTCCTGTACACGCCGTCGCCCGCGGCGATGTCGTAGCGCGCGGCGACCTGGCCGGTGCCGACGTAGATCACCGCCGGATTCGAGCGGGCAATCGCGATCGCCCCGACCGAGGCCGCGCCCTCGTGCTGCATCAGGGGTTGCCAGGTGCGCCCGGCGTCGGTTGTCTTCCACACGCCGCCGTCGGCCGCGCCGAAGTAAAACGTGTTCGGCTCGCCCGGAACGCCCGCGGCCATCGTCGCCCAGCCGCCGCGAAACGGCCCGATCGAGCGCCAGTGCAGGCTTTGGTAGATCGCCGGCGCGGGCGGAGACCACGTCGCAAACGCGGAAAGCGGGGCGGCGAGCAGCAGGCCAGAGAGGACGGCGGAGCACAGGCGCATCGACACGATGATTCCTTCCGTGAAATCGAACTCTGGCGGCAATTATGCGCTTCGGGCGGGTCGTTTGCAGCCCAACGCGCCGGATAATCGCTATTCTGCCCTATGATAGGACGCTCGTTGTGAGCCATGAAGTCGCAGGCCTCCGGCCAGAAGGAGTAGCAACCAGCCATGGGATTACACGTCGTGCCAAGCGGTTCTCGGCCTTCCGGAGGCGAAGCCCCCATGAACCTCGCGGGGGTCAACGCGCTCGCCGCCGATGACCTCGCGGCGGTGGATCGCTTCATCCGTAAGCGGCTGGCTTCGGATGTCGCCCTCGTCAACGAGCTTGCCAACCATATCGTCGGCAGCGGCGGCAAGCGCCTGCGCCCGCTCGTGGTGTTGCTCGCCGCGCGCGCGGCGGGCTACACGGGCGAGCAGCACATCAACCTCGCCGCCGTGGTGGAATTCATCCACACGGCGACGCTGCTCCACGACGATGTGGTGGACGGCTCGGAGCGCCGCCGCGGGCGGGAAACCGCCAACGCGCTCTGGGGCAACGCGCCGAGCGTTCTTGTCGGCGATTTCCTGTACTCGCGGGCCTTCCAGATGATGGTCGAAGTTAGGCGGATGCGGGTCATGGCCGTGCTCGCCGACGCGACCAACGCGGTCGCCGAAGGCGAAGTGCTACAGCTCATGCACTGCAACGACCCGGACACCAGCGAGGCGCGCTACTTCGACGTCATCGAGCGCAAGACGGCGCGCCTGTTCGAGGCCGCCGCCCGGCTCGGCGCCGTGATCGCCGGGCGGCCGCGCGAGGAAGAAGACGCCTTCGGCGCCTACGGGCTCAATCTCGGCATCGCCTACCAGCTCGTGGACGACGTGCTCGACTACAGTGCCAATCCCGCGCAGACGGGCAAGAACCTCGGCGACGATCTCGCCGAGGGCAAGGCGACCCTGCCGCTGATTTACGCCCGCGACCATGCGGCTCCGGCCGAAGCCGCCAATTTGCGCCGCGCCATCGAGCGCGGCGGCACCGAATCGCTCGCGGCTATGCTCGCCACCATCGAGCACACCCGGGCGCTGAAATACGTGCGCGCGCGGGCCGGCAATTTCCACACCAAGGCGCTCGCCGCCCTCGCGCCGCTCCCGGAAACCGCGCATCGCGAGGCGCTCGCCGCCCTCGCCCGCTTCGCGATCGAGCGCGCCTACTGAACGTGTCTCCACCCGCGAGGCCGCCGGGCAAATTTTTCGAACGACCGTGCACACAGCCGGGAACCGCGCCGTTCTTGCCGATTGGCCTCTATCCGTTTACCGTGATCCGTGGCGATACGGCGACGGGATCGCCCGGGCGAAATCCCGCTCGCTCGATGCACTCATGCATTCGGTGCGGTCGACGGTCCATCGCGGCGCATCCCGCTCCGAGTCGCGATTGCCCGCGCGGGCCCCGTCGTCTAAAATAGGCTCCGCGGTCGGGGTGTAGCTCAGCCTGGTAGAGCACTACGTTCGGGACGTAGGGGTCGTAGGTTCAAATCCTGTCACCCCGACCATTTGGTTTTCCCTCCAGCACCTCGAGCGGCACGGGTTCGAGCGCGATTCGCTCGCCCGTGAAATGTCGCCAATGCCAGGCGAACGTCCGCCCGGTCTCCGGGTGCGTCTTACCCGCCGCGATGTCGACCAGCGGGCGCAATACGAAGGCATACTCGAGCACGTCCGGGCGCGGAATGACCGGGCCCCGCTCCGTCGTGATCACTTCGTCACCGAACAAAAGAATATCCAGGTCCAGCTCGCGGGTCGCCAGCCTTTCCGAGTGATTGCGGCCCGCCTCGCGCTCCAGCGCCTTCAACTGCGCCTGCAGCCGCGCAAGCGGAAGAGCGGTGTGGCAACGCACCACGGCGTTGACGAAATCGGGGCCCTCGAAACCGACCGGTGCCGAACGATACAGCGGGGATACCTCGATCGACCCGAAGGCAGCTTCCAATGCACCAAGAGCCGCCGGCACGTGGCGCTCCGGCGCGATGTTGCTGCCGATGGAGAGAAAGATTTCGCGCTCATTCACGGCGGGCGCCACGCTCGATGACGACGCCCACGTTCGCCGCCCCGGTAACCGCGCCCGGCTTGCGCACGGCAACGCGGATCCAGGGGACACCGAACTCCTCGCGCACGGCGGCCGCCACCGCTTCGGCCAGCGACTCGACCAGCTTGTAACTCGAACCTTCAACCAGTGCGCGTACGCGCTTGGCGACCGCCTTGTAGTCGAGTGCATCGCCGATATCGTCGCTCGCGGCCGCGCGCGCGACATCGCTGCCAAGCGCCAGGTCAACCACGAGGCGCTGGCGGATGCGCCGCTCCCACTCGTAGATGCCGATCGTGGCTTCGAGCGTCAAACCTTCGATCAAAACGCGATCCATGTGCTTCTCCTACATCGGCGGGCTCAGGGTTTCGAGCGGCCAGCGTGCCCGCACCCGGCCCGGCCGCGGGTGCTCGCCGCCCACGAGTCGTCTCCAGCCGGCATGGGCGATCATCGCGCCATTATCGGTGCAGAGCGCCGGCGGCGGAAACACGACCCTCGCGCCACACAGACGTGTCATCGCACCCAGCGCGCCGCGCAGACGCGCGTTCGCCGCTACGCCACCGGCGACGATCAGTGTATCCAGGCCGCCCGCGGCGAGCGCGCGCCGGCTCTTCTCGGCCAGCACCTCCACCACCGCGTCCTCGAAATCGCGCGCGAGATCGGCCCGCGCCTGCCGATCCCCGGGATCGAGCCCGCGCACGGCGTAGAGCACGGCCGTCTTCAGACCGCTGAAGGAAAAGTCGCAACCAGGCCGGGCAAGAAGCGGGCGCGGCAAACCGAAACGTCCCGGCCTGCCCCCGGCGGCCAACCGGGCGAGGGCGGGGCCACCGGGGTAGGACAATCCGAGCAGGCTCGCCGTCTTGTCGAAGGCCTCGCCGGCGGCGTCATCGAGCGTCGTGCCCAGCAGCCGGTAGCGGCCCAGC
Source organism: uncultured Gammaproteobacteria bacterium (assembly GCA_964554305.1). Lineage (GTDB taxonomy): Bacteria > Pseudomonadota > Gammaproteobacteria > JAKDMP01 > JAKDMP01 > JAKDMP01. Next base: position 8,456 of record CAZKOE010000044.1, read on the forward strand.
CCCCGCGCTTCGATCAGCAGGGTATGACCGCCCGAAACCAGAAGCGCCACGAAGGGGAAATCGGGCGGATCCTCATCCATCAACGGTGCAAGCAGATGTCCTTCAAGATGATTCACCGCGAGTGCGGGAAGGCCGCGCGCCGAAGCATAAGCTGCGCCGAGCGAGGCTCCGACCAGAAGCGCGCCCATCAGGCCGGGGCCGGCCGTCCAGGCCACGGCGTCCGGCGGGGGCGCCTCGGCAAGCGCGCGCTCCACCAGTGGCGCGAGGCGGCGCAGGTGATCGCGGGAGGCAAGTTCCGGCACCACGCCGCCGTAGTCGCGATGCAGCGCAATCTGGCTGTGCAGCGCCTCCCAGACGATGCCCGCGCCGCCCTCGTAAACGGCGACGCCGGTCTCATCGCAGGAGGTCTCGATCCCCAGTACTCGCATGCTTTCTGCCCGTCGCACCGTGCCATCATTCCGGCCCATTTTGCCTCATGAAGCAATTCGCGCTAAAGTGAACACGCTGGCGCCCGACCATATGGGGTCGTTGCGTGTTTTTTCGTCTCAACAGAGGAGAATCCGATGTACCGGACACTGACTCTCATCGTTCTGGCCGGCGCGGTACTCGCCGCCGCCGGATGCTCCCGTTCCGGCTCGACCGGCAACGCAGGTGCGCCGGCCACCGCGGCCCCGGCAACCATGAGCGGCAGCTCCACTGCCGTGACGCCCGCCACGGGCACCATCGCCGCCGGAGCGGGCGTAATGGGCACCGGCACCGCCGCGGCGGAGGCGGCGGGTGCAAACCCTCTGCTCTCGCCAAGCCCGCTGTCTTTCCACGCCCCCGAGTTCGCGAAGATCAAGAACAGCGACTTCAAGCCCGCAATCGAAACCGGCATGGCCGAACAGCTGAAAGAAGTACAGGCAATCGCCGACAATCCGGCGCCTCCGACCTTTCAAAATACCATCGTCGCATTGGAGAAAACGGGCCGGGATCTGAACCGCACGATGATGATCTTCGGCCTGCTCACGAGCGCCGACACCAACCCGACGTTGCAAAAGGTGCAATCCGAAGAGGCGCCGAAGCTCGCCGCGCATCACGACGCGATTTTTCTCAATCCCAAGCTCTGGGCGCGGGTAAAGACGCTCTGGAACGAGCGCGACAAACTGCAACTGGGCCAGGCGGATGGGCGCCTGCTCTGGTACTACCACGAGCAGTTTCTGCACGCCGGCGCCAACCTTTCGGACGCCGACAAGGCGAAGCTGAAGCAACTCAATGAAGAGGCGGCGACACTCAGCACCACCTTCGTGAACAAGCTCCTTGCCGCCACCAAGGCCGGCGCCCTCGTCGTCTCCGACAAATCGAAGCTCGCCGGCCTGACCGACGATCAAATCAAGGCGGCGGCCGAGCTTGCGAAAAAGCGTGGCCTCGACGGCAAATACGTGATCGCGCTCCAGAACACGACCCAGCAACCCGGCCTCGCCGAACTGACGAACCGCGCCGTGCGCAAGGAACTCTTCGAAAACTCCTGGAGCCGCGCGGCGAAGGGCGGTCCCAACGACACCCGCGTGACCATCGCCCGACTCGCCAAAGTACGCGCCGAGAAGGCGAAACTCCTGGGCTACCCGAATTACGCCGCCTGGAAGCTCACCACCCAGATGGCGAAAAATCCGAAGACGGTGGACGATTTCCTCGCCAAGCTGGTCGGCCCGTCCAAGGAGACGGCGGAGCGGGAAGCCAAGGCCTTGCAGCAACTCATTGACGAAGACGGCGGCAAATTCAAACTCGAGCCTTGGGACTGGGAGTTCTACGCACAGCAATTGCGCAGAAAAAAATACGACTTCGACACGGACGAAGTCAAACCCTACTTCGAAATCAACAACGTGCTCAAAAACGGCGTGTTCTACGCCGCAAACCAGCTCTACGGCATCACCTTCAAGGAACGTCACGACCTCCCGGTCTGGGCGCCGGACGTTCACGCCTACGAGGTTTACGACAAGGACGGCTCGCCGCTCGCACTTTTCTACACCGACTACTACAAGCGCGACAACAAGAGCGGTGGAGCCTGGATGAGCAACCTCGTCGAACAGTCGAAACTCGAGGGCACCCTGCCCGTCATTTACAACGTGGCGAACTTCCCGCCGCCCGCACCCGGGCAGCCGGAACTGCTGACGCTCGACGACGTAATCACCATGTTCCACGAGTTCGGCCACGCGCTGAACGGCTTTTTCGCCGACGAGAAATACGCGAGCCTTTCCGGTACCAACACGCCGCGCGACTTCGTCGAATATCCCTCGCAGTTCAACGAACATTGGGCGCTCTATCCCAAGGTGTTCGAGCACTACGCGGTCGACTACAAGACCGGGAAACCCATGCCCAAGGCGCTGCGCGAGAAGATGCTGAAGTCGCGATTCTTCAATGCCGGCTACGACATGACCGAACTCGTCGCCGCCGCCGAACTTGACATGCAATGGCACGAACTGCCGGCGAGTGCACCGCTGCAGAAACCCGGGAAATTCGGCCCCGAGGCGCTCAAGAAGACCGGCATCTACCTGGAACAGGTGCCTCCGCGCTACCGTTCGAGCTACTTCATGCATATCTGGGGCAACGGTTACGCCGCCGGTTACTACGCCTACATGTGGACGCAGATGCTCTGCGACGACAGCTACCAGTGGTTCCTCGACCACGGCGGGTTGACGCGAAAGAACGGCCAGCGCTACCGCGACATGATCCTCTCCAGGGGCAACAGCGAAGACCCCGCGAAGATGTTCCGCGAGTTCTATGGCAGCGCCCCGAAGATCGGGCCCATGCTCAAATGGCGCGGCATCTCCGAAACCTCGGCATCCGCCGCGGCGTCGAGCGGCTCCGGGCATTGAATCCGGAAGAAATCGAAGTATTTGCAATGGGGCCGGCGTTGATTGCCGGCCCCACCCCGTCCTCATTTTCACGACAGAGGGAAACTCATGATTTACAAGGGAAGCTGTCATTGCGGAAAGATCGCCTACGAAGTCGAAGCCGACATTGACGAGGTCATCTCCTGCAATTGTTCGATCTGCCAGCGCAAGGGGCACCTGTTGACCTTTGTGCCGCTCATGAACTTCCATCTCAAGACATCGAAGGAAAATCTCGCTGACTACACCTTTAACGCACAGCGCATCCATCATCATTTCTGCCCCAGTTGCGGCTGCTCGCCCTTCGCGCTCGGCAGCGATGGCAAGGGCAACGAAATGGCCGCGATCAACGTGCGCTGCCTCGAAGACGTGGACATTGACTCCTTCAAGGTCAAGCACGTGGACGGTCGCAGCCTTTGACGGCCGGCCGCCCGGGGAAGAGGTCGCAAACACCAATCCCGCCGCGCGGCCTCGCCTTTCGCGACTTCGATCCGCCATCTGCCGCCGTCGATCTGCTGCGCCGCATTGAACGGGCGAAAATACGTGTCGAGGCAACGCTTGCAGGAAATGCCGGACCACTCGTCCCGGCGCTGGAGCTGATCGGCGAGGATCTCGATCGTCGCTTCGCCCCGCTCAGGCATCTGAACGCCGTCGCCTCGACGCCCGCAATACGCGCGGCCTACGAAAAATCGCTCGCAGCCTTCACCAACTACGCTACCTGGCTCGGCCAGCATCAGGGGCTCTACCGGGTTTTTCGTGCACTCGCCGTCGCACCGGGCTTCGCACAACGCCCGCAGGCCGAACGGGCGCTGGTGAAGCACACGCTCGCCGATTTCAAACTCTCCGGCGCCGAGCTGCCGCCCAATCAACGCGAAGAAGTCTGCGGACTGACCGCGCAACTCAGCGAGCTCGGCAACCGTTACGAAACGCAACTGCTCGACGCGACCGACGCCTGGCGCCTTTCAATTCCGAGCCGCGCCGAACTCGCCGGACTGCCCGACGGCGTACTGGAACTCGCCGCCGAGCGCGCTCATGAAAACGAACTCGGGGGCTGGCTCCTCACGCTGGATCCGGCCGTGGTGGATGCCGTCCTCACCCACGCAGACAGCCGCACACTACGCCGGAACGTGTACGAAGCCTGGGTGAGCCGCGCATCCGGTGCCGGGCCGCGCGCCGGGTGTCACGACAACGCGCCGGTCATCGAAACGATCCTCGCCGCGCGCCGACGCCTCGCCCGCAGGCTCGGCTACGCCGACTACGTCGAATACGCGCTCGTCGACCGCATGGCAAAAAGCAGTGAAGAAGTCTCCGGTTTCCTTCGCGAACTCGCCCGCCGGGCACGCCCGCGCGCAGAAGAGGAATGGAACGAACTCGCCTGCTTTGCCGCCGATCAGAATCATGACGGCCCGCTTGCGCCCTGGGACATCGCCTACTACTCGGAAAGGCTGCGCGAGGCCCGTTACGGCTTCGACGAGGAACGATTGCGCCGCTACTTGCCGCTCGAACAGGTGCTCACGGGACTGCGCCGGCTGTTCCGCGAATTGTACGGCCTGCACTTCCGTACGATCAAAGACGCAATGGCCTGGCACCACGACGTCCGCCTGTGGGCGATTTCCGACGCCAACGGCGCCGGCATGGGACGGCTGTACCTCGATCTCTACGCCCGCCCCGGCAAGCGCGGCGGCGCCTGGCAGGACGAAGGCGGAAATCGCCTGCGGCTTGCGGGCGTCACGCGATTGCCCGCCGCATTCCTCAACGCGAACTTCCTGCGCCCGGTACACGGTAAACCTTCACTGCTCGCCCACGACGACGTCGTGACGCTGTGCCACGAATTCGGCCACTGCCTGCATCATCTGCTCACGTGCGTGGACTATCCGTCGGTCGCCGGCATCAATGGCGTGGAATGGGACGCCGTCGAGTTTCCCAGCCAGTTGCACGAGGAATTCGCCTGGCACCCGGCGGGACTCGCGCGCCTTGCCGCCGATGCCGACACCGGCGCCGCGATGCCGCGTGAACTGGTCGAGGCGCTCGGCGCCTCGCGCCGTTTCCAGGGAGCGCTGCGGCTCACGCGCCAACTCGAATACGCCCTCTTCGATCTCGAACTCCACCGCCTCGCCACGGCGACACCCGCGATCGCCGACGTCCGCCGCGTGCTCGCCGACGTGCGCCGTCAAGTCCGCGTGACGCCGGTGTCACCGCTCGATCGCATGGAATGCAGCTTTGCACACATCTTCGGCGGCGGCTATGCGGCCGGCTACTACAGCTATCTCTGGGCCGAGGTCATGGCCCGCGACGGCTTCGCCGCCTTCACGAACGGCGGCGATGTGAACGGCTCCGCCGGCAAACGCTTCGCCGAGGCAGTCCTCGCGAACGGCGGCAGCCGCCCCGCGCGCGAACTCTACCGCGGGTTCCGCGGCCGCGATCCCGATCCCGCAGCGCTGCTCGCCGCCTACGGCATCGCCTGATCGTCTACCAGTCAGAAATCGCCCCCAGGCGGCGCACATTCCCGACGAAAACGGTGAAAAAAGCGGCCTATGCCTTTCTTTTGACTTCCCCGGGGCTCACCCGAACTGTTACGGGTTTGTAAAAAAATAAACTTTTTCCGCTCATTTCGGCACAGAAATCATGTAGGGTTGAAATGCACGGATCAGGAGGCGCCCGATGAAACGCGCGATAACGGCTTTCACGCTGGCGGGGGCGCTCACGCTGTCACTGTCCATGCTGCCCCTCCACTCGGCCTCGGCGGGGGTAAGAATCGGCATTTCGATCGGCTTCGGCCCGCCGCCGCTCCCGGTCTATTTTCAGCCACGCTGCCCCGGCTACGGCTACTACTGGGTGCCGGGCTACTGGGCCTGGGGGCCCTACGGCTATTTCTGGGTGCCCGGCGCCTGGGTCTGGCCGCCCGTCGTGGGTTTCGTGTGGACGCCCGGCTTCTGGGGTTGGCGCGGCGGCTACTGGTGGTGGCATCCGGGGTACTGGGGCCGCCATGTCGGCTTTTACGGCGGTATCGCCTATGGGCACGGCTATAACGGACACGGCTACCACGGCGGCTACTGGCGCAACGGCCGCTTCCACTACAACCGCGCGGTCACGAACCTTGCACCGAGCCTGCTTCACGGCCATTACAGCTACAACCGCCCCGTCAAACGGCCCGCCGGCAAAGGCAAGCGCGTGAGCTACAACGGCGGCAAGGGCGGCATCAATCTCGAACCGACTACGCGCCAACGGCGGGAAGCGCGGGCCCACCACATTGCCCCAACGCACATGCAGATGCTGAACCTCGCGGACGCGAGGCAGAACCCGGCCATGCGCCTGACCAATAATCACGGCCACCCGGTCAAGGCAACGTACGGTCCGCATGATCCTACGCGTGCGGCGCGCGACCCACGCCTGACGAGCTTGGCTCCGGGACACAATGAGCCGGCCGGCCAATCGGTTCCCGACGACCCCGGAGCCAAGCCCATCGGAACGCTCGGACCGCAGCCGACGAAGCCCAATCCCCCCGCCGTGCGGATTGCGCCTCCACCCGTTCTGGTCGCAAAGCCCCGGCCGATCAAGCCGCAACCGATTCATCTCCCGAATCAGAATCCGTCGCCGATAACACCGCAGCCCCGCCCGAACTTGCCGCCTGCGCGGCCACCAACTAGCGTACCCACCTTGAACATGCCGACGCGACCGATCCATCCGATCCACACCCATCCCGTCGCCACACCGCGGCCACAACCCGTTACTCCCATCATTCGGCCGCACCCGCGGCCGCCACAGTCAAATTTAGGCGAACCGCATCACCATCGGCAGCCGCGCCCCGTGCCCATACACCCGGTGCACAGACCGCCGCCACAGCCGATACGTCCGCCGACGCAGCATCCACCGCACATGGCGCCGCGCCACCGCAGCCGAATTGCCCCACCTTCGCATCATCGCCGTTCCGGATCCGGACAACACCACCGTGGACGAACAGGCTGAGAGGTCGGCGAAAGCGTGTTACCAGAGGCGCTCGTTCTGCGCCTTCTCAACCGAATTGCAAAAAGATGGAACTTGAGTATTGTCCACTCATCACAAAGGTACAGAAGAGTATATGGCGCCCCAAGGGCGCCATATTCTTCTGCCAACCATTCATTTAAAGGAGATAACCGTGCATAAATTACTTTTTGGCCTTGCTTCGGCGGCTCTGCTCACCGCACCGCTTGCCATGGCCGCACCACAATCCAGCCAGCCGCAATCGCCGGCACAGCAGCAGCCTCCAGCACAGTTGAAAAAAGCCCCTATGCCAAGTTCGACCGAGCTACACAAATTTGCAGCTGCCTACGTGGACGTACAAGGCCTGCGTACGCACTACATGTCGAAACTTGCAACGGCTAAGAGCACGAATCAAAGAACCGCGATCGAGAAACAAGCCACGCAGGATATGAAAACCCGTATCAAAAAGCACATGCCGGTAAGCGAATACCAAAAGGTTGGAAAAGAAATCAGCGCAAACCCTGAAGCGCGCAAACAATTGATAAAAATCATCCAGGCTGACCAGAAAAAAGCGACGCCCCCCTCGCCGGGCGGATCCGGAGCCTGACCCGATCCTGCGAGACCGACAGATAAAACCGTAGTGCCGGCCGGCTTCAACGCGGCCGGCGCTGTTTTCCAGTCCCGCTGCGATCCGCACCCATAACGCCGGATCTTTCGGTGATGACGGTAGCGTTACGAGGCGTTTTTCGTCATGACGCCCCAACGAATCCGGCACCTTTTGCAGCTACAATGA
>CAZKOE010000045.1:0-8073 GCA_964554305.1 uncultured Gammaproteobacteria bacterium
AGCTCTTGATTCGAAGAGGGAACAGCCGTCGTGCGTTTGCCCGGCCTCTACGGCGGTAGAAGAGTTTGCACCGGGCTTGATCCCGGGTTAGCATGAGAGGTGACAGCAAGCGTTGTTGCCTTGGTTCGCCCTCACCCCAACCCTCTCCCGGAGGGAGAGGGAGAAGATCTCGGGACACGCTTTTTTGTGGGCCGGGATAAGTGCGGCATTCCCGGCGTTCCTTACGGATTTTTCTCGATGAAAACGGTGATTTTGAAGGCAGCGGGGATTGGTTATCCCGTTGTTGTTGGAGATGATGGCGAGGCGCGCGAGCGGCTGGCCGCGCTCGTTGCCGGGCGCGACTTGCTGTTCGTGACGGACGAGAATGTCGCTCCGCTGTATCTCCAACCCGTGATGGCGGCGTTTCCCGGCGCGAGCCGAGCGGAACCCCTGATCCTGCCGGCCGGAGAAGGCGAGAAATCGCTGGCGGGCTTCGAGCGGGTCACCGATGCGCTCGTCGCGCGAGGTTTTCATCGCGATGCGCTCGTCATTGCGCTCGGCGGCGGTGTCGTCTCCGATCTCGCGGGGTTCGCCGCCGCCTGCTACCAGCGCGGTGTGGGCTGGATCGCGGTGCCGACGACGCTGCTTGCCCAGGTGGATGCGGCGCTCGGCGGGAAGACCGCGATCAATCACTCTCGCGGCAAGAATCTCATTGGCGCCTTTCACGATCCGCTGGCCGTGTGGATTGTGCCCGCGCGGCTCGCAACCTTGCCGACGCGCGAATATCGTGCGGGACTCGGCGAAGTGGTCAAGTACGGCCTCGGTTTCGATGCGGAACTCTTTTCGTGGCTGGAGGCCAATGCGGCGGCGTTGGTCGCGCGGGAAGAAAAAGCGCTTGCCGATCTGATTCCACGTTGCGCGAGGATCAAGCTCGAAGTGGTTGCCGCGGATCGAACGGAGAGAGGCGGGCGCGCAAGGCTCAATCTCGGGCACACGCTCGGGCACGCCATCGAAACGGCGCTCGGGCATGGAACCTGGCTGCATGGCGAAGCGGTCGCGGTGGGTCTCGTGGCCGCGGCGGAGCTTGCCGCCGCGCGCGGCACGATCGGGGACGAGGTGGTTTCTCGTCTGCGTTTTCTTTTGCGGGCGTTCGAGTTACCGACCGTGATTCCGCCGGAAGCAACGGACGAGGCACTGCTCGCGGCGCTTGCCCTGGACAAGAAGATCGCCGCCGGCCGCCTGCGCTTCATTGGTCTCACTGCGCTGGGCGGCACCGAAATCCGGGACGATGTCGAATATGCGGAGATCGAGCGCGTGATCAGCGCTTTGCGTGAAGCAGGCGCTTCTTGAACCGGGAACGTTTGCGTTCTCATCCCCTCGCCCCGCTTGCGGGGTGAGGGCGGAGCTTGCCCCGGATTTGATCCGGGGTGAGGCGCGCGCCGCGCAGCGGCGCGAAGTAGTGATTCACCCTCACCTCAACCCTCTCCGGTCGAGGGAAAGGGCGCAGGAAGGTGTTGAGCGTGTGAAATTCGTCCCTTTCGCGTCGTCATTCCCGCGCAAGCGCGCTGCGGTGCGGGGCAAGTGGAAATTCGTCATTGCGGACGCGCATGAGCGCGGTCCGGAATCCGGTATGAATTGACGAATCGCGCCTGCAGGGCGGGATACATCGGCCTGGCCGGGCTCCCGCTCCCCGATCGGTGTCGGCGATGGGCTTCGCGGGAACGAGGTTGACCGTTGCACTTCAGAGTTGAATCCACGGCGCGCGCAAGCGGGCGGGGCGGGAAGGTACGGGTTTGGCGTTGCATTAAAATTTGCCGTTGTATCGCCGATTCCCGGGTAGATGACTGAAGAAAATGCGCGTGAGCGTTTGATCTTTGCGCTCGATGTCCCGACCATTTCCGCAGCCGAGGACTTTGTCGAGCGCCTGGGCGAGGCCGTCGTGTTCTACAAAGTCGGCCTGGAGCTTTTCACCGCGGGCGATGCGACCGATTTCGTGCGCCGGCTCAAGGGCGCCGGCAAGCGCGTGTTCGTGGACCTGAAACTCTTCGACGTGCCGGCGACCGTCGCGCGCGCGGTGGCGCGGCTGGCGGCGCTCGAGGTGGACTTTTTGACCGTGCACGGCAACCAGGCCATGATGGAGGCAGCCGCCGCCGCCAAGGGCGCGAGCTGCGTGCTCGCTGTAACGGCGCTCACCAGTCTCGACGAGGGCGATCTCGCCGATCTCGGCTTCCGCTGCAACGTCGCCGAACTGGTAGCCTCGCGCGCGCGCCGTGCGCTGGAGGCGGGTCTCGACGGCATCATTGCCTCGGGCCGCGAGGCGGCGAGCCTGCGCGCCGAATTGGGCCCGCGGCTGCTCGTCGTTACCCCCGGTATCCGCCCGCTCGCCAATCGCGAGGAGGACGACCAGAAGCGTGTCATGACACCTGTGGAGGCGATCCGCGCCGGCGCGGATTATCTCGTCGTCGGCCGCCCGATTCGCAATGCCGCCGATCCGCGCGCGGCGGCCGCGGCCATCGTCGCCGAGATCGCGACCGCCGCATGAACGGCGAGCACGACTTCAGCCGCGCGCTGCGGCGCGAGCCCGCCGCGCGTCGCCCGGTGTGGTTGATGCGCCAGGCGGGACGCTATTTGCCCGAGTACCGCGAGTTGCGCGAACGTGCCGGCAGTTTCCTGGCCTTGCTCAAGAATCCGGAGCTTGCCTGTGAGGTCACGCTGCAGCCGGTGCGCCGCTTCGACCTGGACGCGGCCATCGTTTTTGCTGATATTCTGACCATCCCCGACGCGATGGGCCTCGGGCTGGAATTCGTGGCGGGTGAGGGGCCGCGCTTCCGCGAGCCGGTGACGCGCCTTGCCGAGGCGCGCGCCTTGCCCCTGCCCGATCCCGAAGACGATCTCGCCTACGTGATGGCCGCGGTCGCGAATGCGGCGCGTGAACTCGATGGCCGCCTGCCCCTGATCGGCTTCGCCGGCGGGCCGTGGACGCTGGCTGCGTACATGCTGGAGGGCGGCGGCGGACGGCACGAGTTTCCCAAGGCGCGGGCGGCGATCCATGCCGCGCCGGAACTGCTCGAAGCCGTCGCGACCCGGTTGGTGCCGGCGACCGTCGCCTACCTGGTCGCACAGGCACGGGCCGGGGCCGACGCCCTCATGCTTTTCGAAAGCTGGGCGGGCCTGCTCGCACCGGAGGGTTTCCGGCGCCATTGCCTCGCGCCGCTCGGTGAGATCGTCGCCGGATTGAAAAGCGATTCCGCCGCACACGATAAACCCCTGATCCTGTTCGCGCGCGGCGCTGGGCAACACGCGGCGGCGCTCGCCGGCCTGGGCGCCGAGGCACTCGGCCTGGACTGGACGGTGAGCCTTGCCGAGGCGCGCCGGGCAACGGGCGGAAAAGTGGCGCTCCAGGGCAATCTTGATCCGGCGGCCCTGTTTGCGCCGGAGCCCGCCTTGCGCGCGGCCGTGCGGGCCGTGATCGCCGATTACGGCGTGGGGCCGGGCCACGTCTTCAACCTCGGTCACGGCGTCACCCCCGGTGTCGCGCCCGAACGGGTTGCCGCGCTGCTCGACGAGGTGCACCATTTGCCCGCCGGGTAGCCCGTCCCTATAATCGGGAACTTGTTGCCACGAGAGGGAGAAAGAATCCTTATGCCTCAAAAACGCGAATACCGTCCGGATGACATGCCGGCTTACAAGCCGATAGGTGCCTACGGTCTGATTGGCGATTGCCGTACTGCGGCGCTGGTCGGTGAAGATGGTTCGGTGGATTGGGCCTGCTTCCCGGACTTCGATGATCCAGCCGTATTCGCGGCCATCCTGGATCCCGACGGCGGACGCTTCGCCATACAGCCGAGCGAGCCGTTTCGGGCCTTCCAGAAATACGAGACCGGTACCAACGTACTTATCACGCGTTTTGTGACCGCGAGCGGCTCGGTGCGCATTCGCGATTTCATGCCGGTGCTTGCCGGCAGGCGTCTGCCGGCTTCCGAAATTCACCGCGAAATCGAGGGTGTGGATGGCAAGGTCGCGATGAAAGTCGTTTTCGAGCCGCGCTTCGATTTCGGGCAGGCCACCATGCACTTCGAATCCAGCGCCAATGGCGCGATGGCCCGTTCCGGAAAGAAAGGTTCCAGGAGCGAGCGGATGCTTTCCTTGTCCAGCACCGTTCCGCTCACGGCGGACGCGCGCGGCGCTCGCGGGGAGTTCGATCTCAAGGCGGGCGAGGAGCATTGGTTCGTCGCCGACTGGGCAAGTCACGTTACCCATCCGGTGACCGCCTACGATTCTGAACGGCGTCTGAAGCTCACGCGTTCCTATTGGCGCGATTGGGTTGCGCAACTGGCCTATCACGGGGATTATCGCGCGGAAGTAGAGCGCAGCTTGCTCACATTGAAGCTGTTGAGTTCCGGCGAGACCGGTGCCAGTATCGCCGCGCCCACCACGAGCCTGCCCGAGTGGCCGGGGAGCACGCGCAACTGGGACTACCGTTATGCCTGGGTGCGCGATTCCGCCTTCATCATGCATGCGTTGTTCAATGCCGGCTACGTGACCGAAGGCACGGCTTATTTCGACTGGCTTCTGGAGCGCTGCCTGCAGAGCGACGACGATGGTTTGAAGATCATGTACACCGTTTGCGGGAAGTCGGAGCTGCCGGAGAAGACCTTGAAGCTTCGGGGATACAAGGATTCCTACCCGGTGCGGGTCGGTAACGCCGCCTCCGATCAATTCCAGCTCGACATTTACGGCAGCCTGATCGAGGCTTCGGTGCATTACCAGCGCGTTGGCGGGGTCCTTACGATGGTCGAGCTCGAGCGGCTTGCCGCCATCGTGGAACACGTGCGTGAAGTCTGGCGTGAGAAAGACGACGGCATCTGGGAAGCACGCGGTCATCGCCAGCATTACACCTATTCCAAGATATGGGCCTGGGTGGCACTCGATCGGGCCTGGCGGGCCGCGCGCAATATCGGGCCCGAGATGCCCTGGAAGGAATGGAAGGCCGAGGCCGAGAAGGTACGCGCCGAGGTGCTGGAGAAGGCCTGGAACAAGGAACTCGGCGCCTTCACCCAGTTTTACGGCGGTGACATTCTCGACTCGGCGGTCCTCGTGATGCCGATCACGGGGATCATTGCCGCCGACGATCCGCGCTTCGTCTCGACCCGCAAGGTGATCTGCCGCGAGTTGGCGGCGGGGCCCTATCCGCTGCTCTACCGTTACAACCCCGAGATTGCCAAGGACGGCGTCGGCGGCCCGGAGGGCGCCTTTCTGCTCCCTTCCTTCTGGCTGGTGGAGGCCCTGGAACTCGCGGGAGAACATGCTGAAGCGCATGCCGCGTTCGAGAAATTGTTGCGTTTGGCTTCACCGCTGGGTTTGTACAGCGAGGAAATTCACCCGGAGAGTCTGCAATTGCTCGGAAATTTTCCGCAGGGCTTCAGTCACCTGGGCCTGGTCAACGCCGCGCTCAGGCTGGAGCCGCGACGTCTCGTGCAGCGCGTGCAGGCGCACGAGCTTTAAGGGATCTCAGTCAACAAATGGATTTCCTGTCAAGAGGCAAGATTCGTATCCAAGTTCGTCATTCCCATCTGCGCGTACTACTGTCCGGGGAGAGTTGGAAATCGTCATTCCCGCGAAGGCGGGAACCTACTTGACTGGGCTCCCGCCTTCGCGGGAGCGACGGTGATCCCAAATTCGAGTTTAATTTGCTGGTCTACGGTGAAAACGGGCCCTGTTATTGCGTTTCCGGGCACAAGGTTGATTTTCCCCGGACAGTGTAGGCCGGCTGGCGCATGACCCTGGAAGGCTCGCTGTCAGGCGCCCCCGGAGGGTGTGCGGGTCAGGACGGGCGACGGGTGCGGGTGGGTCAGAACCGTGTGAATTACCCAGTGGTGCTCGAAATAGACCGTGAAGTAAGGGTAGACCCAGCGCTCGATCGGCGGCTTGAGCGGACCCTGGGAAACCGGCGGATCGGGGGGCAATTTGCGCGTCGGCTCGCCGAAGCTGGCCACCACTTCGGCCATTGTCATGCCCCGGTGCGGGTGAATCGCATGGTGCCGCTGCGCGGTGGCCGCAGACATGGGCGGCGGCGTGACAACGGATGCCGATGCGGCAAAGGCGGAGCCGGCGCCGACGGCCACCGCCGCAAACAGGAATCGCGTGGCTTTTGACATCTTGTGACCCGCCGGTTCTCCCTTGATGAGCAAACTATAGCACTCCGCCGCCCGACAAGCCAGTCCGCGTAGAATGCCCGGACACGTCGAAACGGATCCGTATGCTTCGCCCTCTGCCGCTCGCCCTCGCCCTGCGCTATCTCCGGGTACGCCGCCGCAGCCGTTTCGTCTCGGTGGTGGCTGCCGTTGCCGTTGCCGGGGTTACGCTTGCGGTGGCGGCGCTGATCGTCGTTTTGTCGGTGATGAACGGCATGCAGGGCATCATCCGCGGCCGGATCCTCGCCGTGAGCACACAGGTCTCGATCGCGACGCGGGATGGCTCGGCGCTCCCCGATCCGGGGGCGCTTGCCGCGCGGGCGACCAAGACCTCGGGGGTTGTCGCGAGCGCGCCCTACGCGGAACGCGAGGTCGTTCTCGGCTACGGCAATGCGCTTGCCGGTGCGCGCCTGCGCGGTATCGCACCCGATGAGGAGGCGAAAGTGTCCAACCTCGGCGAACACATGATCGTCGGTTCGCTCGCCGCGCTCGGCCGCGAGCGCTACGGGATCGTGCTTGGGCGCAATCTGGCGTTGCGTTTGAACGTTTTTCCCGGGGACAAGCTTTCGGTGATCCTGCCGCGCGGCCTGGCGACCCCGGTCGGTTTCGTGCCGCGCATGCGCCGCTTTACCGTGGTCGGCGTATTTGCGGCGGGACTGGCCCGCGAGCACGCCCTGCTCGCTGTCACTGACCTGGGCGCGGCCGAGCGGCTGTTCGGTATCACCGGACCGAGCGCCTTGCGCTTGAGGCTTGCCGAACCGCTGCACGCGGGCGCGGTCGCCGCAAGCCTGCGTTCCGGTTTGCCGGCGGGGCTGGCGGTCAGCACTTGGGAGGGTACGCACCGCAGCCTCTTTCAGGCGCTCGCGAACGAACAAAGGATGCTGTTCATTCTGGTAGCGCTCGCGATCCTGATCGCCGCCTTCAACGTGCTCGGCGTCCTCACCGTCCTGGTCGCGGACAAGCGCGAGGAAATCGCGACACTCGCGAGTATCGGGCTCTCGCCGCGCGGTATCCGCGCGAGTTTCCTCGCGCTGGGCGCGATGATCGGCGCGATCGGCCTCGGCCTCGGGCTCCTGATCGGACTCGTGCTCGCCTTCAACGTCAATGCGATCGTCACTGGCCTCGGCCGTCTCTTCGGGCACCCGCTGTTCGCCGCCGGTGCGGTCGAGTTGTCCGGGTTGCCTTCCATTGTCAATCCCTGGCAGGTCTTGGGGATTGCGGCGATTGCGGCCGTGCTGGTATTGATCGCGGCCTGGATTCCGGCGCGGCGGGCCGCCCGGATGGCGCCGGCGGAGGCGCTGGCGGGTGGCTGAGTCGGGCGGCGAGATCATTCTTTCGGCGCGCGGGCTCCTCAAGGAGTACGCGCAGGGCGGCGCTCGCCTTGCCGTGCTCCGCGGCATCGATTTCGACCTCTCCGCGGGTGAAGTGGTCGCGGTGCTCGGCGCCTCGGGGAGCGGTAAGTCCACCTTGTTGCATCTGCTTGCCGGGCTCGATCGGCCGAGCGCGGGTGAAATCACGCTGGCCGGCGAGCGCCTCGACAGGCTGGACGTGACCCGCACCGTGAAACTTCGCAACCGAGCTCTCGGCTTTGTTTACCAGTTCCACCATCTGTTGATGGAATTCTCGGCCGTGGAAAACGTCGCTCTGCCACTGGTGATTGCGGGTAATTCCGAACGGCGCGCCCGCGCCGAGGCCGGACGCCTGCTCGCGCGCGTGGGACTTGCCGATCGTGCGGGGGCGCGCCCGGCCAAGCTCTCGGGCGGCGAGCGCCAGCGGGTCGCAATCGCGCGTGCGCTGGCTAACCGCCCGCCGGTGGTGCTCGCCGACGAACCCACCGGCAACCTGGATGAAGCAACCGGTGCGGGTGTGTATGCGTTGATGCTTGAAATCAATCATGAAT
>CAZKOE010000045.1:8083-15934 GCA_964554305.1 uncultured Gammaproteobacteria bacterium
GTACCGCCTTCCTGATCGCCACGCACGACATGGCGATCGCCCGTGAGGCCGGGCGCATCCTGCGCCTCGAACACGGCCGCCTGAGCGGGGAAGACAGCTGATGTCGAGATGCAGGAGCGGCGGTCCCCGCCATGAATCGTGGAGCGTCGGCTTCCAGCTGGCTTTGGCCGGCGAGATGCCGACGCTCCGGGTTGATTCATGACCTTCAAACTCGCCTGGCGTTTCCTGTTTGCCCGCGGGCGAATGGCGACGCTGCTCGCCGCCGTCGCCCTCGGCGGCCTCGCGCTCGGCGTGCTGGTGCTTACGACCGTGCTCGCCGTGATGAGCGGCTTCGAGACGGTGCTGTCGCACAAACTGGTGGCGCTGGCGGCCGAGGTCACGGTCAGCCCTCCGCCCGCCGCGACGGGCGGGTGGGAGCCGCTTGCAAGCCGGCTCGAACGTGAGCCGGGTGTGATCGCCGCCGCGCCGCGACTCTCGGGCGAAGCGCTGTTGCTGGCCCACGGCGCGCTCGCGCCGGTCCTGTTACAGGGCGTCGACGCCAAGGCCGAATCCCGGGTATCCGATTTGGGCGCTCACCTGATGGAAGGCCGGCTCGCCACTCTTACGCCCGGCTCGCATCGTCTCTTCATCGGTTCGGTGTTGGCGCAAAAACTCAAACTCAAGGCCGGTGACGAGGCCACGCTCCTTACGGCGCGCCCGGGCGCCTCGGCGCTTGCTTTTACGCCCGCGCTGGCGCGTTACCGCATCGCGGGCATCTATCGTCTCGGGATTCACGAGGTCGAAGCGCACCAGGTTTATACGGACCTGAGCGATGCGCGCGGACTGTTTCCGCGTGCGGGGCCGGCCGATATCGCACTGCGCATTCGTGACCCCCTCGCCGCGCCGAGGGTGGCCGCGCGCCTCGGTGCACGGCTTGGCCCCGGTTATCGGGTGAGCGACTGGACCGAACGCCAGGCTGCGCTGTTTGCGACCATCGGCCTGGAGAAGCGGATGCTCTTCATCGTGCTCGCGGCGATCCTCGCCGTGGCCGCCTTCGCGGTGGTGGCGACGCTCCTCGTTGCGGGCCTCGACCGCGAAAGCGACATCGCCGTACTCAAAACTCTGGGCTTCACGCCGCGGCGCATCGCCGGCGTTTTCCTGACCCAGGGACTCCTGCTCGGCGTGGTCGGCACCGTGATTGGCCTCGGCCTCGGCGTGGCGCTCGCCGTCAACGTCAACCGATTACTGGGTGGTTTGGACCAACTCTTCCACACCCGCTTGTTGCCACCCTCGATCTATCTCATCAGCGAGCTCCCCGCGCACTTCGAATGGCAGGAGATGCTCGCAACTTCCCTCGTCGCCGTCCTTCTTGCCCTCGTCGCCGCCGTTTACCCGGCCCTGCGCGGCGCCCGCACCGCCCCCGCCGAGGCCCTCCGTTACGAATAAATTCCTGCTCCTTCTCCCTCCGGGAAAAGGCTGGGATGCGGGCGGTCTTGATGCGTGAGCTGGTACCCGGATCGTACGGGTGGCAACCGCTCCCCATCAGTGCCGTTTCCCCGTCACTGGAAATGGCAACAGTGGCGGCGAAGGCGTCACTTTCGGCACCATCGCTTTCGGTGAGTTCGGACGTTTGGGCCAGGTGCCGCCGCTCTTTTTGAATACATAAGCCGCACCTTGCCCAACGTTTGCGCCGACATTCGCGCCGACAGATCCTATTAGTGCCGTTGCGCCGTCCTCGGAAAGTGCAACGTCGTAACTGAACCGATCACCCGGCATGCCGTTATTGGCAGTGGGTTCGGCGGTCTGCGTATGCGTGACCCACCCATTTGTCGTGGTGAAGACATAGGCCGCGCCCTGATGGTTGTTCTTGCCGATTGCCGAAATCAAAGCCGTTGCCCCATTGGCCAAAAGGGCCATTCCGTTGCCGAAAACGTCTTCCGATTCGTCGTCGTTTGTCGTCAATTTGGCGACCTGGTTCCAAGTGCCATTGGTCAAGGTAAAGACATAGGCTTCGCCTTGGCCGAGATCGCCACGCCTATACCGAAACCATCCCCCGGGGTAATATTGCTTTCCGTCAGCTCGGCGGTCTGTGTGTGGGTAGCCCAGTTGTCCGATGTGGTGAAGACATAGGCCGTGCCCTGATATTCATTGCCACCGCCCGGTGCCCCCCACTACAGCCGTCGTGCCGTTGGCCGAGAACGCCACCGAATTGCCGAAGTCTGCCTGAAAGCTTCCGTCGCTCGCGGTCGACTCGATGCCCTGCGCATGTGTCGCCCATCGATCCGACGTGGTGAAGACGTAAGCTGCGCCCTGTTCCTGCGTGCCGTTGACGGTTTTGTTCCATGCTCCGATCAGCGCCGTAGAACCATCGGGCGAGAGCGCTACGGTCGAACCAAAATATTCGTTTGGTTCGCCGTCACTCGGTGCCAGCTCGGCAACTTCCTTCCAAGTTCCATTACTTCTGACAAGAACGTAAGCGGTGCCCTGGTCGTCGTTCTTGCCGCTTGATCCCACCAGCATCGTCTTGCCGTCGCTCGAAATCGCGACTACGGAATCAAAAAAATAATTGGGCGCGCCGTCGCCTGCAGTAATTTTCTGTTGTAGCCATACCGACTGGTCGACATTGAGCGAGTAGGGCATGTCGGCATCGTTAGCAGTAATCAGGAGAGTTTGCCCGAGCTTGCTCTCAAATGGTGGCAGGAGGAGTCGCCGGCTCTTCCACGGGGGACCGGCTGTAAAGTCAGCGTGCTGGCACTCGCAAAGTGCGTGTCGTGGCGGTTGAAGCAGGTTCCGAGGACTGAACGCGGTAATTTTAGGCAGTGGCTCGCGCCGATACTGTAGGCGGCACTTGCATCCGTTGCGAACTCTTGGTGGAGCGCCGGGCGCAGTGCGACGGTTAGGGTCGTTGTGTGATGGGGCGAAGCGGCGTTGGGGTTCGCCGTGACGGCGGTGATGATTCCGGCTTATGCCGACCCACAAAGGTTCACGGTAGTGAGCAGCACCGCCGCTGTGGCGAGTGATGAGGTACGCATGACTTGATCCCTCCCGAAGGTCAGATATCGAAGAACCGCCTTGGCGAGGCACGAAAGCGTCGAATGAAGCATAATACGAACGAGGCGGAACCGCAACCGCTTGCTGGGCGGTTGCGGTTCCGATTTTCGAAAATTGCTGAAACTTGAGGGAGGGACTCCGGTTTTGGTTCGATTACCCGGGCGCGGGCGGTGGCCGGTGCTGGTTGCGTTGGCGGTGGCCTGGCTCGCCGGGGCGACGCTCGCGCTTGCGGGGCATCATCTGGTGGCGATTCCGGCGCTGCTCGGCGCGGCCGGCGGCGCCTTGCTGCTTACGCTTTGGGATCGGCGCGCGGCGCTGTTGCTCGCGGCCGTGCTCGGCGCGCTGTGGACGACGCACGCGGCGGGGCGGGCGATGGCCGGGCGGCTTCCGTTTGCGCTGGAAAAGAAGACGCTCACGGTGACGGGAACGATCGCGAATCTGCCGCGCGCGCAGCCGGGGCGAATTCGCTTTCGCTTGGCGGTGGACGAGGCGGTGGATGGCGACGGTCGTGTAATCGCTTGTCCGGACCTGGTTGCGCTCAGTTGGTATCGGCCGCCGGACGGAACCGTTGTGCGAACCGGCGAGCGTTGGCGCTTGGCGGTGCGCTTGAAGCGCCCGCGCAGCCTGGCCGATCCGGGGGTGTTCGATTATGCCGGCTGGGCCCTGGCGCATGGCATCGGTGCGAGCGGTTATGTATATCACGATCGCGCCGAGCGTCTGGCGTCTGCCGGGCCTGGGTTGGGGTCATTGCGCGCGGGAATTGCACGCGCCATCGGCCACGCGCTTCCGGGTAATAGTTACGCGGGTCTTGTGGCGGGACTCGCGGTCGGCGAGCAGGGAGCGGTGAGCGAGGCGCAGTGGCAGACACTGCGTGCGACCGGCACGACGCATTTGCTTTCGATCTCCGGCCTGCATCTCGCCTTCAGCGCCTTTCTCGTGTATTTTCTGGCGTTGTTCCTGTTTCGCCGCGTTCCGTCGCTCGTACGCCGCGTCCCGGCCCGCATTCCCGCCGCCGCGGCCGCTGCGCTCGCCGCCGTCGGTTACGCGGCGCTCGCCGGTTTCGCAATGGCGACCGAGCGCTCGCTCGTGATGCTCGTGTTGCCGCTTTTTGCCGTTGCCATGCGCCGGCGCATCCGGGTCGCCGATGCGCTCGCCCTGGCCGCCATTGCCGTGATCCTGATCTCGCCGCTGGCACTCATCACTGCGAGCTTCTGGCTGTCGTTCGGCGCCGTGGCGGCCCTGGCTTACGGGCTTACTTCGGCGCATCCCGGCTGGGGCCTGATCCGCGCACAGATCGTCGTCTCGCTCGCGATCGCGCCGTTGCTCGCCGCTTTTTTCGGGCAGGTGTCGTTGATAGGCCCCGTTGCCAACCTGATTGCCATTCCCGTCGTAAGCTGGCTCGTCGTGCCGCCGGCGCTGGCCGGCGTTGCGGCGCAGATGCTGCACGCGGGTTGGGGCGCACCATTTTTCCAGTGTTCCGCTTTCGTGCTGTCCTGGCTGTGGCCGGTGCTCGACTGGCTGGCGGCCTTGCCTCATGCGACCTTTGCCCTGGGTGCAACGAGTTGGCTCGCGGCGCTGGCGGCAATCGCGGGTGCGGCCCTGCTGCTTGCGCCGCGCGGTCTCGGGCTGCGGCTGGCGGGTCTCGCGCTGTTTTTGCCATTGGTGTTGCCCGCCGCGACGCGCCCGGCGCCGGGTGACTTTCGGGTGACGGTGCTCGACGTCGGCCAGGGCTTGGCCGCCGTGGTGACGACGGCGCATCACACGTTGCTGGTGGATACGGGGCCGAAGTGGTGGGGCGGGAACAATGCCGGGCGTGAAATCGTCGTGCCGTTTTTGCGCTCGCGCCGGCTCCGGCCGGATCGGTTGCTCCTGTCGCACGGCGATTCCGATCACTCGGGCGGGCTCGTCTCGATCAAGCAAATCTGGCCGGATCTGCCGATCCTGTCCAGCGTGCCCGGTATCGGCCGCCCCTGTGTTACCGGTCAACATTGGCGCTGGGATGGCGTGCGTTTCGCCATTCTTTCACCCCCGTCGCATGCCGCAGGCTCGGACAATGATCGCTCCTGCGTGCTCAGGGTGAGCGGGGGAGGTGGGAGCGCCCTGTTTCCGGGAGACATCGAGGCGTCGCGCGAACGTTGGCTTCTCGCCAACGAACGCGGTGAGCTGTCGGCGGCATTGCTTGTCGCCCCGCATCACGGGAGCGACTCGTCTTCGACGCCCGGTTTCGTTGCAGCGGTAAGCCCGGAGTTCGTGGTCTTTGCGGCGGGCTATCTCAACCGTTGGCACTTTCCGCGCCCGCAGGTGGTCGCGCGTTATCGCCGTATTGGCGCGCGGATGCTCGGTTCGGCGCATGGCGGCGCCTTGACTTTCGCCATCAGCCGGCGCAACGGCGTGCGGCTCGTTTCACGCTATCGCCCGGAGCACGCCCGGCCCTGGACGGACCGCTGAAGCCGGGGCCGGGCTCGGGGAGAGCGGGAACCCGGGCTCGGACGGCGCGCCGGCATCTTGCCGGCTTTCCGGCGCCGCGCCGCCCGAAATCGCGTGCAAACTCGCTCCATCGGATCTCCGTCCTCTGTGGACCGCATGGCGATATGCGACAATTCCCGGCAGTAAGGTTGACAGACGGGACGTTCAGGGGCAAGCGGGCCATGCTGGAACTCGTGCGCGAAGGCGGCTGGGTGATGCTGCCCATTCTGCTGTGCTCGATCACCGCGCTCGGCATCGTGCTGGAGCGGCTGTGGGCGCTGCGCGGGAAGTCGGTGTGCCCCGATCATTTACTCGCCGAAGTCTGGTTGTGGTTGAAGAACGACGAACTGGACGACAAGCGGATCGAAGCCCTGCGGCGCAACTCCCCGCTCGGACGCGTTCTGGCGGCCGGTCTCGCGCGCCGCGACGGCGAACGCGAGCGGATGAATGAGGCCATCGAGGACACCGGTCGTCACGTCGTTCACGAATTGGGCCGATACCTGAATTTTCTCGGCACGATCGCGGCAATTTCGCCGCTTTTAGGGCTTCTTGGCTCCGTGCTCGGCATCATGCGGGTATTTTCCGGGATTTCTGCCGCCGGAGCGGCCACGACGCAGGTCCTGTCGGCCGGCATCGCCGAGGCGTTGATCACCACCGCGGCCGGGCTCATCGTCGCCATTCCCTCACTCATTCTTTATCGTTACTTTCGCGGCAGGGTGGATGCGCTGGTAGTGCGCATGGAAAGCGATGCGATGAAGCTGGTCGAGGCGCTGGACGCGCGCAAGCCCGCGCGCGCGCCGCGACGCAGGCGGGTGGCATGAATCTGCGCCCGGGCACGAGCAGGCCGGAGGAGCCGGAGTTGAGTGTCGTCCCGCTGGTGGACGTCATGCTGATGTTGCTCATTTTTTTCATGCTCACGACGAGCTTCGTGCACTTCGGGCGCATTCACGTGGCCCTGCCCTCGGCCAGCGCGCAGGCGAGTGCCGCAACGGCGCCGATCGTGGTGACGGTGACGCGCAACGGGAGCTTCCTGGTGGACAATCGGGCGCTGGTGAATTCCCGCCCGGCGACCTTGCGCGCGGCGCTCGTGAAGGTTGCGGGTGCGGATCGCAAGCGCACCATCGCCGTGCGCGCCGACAAACGCGCGGCGACGCAAAGCATCGTGACGGTCATGGACGTGGCCGGGGCCCTGGGCTTCAGGCAGATCAACATCGTCACGCGTCACGGGAGCGGCGGCGGGTGAGCCGCTTTAATGCCACCGGCGCCCTCGGCGTCTACAAACGCCTGCTGAGTTACGCGAGGCCTTACTGGCCCGTGTTTCTCCTCGCTCTCGTGGCGATGCTGGGGTTTTCGCTGACGCAGACGGCATTCGCGGCGCTCATGAAGCCGCTGATGAACGACGGCCTGGTCGGGCATGACACTTACGTTATCAAGCGTATTGCGGTCGAACTTCTGCTGCTGTTCATAGCTCGCGGCATCGCGAGTTTCGTCTTGAATTATTCGATGAGCTGGATCGGTCGCCAGATCATTTGTCGTCTGCGCGCCGATCTGTTCGCGAAGTTTCTCAGTCTGCGGGCGATTTTTTTCGATACCCACGCCACCGGAATCCTGCTCTCGAAGCTCACCTACAACACCGAGCAGGTCTCCGAGTCCACCACCAATTCGCTGAAGGTGATCATCAAGGACACCATCATGGTGCTCGCACTCGCCGCGTGGATGTTTTATCTCAACTGGCTTCTCACGTTGATAGCATTTGTCGTGATGCCGCCGATCGCGTGGCTCACCCGGTACGTGAGCAGCCGCTTCCGCCGTGTTTCCACGCGCATTCAGGACAGCATGGGCGAGATTACCCGCGCGAGCGAGGAGGTGATAACCGGCCAACGCATGGTCAAGCTCTACAATGCGGAGGCCGCCGAACGCGCCCGCTTCGATGTCGCCAACAAGAAGAATCTGCTGCAAAACCTGAAGTTTTACTTCACCAATGCCGCGGCGGATCCCCTGGTTCAAATCATCGCCGGCTTCGGGCTTGCTGTCGTCATCTACGTGCTTGCGCTGGAGCCGGTCAGTTTCGGGCGCGGCGTCGGCGAATTCACCTCATGGCTCGTTGCGGCGACGTTGCTTCTGCCGCCGATCCGGCGGTTGACCAATGTGAACGCCGCGCTTCAACGCGGTGTCGCCGCCGGCGAGAGCATCTTCGAGTTGATGGATACCGAAGGCGAACGTCTCGAGGAGGGCAAGCCGCTCGCGCGAGCCGAGGGCGCGCTCGCGTTCGAACGGGTGAGTTTCACTTACAACGCCGAGAAGGGTCTGGTGCTACGCGACTTGTCCTTTCGCGCGCGGCCGGGCGAAATGATG
>CAZKOE010000046.1:0-15708 GCA_964554305.1 uncultured Gammaproteobacteria bacterium
TGCTTTCCCGTGATTGTCTCCGGCTTTGTTGGCCACCGTGATCGTGTAGGTCAGGGGTTTGCCCTTCTTGACCGTGGATGGGGCGGTTTGTGCGCTCAGGGCAAGATCTACCGGTTGCGGCTCCCAGGTGATGGTGAGCGGAATGATTTGTGGTGCGCCAGCCATGTTGCCGGTAAGCAGCAAATAGGCCTGAGTCGTCGAATAGGGCGTCTCGTGCGTCCCGTCGAATTGCAGCGTGACCGGCGCGTCGGCCTGGGCGGTGACGCTACCCGCCGCCGGCTGAATGTGGAGCCAGGGGATCGGTGCGCTGCCGCAGGAGTCGTAGCCGGGAAGTTGTTCCACGTCGGCGGAAGGGATGAATTGCCCGGGGCTGCCGCCGATCCGGTAAAAGCCGCAGGCGCTCGCGCCGCGATAGAGGGCGTTGTTCGCGTTGGGGAGCAATGTCCATTGATTCGTTGCGGGATCGTAGCGGAAGCCTGCATTGGTCAAGGTCGTGAAATTGCCGGTAATGCCGCCCGATATCAGCAGCCCTTGTGCGGTTCCGGCGTAACCGCCGCCCCACAGGCCGCCGTCGGCCACGGGAATGTCGGCAATGGGCGACCAGCGGTTTTGCGCCGGATCGTAAACGTAGCCATCGCGGTATTCGCTGGTCGCGGCGCCGCCGGCGCAGTAGAGTTTGCCGGCTACGGCGCCGCAGGCGGCAAAGCTCACAGGATGCGGGTAGTCGGCCGCCGCGCTCCAGGTGTTGGTCAGCGGGTCGTACACTTGGACCGCGTCAAGCGGTTGGCCGCATTGGCCGTCATTGCAGCCGCCGACAACATACATTTTGCCGTCGAGCACGGCCGCGGCGCTCGCGCCGGCGGCCGGAACGGGGTTTGGCGCACCCGTGCTCCATGTGCCGCTTGCGATGTCATAAATGGAAAGCGTGGCCGAGGCGGCGCCGCTCTCCGTCCAGCCATTGGCGAGATAAATATGCCCGTCAATGAGGGTTGCGACAGGCGCTTCCAACGCTACGGGTGCGGAGGCTGCGGGGCTCCAGCTCTTCGTTGCAGGATCGTACACGTCCATCGAGTCGAAGTTGGTCAGGCCGTTGGTGCCGTCCATCGTGTAGATGCGGCCCGTGGCGGGGTCGCGCACGGCGGCGTTATCCATGCGCGCGCGCGGAAGGGCCGCGATTCCACGCCAGGCGCCGGTGGACGACGTGGGCGGCGGCGCCGTTACCGCCGATGGTGCGGGCTGGACGTTGCCCGGGTTTTCGGCGATGAGTCGCGCCGGCGAGTAATGCCCGCGGATATGCAGCAGCGGCGCCGGAGCAGACTTTCCTCTTGCGGTTTCGGCCGGAGGCGGGGCGTCGAAGGGCAATAGCCGGTAGATTCCTTCGCCGGTACCGTCGTTGGCGATTGTGAGGGTCTGTTCCACCTGGTCGTTGACGGTGACGTGTACGCTGAGACTCTTGGGGGAAGGGGACAGCTTGGGCGCGCCGAGCGCGAAGTTTTTCTGTACGGCGCCCTCTTTCTTGACCGAGATGCTCGCCGTCGCGCTCGAATGACCCGAGGCCGAGACGGTGAGTGCGTGTTTGCCGCTCGGGATGGCCAGGAAATAGTAGCCGGCGGGAAGGTTGGGATCGGCGGCGTTCTGGAAGCTTGCGCTGCTGTCGCCGGCATCGTCGGCGATACGGGCCTGGAGCAGGGGGGCGCCGCTCGCCTGGTCGGTGACGATGCCGCTTGCCAGGCCGCCGGGGACCACGACGCATTGGCCGATGGCCACGTCGTCAATCTGGGCGTACCAGTCGGTGCCGCCGAATGAATTGTAGTACCGCCAGCGCAGTTTGACGCCGGAAGCGCCGGACGGGATGGGCAAGGGCAGGCGTACAGCCACGCCCGGTGTGGCCATGAAGCCGCCCTGGGGCGAGCGGAATCGGGCCAGATTGCGCCAGCTCGTGCCGCCGTCGTAGCTCGCGTCCACGTCGAGCACTTCGTTGCCGCTGAAAACCTGGAAGTTCACCAGGAAAGTCAACGTGGGATCGAATCCCAACGAGGCCACGGAATAGTTCGGCGAGATGAGCGAGGTGTCGTAGGTGCCGTAGTAATCGCTCTTGTTGCTGTCGGCCGTGGCCGCGCCGCCCGCGCCGCCGGTCCAGTTGGGATCGTCCCAGAAGGCGTTGCTGTTCCACACGACGCGCGAGCCGGTGTCGCGCGCCGCGTTGACGACCGTCCAGCCGTGCGGGGGGAAGTTTGCTGTGTCGAAGCCTTCCCCGGCGCCGGGATCGAAGCGGTAACCCGGCGCCGAACATCCCGGGCCCGCCTGCACGGGTACATCGCGGACCGTATTGCCGGCGAGGTCGGTTACGGTTGCCTTGCCGTCGGCGTAGCCTGCAAGCCAGGGAATGGCGCGCACCGTGTAACCGACGCCCTTGGGCAGATTAACCTGATAGGCGCCGGTTTGCGGGTTGCTCCAGACATCGGCCACTGGTCCGACATTGGCAGTACTGACCTGGATTTCGGCATAGAGGCCGTAGCTGTGGCCGCCGGGCGTTGCGTCGTGGACGACGCCGGAGAGGGTTGCGCTCGGCGCCTTGGACAGGGAGAAGTCTTGTTGTGTGGTCGTGTTTTTCGTGAGGGTCACCGCCGCCGATTGGGGCAGGTAGCCGAAAGCGGCGACCGTGGCGGTGTAGTTTCCGACCGGGGCGAGAAGCGAGTATTTGCCCTTGGCGTTGCTGCGCGCGCGCCGGCCGGTGGGTTGGAGACTTATCGTCGCCTTTGCGATGGGTTTCCCGTTGGCGTCGGTCACGATCCCCGCGAGGGTACCGGCCGGTCCCTGGATGCCGAGATGTGAGAGCAGATCCGTCGCACGCGGACTGCCCCAGCCGGTGGGGTGGTCCCAGTCGGGGCCGGCCGTGTAGGCGCCGTTGTTCCCGCTGGTGACGTCGCGAAAGTCCGTTGCGTAATGGTTGTCATTGACGTCGTTGTAGATGAGGGCGTTGGATTGGCCGAGCGGGGAATCGCCGTTCCGCGACACGCCGATCGAGAACAGGGCGGCGAGTTGCGGGGCGACGGCGCTGGTGCCGTAAACGAGGCCCCATTGCCCGCCGATGTACATCAGGTAGGGATAGGCGCCACCGGCGTTCATGGCCAGGTCGGAGTTGTTGCGCCAGCCATTCTGCGGCACGCCGGGTCCGTATTGCCAGGCGGGTTCCGCGAATATCTGGCTGATGGCGCCGCCGGTGCCGCTCCAGGCCGTTTCGGATAGATAATCGCCCGCCTTGTCGGCACGCAGTTCGGTGCCGTTGGCAGACGTGATCCAGAGGCTCGACGAGGGGTAATCAGCCATGTTAGCCTGGCCGGTGCCGTCGCCCGAACCGTCGTCGCCGGCCGCGGCGAACATCGAGATGCCCTGCGCCGCCGCTTGCATGAAGATTTCGTCGTCGGTCCGGGCCGAGCCGGCGATTTCGGGCCCGCCCCAACTCGTGGTCATGACCTCGGCATCGTTGTCGGTCACGAACTGGTTGTACATGTCGGTGAAAGTGGAGAAGGCGGCGTCGGCGGCAACGTAGACGTCGAAGCTCTGTCCCGGACCCATTGCACCGCTCCACTCGATGTCGAGCAGCGTTTCACCCATGCCGGCGGTCGAGCCGTTATCGCCGTCAACGGGGATGACATTGACCGTGTGATCGGGCAGGCCGAAGGCCGCCCAGAAGTCGTGGTCATCCTGGTTGTCGGCGAGCCCCGAGCTTTCCGCGGTGAGAATGGCCGTGGTGACGCCGGCCCCGTTGCCGGCGTCGTCAATCGCCGGCCAGTCGTAGGCGGTGGCGATTTGAAAGGGGTTGTAATAACCCGATGTCGCGGCGGGGGGCGTGGGGACCGCTGCGGCGACGATTTGCGGCGAGCCGGCGGCGAGCGATCGGAAATGGTGGTGCGAATGCATGCTGGCCGCGTTGTTCAGGCCGATGATGTTCGCCACCAGACCGGCGATCGCAGCCGGCAGGCGCGGGCGATCCGCGGTGCTGAAGAACGTCCGCTTGCCCAGGCGATAGTCGTTGATGCGGATGCCGAAGGCGTGCTCGTAGGCGCCGGTCGAGGCTGTGGTGTGAATCAGGATCCGGTTGGAGGAAACGTTCTGCACCTTGGTGTGGTGGCGGGTGAGGAAACCCGCCACTGCCGCCACTTGCGCGCGGGTAGGTCCGTATCGGTTTGTGAACTCCGCAGGAGTAAGGAAGTGCCGGTAAGCGGGGTTCGACGGGTTCAGGACATCGCGCAGGAAGCGCCTGAGTCCATCGGTGTGGCGCAGCTTCAGTCCAAGGGTGAGATGGATGGTCGAATCGGCGGGATGTGCTCCGAGTTTTTTCGCCTGCGCGAGCAACGTCTGGTTGCTCTGGAACGGCAAGATCGGTTTTGCGGGAATTGCATTTAATGACCGGTGATATTGATGTTTTCCCGTTCGAGCCGGTGCGGCGCCGGCCACTACCGTTACAAACAGGCTTGCCAATGCCACGATGGCGATCAGGGCGGCAGGCGAAAGAGGTTTTCTTGCGGTCATGGGGCTCTCCGGGCGGTTAACGGGGATGAGATTGAGTCTTGACGGTCGCGAAGAAAAGGGGCCGCGCGGATTGCGGCCCCTTTCCCTGCCGTCTGAGGAACGGACCTTACCTGCGACTCACCCCGTATGCCTGTGTCGGCGCCACAGGCTCAACAGGCCGGCCAGCGCGGCCAGCAACCCGAGGCCGAGCCCGCCGAAGGCGCCGCCACCGCCGCTGCTCGAGGTTTTCTTCACGGTGATGTTCACGGTTGCCACGTTGGACTCGAGAATGCCGTCACTGGCCTGGAAGGTGAACGAATCGGTGCCATGGTAGCCCTTCGCCGGCGTGTAGGTATAGGCGCCGGTCGCGGGGTCATCGAGCGAAACGTTGCCATGAGCGGGCTGAGCGACGATGCTGAAGGTCAGTGGGCCGCCGTCGGGATCGCTGGCCTTGAGCGTTCCGTTGGCGGCCTGGTCCTGATTGGTGGTGAGAGAGCCGTCGTTTGCCTGTGGCGGATTGTCCTTGGCAACGGTGATACTCACCTTCGCCGTGTTGGAATCGCTCGTGCCGTCATTGGCCTTGAAGGTGAAGCTGTCGCTGCCGGAAAATCCCGAGTCGGGCGTGTAGGTATAGGCGCCGCTCGAGGCGTCGTCGAGTTTGACCTTTCCGTGCGCCGGTTGTGAGACGATGATGTAGGTCAGCGGGCCGTCTTCGGGATCGGAGGCCTTGAGGGTGCCGCTCGCCGCAGTGTCTTCTCTGGTGGAGAGCGTGCCGTCGCTCGCGACCGGCGGCTGATTGACGACGGTGACGCTTACCGTTGCGACGTTCGAGTTTATCGGGCCGTCGCTCGCCATGAACTGGAAGCTGTCGCTGCCCGCGAAGTCGGCAGCGGGCGTATAGGTATAGGCACCGGTTGCCTTGTCGTCAATGGTGACGGCGCCGTGGCTCGGCTTGGTCACGATGCTGAAAACGAGCGGGTCGCCGCCGGGATTGGCAGCTACCAGCGTGCCGGGCGCGGGTGCGTTTTCGTTGGTGGTCAATGTACCGTCGCTGGCGACCGGGGTGTGGTTGCCGAGCCGGCCGTCAACGTTCACGTTTTGTGCGAGGATGTCGGAGTCGGACGGGTTGCCGTTCTCCCAGGCCAGAATCGCCATGCCGTTGGCGGCGGTGATGGAGTTCAGGCGGAATTTGACCGCCGGGGTGGAGGAGACGTCGATGATGCCGGGATTCCACACGGTCATCCCGTCGGCGCCAAGGCGGGTCGCGTAAAGCTGGCCGGTGCCGCTGGTATCGGCCGTGGTGTAGAAGATGATCGCGCTGTCGCCGATCGCGGCGACGCTGGTCTGGTGCCCCATGAACTGCTTCTGCGCGGCGATGACGATGCCTTTGTCGCCCCAGGCACGAGTGCCGTCGGGCTTTATCATCTGGGCCGAGACGCCGACGTTGTCTTGCGTTGATGCATCGGCCTGGGTCCAGGCAACGAAAATGTCCCCAGAGCTCGGATCGTAGGCGGCGGTCGGTTCCACCTCGATGTTATCGGTATCGGTGGATGCGAGCACGCCGTTATGCGGGAACATTTCCTTGCCGGTGGTGTTCACATGCTGTACGTAGGTTTGCAGGGCCGGCTGGCTCGCGTACCAGGCGAAGACCGCACCGCCCGCACCGTCGGGAATGAAGTTCGGAAAGTGCCCGAATTGCAGCGAGCCGCCGTCGAAGATCGCCAGGCCGGGCGCTGCGCCCCACAAGGGTTTGCCGGTGGAATCCAGTTTCTGGGCGTACAGTTCCTTGGGTCCGAGGAAACCGGTTTCCTTGACGTAGGAGAGTATGACCGAGCCGTTGCCGGCGCCATGCAGGCCGCCCAGTACAAGCTCGGCACCATTGGGATCGCTCAGCACGACCGGGTTTTTCCAGACCGCGTTGCCGGTGGCATCGAGGCGCACGACGTCTATGTTGCTGTTCGCGCTCCAGGCGACGACGTAGTCGCCGTCGGAAGTTGCCGTGATCTTCGGATCGGCGTTGAAGGCGGTCGGATCGCCGAGGCGGATGCCTTCGGGAATGCCTGTGGTGGCGTTGGCGGGCCCCCAGACCAGCGTGCCATCCGGTTTGACCATCTGGGCTTCGATCAGGGCGGTGTAGGGATCCGCGGCCGTGTCAATGCGGAAGGCGAGCACCGCGTTGCCGTCGCCGTCCACGGCGAGGCCGTAGTCCTGGGTGGAGCTGAAATAACGCGGTGCGACGAGCACGCCGTTCGCGCCCAGCAGGGGGTTGCCAAGCAGATTGAGCCGCTGAATGCGCACGTCGTAGTGCTCGCCGCTGGCTCCCCGGCTGTCGTCGAACCAGCTGGTCCAAACCCCGCCGTCGGCGGTGGGGACGATTTTGGGCTGCGCCTGCTCGCCATTGCCGTAGCCAATGGCGAGATTCATGGCGGCATCGCCGGACCAGCCGCTGGTCTCCGCAGGCGGGGCCGAGGCCGCTGCCGGCAACGGCGAATAGGCATAGGCAGTAGTGGCCAGGAATGCCAGGACCGCAAAGGACCCCAGGGCGAAGTATTTGCGCGCGAACTTCATCATGACAACCTCCATTGAGTCAGGGCGATCAACTTTGAGCAGCCATCGCCATGGGTTGGCGACCGGTCGGCTCGATTTGCAGAAACGAAGCATACATCGCGTTTGGTCAAAAATCAATAGATTTCGTGGTTGATTTATGTCATGACATTTTTGTATCACCATACTTTCCGGCGCCGATTTTCCCTGCCGCTTTTTCAATGCCTGCATCCGAGCCTCGCGCCAGCCAGCCCAACTGGAAGCGGGTCCGGGCGTTGAAGGCGTGCATGACCTTCGCGATTCTGCGGTTGAGCGTACTTGCCGAAATGTCGAGTTCGCCGGCGATGGTCTTGTCGTTCAGCCCGGCGGCCATGAGGGAAACGAGGGCGTCGGCGTGGAAGTCGGGCGCCCCGTCGACCGAGTCTATTTCAATCGAACCCGAAGGAGTGAAGGCCATGGGTACGGCGCGTTCCCAGATCATTTCGAACATGGCGCAGAGGGCATCGAGAAGGGCCGAGGAGCGAACCAGGAGCGAGGCGCTGTCGGGTTGTTCGAGATGGAGTGGAATGATGGCGATGCGCCGATCGGCCACTACCATTTTGAAAGGAAGGCTGTGCGTAGCACGGAATTGTTCGCCGAACCCGGTTTCCCGGTGGATCCTGGCCGCGGCTCCGGGGGAGGACAGGAAATCCTCATCGACGACGCTGCGGTAAACGACGCCGCGCGCTTGTGCTTCCTCTTGCAGCCGTGCCAGTTTTTCCGCCGCCATGTCAAGGCGGGTGACCCGCATCGGGGGTCGGGTCAGGGTAAGAATTTCATGCTGTGCCGAGCGGTGCAGATCGGCGAAAATCTGGCTTTCGGCTTCATGGTTGTTCACCAGCTCGACTACGTGCTCATCGCCTCTGTGCCGCCCGCTTGCCGTGTATTGCTGCAATTCGTTGATGGTCCCTCGCACCTGGCGCAATTTTTCCTGATGTTTCAGCGCGAGCGCTTCGAGGGCGATATCGGGCGAGGTGGCCAGATACTGGCGAGGGCGAGTGGGTGTGTGGGTCGCGAGCCCTTTGGATTCGATGGCGTCGATCAGGCGCTGGGCCTTGGCGCGGGTCAGGCCGAGGCCATGCGCCATTTCACCGGCCGAGGCCCCGGAATGCGTCAGCAACCAACGGTAGGCGCGCTCTTCGGCCTCGCCGATGCCGAGTATTTCCAGCGGGCGCTCGGCGGTGGATTCGGTGGGTGCGGCGTTCATGGGCATGGATTGGGGAAAACGGCAGTGTAGCGCGCTTTCTGCAGACGTGCGCTGCCGCGCAGTACAATAACCGCTTGAGCCCCGGATTACCGGACGATCATTCGGTCAACGACGAACAGGAGGTCTCGAATGGCACATGAACTACCCCCCTTGCCTTACGACATGAAGGCCCTTGCACCTCACATCTCGGAGGAAACTCTCCAGTATCATTACGGCAAGCATCACAAGGGCTATTTCGACAAACTCAACGCCGGCATCAAGGGCACCGAGTTCGAGGACGCCGCGCTCGAGGACATCGTCAGGAAGGCGACGGGCGGGCTGTTCAACAACGCCGCCCAGGCCTGGAATCACACGTTTTATTGGAATTCCATGAGCCCGAACGGTGGTGGCAAACCTGCCGGCGCGCTTGCCGAAGCGCTGGACAAGGCCTTTGGCTCCTGGGACAAGTTTCGCGAGCAATTCACGGCCAAGGCCGCGGGCTTGTTCGGCTCCGGCTGGACCTGGCTCGCGAAGAAGGGCGATGGCTCGCTCGTCATCATGAACGGGCAGAACGCCGAGACGCCGCTCAGGACGGGCGAGACGCCGATCCTCACCTGCGATGTCTGGGAGCATGCCTACTACATTGATTACCGCAACGCGCGCCCGAAGTACCTGGAGGCGTACTGGGAACTCGTGAACTGGGAGTTTGCGGCCAAAAACTTCGGCGGCTGATCCGTCGTGCCCGATGAGCACCGAGGGGGACTATCCGCCAAGTCCCTGCATCGGCGTGTGCCGAATGGGCGATGACGGGCTATGCGAAGGCTGCCTGCGGACGCTTGATGAAATCGCTCGCTGGGCCACCCTGAGTGCCGCCGAACGGGCGAGCGTTTACGAGAAGTTGGCCGGGCGCGAGCGAATGAGCGGCAGGCCGGCATAAGCCCGGCGGCGGCCGCGGCGATTGCCGGGGACGCGTGCAAGCGCGCTTGTCCGGCCTGTTGTGCTCCCCCTATTTGAGACAAGGTGAACTTGATGAGTGTAGAAGAGAGAATCGATGCGGCACTGGCGCAGCCCGCGGTGCTGTTCATGAAGGGCACGCCGGATTTCCCGCAGTGCGGTTTCAGCGCCCAGTCGGTGCAGGTGCTGCGTGCCGTCGGCGCGGAGTTCGCTCATGTGAACATCCTGGAAGATCCGGAGTTGCGCCAGGCTTTGAAGCAGCGGTCCAATTGGCCGACTTACCCGCAGCTCTACGTGAACGGCGAACTCGTTGGCGGCTCCGACATTCTGCTCGAAATGTACAAGAGCGGTGAGCTTGCCGAGAAGTTGAGCGTCAAAACCGCCTGATTACGCCGAGCCCGCGGGCCCGTCGGGCTCGGTGTGGGAGCGAGCCTGCTCGCGGTCATCTGCGTTCACTTATCGCGAGCAAGCTCGCTCCCACGGCTAGCTATTTCAGACAATGCGCCAGCCCAGCCGCTTGTAGATCCGGGACAACAGCCACAACGGGCCGATCACAAGAAACTGCAGGTCCGTGAAAAAGGACGGGCGTTTGCCCTCGATGCGGTGGCCGGTGAATTGGCCGGTCCAGGCGGCGACGAAAATCACGGCGCCGCTGATTGCGGGCGACCAAGGCAGTTGCGCGAGCCCCCAGGTCGCGAAAATGAGCGCGGCGCCCACCACCGTGATGCCGAGCGCGAGCCGCGGGGACAGCGCGAAATAGTAGATGAGCGCCAGGACAATCAGTACCGTCCCCCAGTGGACCCAAGGCGAGACCGCGAATGCCGCCGGGCGCGGAATCGCGGCAAAGAGCGCCACCAGCGCCAGCATGATCAGCGGCACGCAAATCCAGTGGATGGTCTCGTTGGCGTGATTCCGATGATTTTCACCGTATTCGCCGAGCCAGTCCGTCAGAGTCTTCAATGCCGTACTCCGCGCGTGCGGATTACCCTTACTATAAGCCGTATCGAATTCTGGTTTGCCCGGAGTTCCCTATAATTTTGTTTATCGGGCTTGTCCCAGGGAATCGTCATGCATTGCCGCTTCTGCTATCCGACTCGTTTCGGCGTTTCTGCCGTCCTTCTCGCGGGGACCTTTGCGCTTGCCGGCTGTGGGCAAACCGGGCCGCTGTATCTGCCGAAGCATGAACCGGGGGCGACTCGGAAGGCTGCGGCGGCGCCGGCTCCCGCACCCCAGACTGCGCCCCACCCCGCGACGGCTGGCCGATGAGCGCAGGCCGGCTGACCCTGATCGATGGTTCGGCCTACCTCTACCGGGCCTTTCATGCGCTGCCGCCGCTCGCGACCGCCGATGGGCGGCCGACCGGCGCCGTATACGGCGTCGTCGCGATGTTGAAGAAGATGCTGCGCGAGGATGCGCCGACGCATGTGGCCGTCGTCTTCGATGCGCCGGGCAAGACCTTCCGCGACGAGCTTTTCGAAGCCTACAAGGCCAACCGCCCCCCCATGCCGGACGATATGGCGGCGCAGATCGAGCCGCTGCACGCGGTTATTCGGGCAATGGGTTTGCCGCTGATCCGCAAGCCCGGAGTCGAAGCGGACGATGTAATCGCGACCCTGGCCCTGCGCGCCGCCGAGGCCGGCTACGAAGTTGAAATCGGTACCGGCGACAAGGACATGGCGCAGCTCGTGAACGCGCACATCACGCTGGTGGATACCATGCGCGGCACCCGCCGCGATCGCGCGGGCGTGGAGGAGCGCTTCGGCGTGCCGCCCGAGCGCATCGTGGATCTTCTGGCGCTGATGGGAGACACTTCGGACAACATTCCCGGCGTGCCCGGAGTCGGGCAGAAGACGGCGGCCAAGTGGTTGCGGCAGTACGGTAGTCTCGACGGGGTGCGTGCGCACGCCGGCGAGATCGGGGGCAAGGTGGGCGAGAAGCTGCGCGCGAATCTCGACCGGCTCGATCTGTCCCGCGAACTCGCCACGGTCAAAAGCGATCTCGAACTCGAGTTCGCTCCCGGCGATCTCGTTCCCGCCGAACCCGATATCGAGCGCCTGCACAAGCTTTACCGCGACCTCGGATTCAAGACCTGGCTCGCGGAATTGGGCAAACCGGCGCCGGAGAAGCCCGGGCGCAACTACGTCACCGTCACGGACGAGGCCACGCTGGCCGAATGGATCGGTAAAATCTCCCGTGTCGAGCTTTTCGCCTTCGACACAGAAACCACCAGCCTCAATTATCTTGACGCGCGCGTCGTCGGCCTTTCATTTGCCGTCGCGGCGGGCGAAGCCTGCTACATTCCGCTCGCGCACAGCGAAGCGCAGCCCTTCGGGCGCGAGGCGGTGCTCGAACGTTTGCGACCGATCCTCGAAGATCCGGCGCACGGCAAACTAGGGCACCATCTGAAGTACGATGCGCACGTGCTCGCCAATCACGGCATTGCCTTGGCGGGCATTCGTCACGACACGCTGCTGGAATCCTACGTCCTGGATCCTACCGCCGGGCGCCACGATATGGATTCGCTCGCCGCGCGCGTGCTCGAGGAGCAAACCATCGCCTACGAGGAAGTCTGCGGCAAGGGCAAAAAGCAGATCGGTTTCGTCGATGTGCCGATCGCGACCGCGGCTCCTTATGCGGCCGAGGATGCGGACGTGACTTGGCGGCTGCACGCGGCGCTGTGGCCGCGACTCGAAAAAGAGGAACCCCTGCGCGGAGTGTACGAGAAGATAGAGTTGCCTCTGGTGCCGGTGCTGCTGGCGATGGAGCGCCGCGGCGTGCTGATAGACCGCGAGCGGCTCGCCGCGCAAAGCGCGGAACTCGCCCGCGGGATGATGAGAATCGAGGAAGAGGCTTTCCGCGTTTCCGGCGCTCGCTTCAACCTCGATTCGCCGGCGCAGCTCGGCGAGGTCTTGTTCGAGCACATGGGGTTGCCCGTGCGGCACAAGACGCCGGGTGGAAAGCCTTCGACGGCCGAATCCGTGCTGGCGGAGCTTGCCGAGGAGCATGAATTGCCGCGGCTGGTGCTCGAATACCGCACGCTTGCCAAATTGCGCTCGACCTACACCGAGAAGCTTCCGGCCAGCGTGAATCCCGCGACGGGACGCGTGCATACCTCCTACAACCAGACCGGCGCCTCGACCGGGCGGTTGTCGTCCTCCGATCCGAACCTGCAGAACATTCCCGTGCGCAGCGAAGAGGGCCGGCGCATCCGTCAGGCCTTTATTGCGCCCGAGGGGATGACGATCGTCGCCGCCGATTACTCCCAGATCGAGCTGCGGATCATGGCGCACCTGTCGGGCGACGAGGGCCTGCGCCAGGCCTTTGCCGAGGGGCGCGACATCCACCGCGCGACGGCCGCCGAGGTCTTCGGCAAGGCGCTCGATGAGGTGAGTGCGAACGAGCGCCGCGCGGCGAAGGCGATCAACTTCGGGCTCATCTACGGCATGTCGGCCTTCGGGCTTGCGCGTCAACTGGACATTTCCCGCGAGGAGGCGGGCATCTACATCGAGCGCTACTTCGAGCGCTATCCCGGCGTGCGCCTGTACATGGAGGAGACGCGCAAACAGGCAAAAAAGCGCGGCTACGTGGAGACGCTGTTCGGGCGGCGCCTCTATGTGCCCGAAATCGCGAGCCGCAACGGCCAGCGCCGCCAGGCCGCCGAGCGCGCCGCGATCAACGCGCCGATGCAGGGCACGGCGGCCGACATCATCAAGCGCGCGATGATCGCGATTCACGGCTGGTGCGGTACCGACGATGTGCCCGTCAACCTCATCATGCAGGTGCACGACGAGCTTGTTTTTGAGGTTGCCGACGATGCCGTTGACGTTTCCTGCGCTAGAATCGGCCAATACATGCAGGATGCGGCCGAACTCGCGGTGCCTCTGGTCGTCGATGTCGGCCGTGGCACCAACTGGGACGAAGCCCATTAGTCGGATTTCGTGAGGAGTGCCGGCAACTTGCCGGCATGGTTGTAGTTTGCCGGGAAACTTCGTTTATTTCGGGCGAATACCGGAAGTCGTCGGATCAAGGAGTCATCATGCGTTTTCTGTTTTCAGTGTTTGCGTTGTGTGTTTTTTCGGTCGCCGCGGCGGCGACGCCACCGCCACCGGCGGCGACTGCTCCTCTCACGCTCACCGAAATCATGGCCAACCCGGACTGGATTTCGGTACCCCCGGAAAACGCGTACTGGAGCGCGGACGGCAAGACGGTGTATTATTCGCTCAGGCCGCATGGCTCGCCGGTCTCGACGTTGTACGCCGTGAACCTCGCGACGGGCAAAACCCACGAAGTGCCCGCGGGCAACAGCGCGAAAACGGGCTCGCCCGATTTTGATTACAACGCGCAGCACACGCGCGAGGCTTACGTCGTTCAAGGCAATCTCTACGTCAAGAACGTCGCCACGGGCGCGGTGAGTCAGCTCACCCGCGGCGCCATCCGCGCGCCCAGGTTCATGGCGAACGGTGAGCCGGCGTTCGGTGGAGGGATGGGCGGGGTCAACCGGCCGGAATTCATGGCAAACGGCCGGGCGATTTCCTATTACCTGAATGGTCACATCATGGTGCGCAATCTGGCAACCGGGTTGGCTCATCGCGCGGCGATCGTCGAGACGGCCAATCCGCCAGGCGAAAACAACAAGCCTTACCGGTTTTACAGTGCTGAGCAGTTGCGCCTGTTCAAGGCGTTGCGCAAGCAGAAGAGCGATGCCGTTGCCGCGCGTACACACGCCGAGGCGCTGGCGGCGGCCTCAGGCAATATTGGTGCCGTTCCCTTCTATGTCGGCGCCGACGTGAGGATCGCTCGCCGCTCCCTTTCGCCCGACGGCGAGTGGTTGCTCCTCGTCACCGTACCCAAGCATTACGACGCCGGCCCGCGCGGCAAGATGCCGGACTACATGACCCCGAGCGGTCGCAACAAGATGGTGACGGTGCGCCGGCGCGTGGGCTGGAACAAGCCCGCGCCCCAGCAAGTTATGCTGCTCGATCTCGTTCATCACAAGCAATACAAGCTCGATCTTGCCCAGCTCCCGGGCATCGAGGACGATCCGCTCGCGAAACTGCGCAAGTCGGCGGTGAAGTGGGACGTCAAGCACGGCGTTTCGAAGAAGAAGGCCGAAGCTTCCGTCAAGGCGCCCAAGGTACGCCCGGTCGAGGTATGGGGCATCGCCTGGAGCGACAACGGCAAGCGGTTGGCGCTCGAGTTTCGCAGCATTGACAACAAGGACCGCTGGATTGCGACGGTGGATTTCGCCGACGGCCTGAAGCTCGTGATCCGCGACCGGCTGACCGATCCGGCCTGGATCAACTGGCTCTACAACGGCTTCGGCTGGCTGCACGACAACCACACGCTGTGGTACTTGTCCGAAGCGAGCGGCTACTCCCAACTGTACCTGGAAAATGTCGAGAATGGAAAAACGCGGCAGATGACGCGCGGCCATTTCGAGATCAACCATCCGGTTGTTAGCCGCGACGACAAGTACATTTACTACCGTGCCAACAAGAGCGCTCCCGGCATTTACGGTTTGTATCGCCTGACGGTTGCAAGCGGCAAAAGCGTGCAGTTGACGAAGTTGGGAGGCGTGAACGGTTCGCAGCCGTCCATGCTCGAAGGACCGGGCAGCGGCTTCATGCTTTCTCCCGACGGCAAACGGATTCTTTTTTATCACTCGACGATGATTCGCCCGCCGGAACTTTACACGGTGGCAACGGCGCCGGGGGCGAAGACCAGGCGCCTGACGCACACGATCAAGCCCGGCTTCGCGAATTACCCCTGGATCATGCCGAAGATCGTGCGCATCCCCTCGACGCATTTCAAGGGGACGTTGCAGGCGCGTTTATATCTGCCACGCAATTACGATCCGAACAAAAGCTACGCCGGCGCGGCCTTTATTCACGGCGCGGGCTACCTGCAGGACGCGCACCGCGGCTGGTCCTATTATTTCCACGAGATGATGTTCAACAATTTCCTGGCCCAGCACGGCTATGTCGTGGTGGACGTGGACTATCGCGGCTCGAAGGGCTACGGGCGCGACTGGCGCACGGCGATCTACCAGCACATGGGCCACCCCGAGGTTCAGGACGTCGCCGACGCCATGCACTGGCTGGAGAAGAATTACCGCGTGGATTCGAATCGGCTTGCGGTCTACGGCGGTTCCTACGGCGGTTTCATGACCTACATGATGATGTTCCGGCGCCCGAACCTGTTCCAGGCCGGCGCCGCGCTGCGCCCGGTGGCCGACTGGGCAAACTATAACGATCTTTACACTTCGGACATTCTCAACCGTCCGGCGATCGATCCGCAGGCCTATGAAACGAGCTCGGCCATCAACTATGCGCAGAACCTCAAGGGCCAACTTCTGATCGAGCAGGGTGTGGAAGACAACAACGTTTTCTTCCAGGACACCGTACACATGGTGCAAAAGCTGATCGAACTCGAAAATCCGAACTTCAGCGTCGCCTTCTTCCCGGTCGAGC
>CAZKOE010000047.1:0-15196 GCA_964554305.1 uncultured Gammaproteobacteria bacterium
AGAAGAGCCGGCGGGACGCCGGCGCTCCCATACCAGGTAGGCCCGCATAAGCCGTGAAGCGGCGGTGCCGGCAGGCGACGCGTCACGCCGGCAACGGCCTTGCGGCCTTATGTCGGCCTACACGGGCGAGTTCAAAGCTTCGGCGAGGAAGGGAGGCATAGCCAACGCCGCGCGGTGCACGGCGGCGCTGTAATAGAGGGTCGGGAAAGGCTTGCGCTCGGCGGCCGCTTCGCGGAAACCGTCGAGCGCGGCGCCCTTGCGCGCGAGCGTCACCGACCACCAGCCGGAGGGATACACCGGTTGCGGAAAAGTCAGCGTCGCGAGCGCGTCGAAACCGCCTTCGCGCATGGCCGTGCGCATGGCCCGCAACAGCGGCCGGTGCAGGATGGGCGATTCGCTCTGGTGCACGAGAATGCCGCCCGCGCCCAGCACGCGGTGGCATTGGGCGTAGAAGGCGGCGTTGAAAAGGCCCTCGGCCGAGCCGATGGGATCGGTCGAATCCACGATGATGACATCGGCGCTTGCGGCCGCGGCGTTACGCATCCATTCGATACCATCCGCGAAGAGGAGCTCGGCGCGCGGATCGAGAGCCCCGGCCGCGAGCGCCGGGAAATACTCTTCGGCAACGCGCGTCACCCGCTCGTCTATGTCAATCTGGGTCACCCGCTCGATCCCTTCGTGTTTCACGACTTCGCCGAGGCTCCCGCAGTCGCCGCCGCCGATGATCACGACGCGACGCGGCGCGGCGTGCGTGAACAACGCCGGGTGCGTCATCATCTCGTGATAGAGGAAATTGTCGCGGTCGGCGAGCATGATGAAACCGTCAATGACGAGCAGGCGGCCGAAGGTTTGCGTGTCGTACACGGCGATGTCCTGGAACGGCGTACGTTCGCGATGCAAACAGGCGCGAATGCGCAGGCCGAAGGCGGTGCCTTCCTGCGCGTCGCTTTCGACGAACCACTCGTTGTCGGGGAGAACCATTGGACTGCGCAAAAGACGGGGATTGCGCTTACTATAAACGCCATTCTCAGCGCAGGGCGCAGCCCGTGAACGACGCCACGCCGAACAACTCGGCGACCGACACGCCCGCAACGGCCGGCACCGGCTACGGGATCGAGCGCTGGGGCGCGGGCTACTTCGGGGTAAACGCCGCGGGCCACGTGGTCGCGCGTCCGCTCGCGAACGGCGCCGAAATCGATCTCGCCGAACTCGCAGCGGAGCTTGTCGCCGACGGCATCCAGCCGCCTGTGCTTGTGCGCTTCGGCGACATCCTGCGCCGCCGCGCCGCCGAACTCGGTGCGGCCTTCGACCGCGCCCGCCGCGAACACGGCTACGCCGCGCGCTACACGGCGGTCTATCCGATCAAGGTCAACCAGGAGCGCCACGTCGTGCGCGAACTCGTGCGCGTCGCGCCCGATCGTCTCGGATTCGAATCCGGAAGCAAGCCGGAGCTGCTCGCCGTACTCGGGCTTGCCCGGCGCGCGAGCATCGTCATCGTCAACGGCTACAAGGACCGCGAATACATGCGCCTCGCCCTCGCCGGACAGCTCATGGGTTATCGCGTCTGCGTGGTGCTGGAAAAACCCGGCGAACTCGATCTGCTGCTTGAAGAAGCCGCGCGCATGAACGTGACGCCGCGCGTTGGGGTGCGCCTGCGCCTCGCCTCGAGCTCCGCCGGCAAATGGCAGGCAAGCGGCGGCGAAAAATCGAAGTTCGGGCTGACGGCGACGGAACTCCTCGCGACCATCGAGCGCCTGCGTGTGGCGGGCAAGCTCGACTGGCTCAGGCTTTTGCACGTGCATCTCGGCTCTCAGGTCGCGAACATCCACGACATCCAGCGCAGCATGGCGGAGACC
The DNA here is from genome assembly GCA_964554305.1 of uncultured Gammaproteobacteria bacterium. GTDB lineage: Bacteria > Pseudomonadota > Gammaproteobacteria > JAKDMP01 > JAKDMP01 > JAKDMP01. Next base: position 1,857 of record CAZKOE010000047.1, read on the forward strand.
GCGCGCTTCTACGCCGAGCTGCGCGCCCTCGGCGTGCCGGTGGACACGGTGGACGTCGGCGGCGGGCTCGGCGTGGACTACGATGGCACCGCCTCGCGCGGCGAATGCTCGGCGAACTACGGCCTGGACCAATACGCCGAGGTGATCGTGCGCGCGCTCGCGGAAGTCGCGGCGGAAACGGGCGAGCCGGTGCCGGCGATCATTTCGGAATCCGGCCGCGCGCTCACCGCCCACCACGCGGTACTGATCACGCAGGTGATCGAGACCGAAAGCCCGCCCGACGCTGCGCCCGAGCCGCCGGCCGAAGACGCGCCTGCCGCCCTGCGCGACCTGTGGCAGGCCTGGGAAAACGCGACCGCCGGCAACCCGCGCGAAGCCTACGCCGACGGCAGCTACTCGATCGGCGAGCTGCGCTCGCTGTTTACCCACGGCCTGATCTCGCTCGCCGAGCGCGCCCACGCCGAGGCCACCTGGGCCGGCCTGTGCCGGCGCGTGCTGGCGCGGCTCAATCCGGCGCGCGCGACCGATTGGGAACTCGCCGAGCGGCTGACCGAACGCCTCGCGGATCGTCTGTTCGTGAACCTTTCGGTGTTCCAGTCGCTCCCCGACGTGTGGGCGATCGATCAGGTTTTCCCGATCGTGCCGCTTGCGCGACTCGGCGAACCGGCGACGCGGCGCGCCATCCTGCACGATCTCACCTGCGATTCCGACGGGCGCATCGGCGCCTACGTCAACGACGAGGGCATCGAGACCACGCTCGCCGTGCACGAGCCCGACGGCAACCCGTACCTGCTCGGCATTTTCCTCGTCGGTGCCTACCAGGAAATCCTCGGCGACATGCACAACCTGTTCGGCGACACCCACGCCGTCAACGTCGAAATGCATGGCGCGGACTATCGCATCCGCGACACCCGCGACGGCGACAGCGCCGCCGACCTCCTGCGCTACGTGCATATCCCGGCGCGCGCGCTCACCCGCACCTGGCGGCGGCGGCTCAGGGCAAGCGGGCTCGATGCGGCGCACCAGGCCGAGCTCCTCGCCCTGCTTCGCGGCGGCCTGAAGGGCTACACCTACCTCGACCGATGAACGCCGACGTTGAATGGCTCGGCTTCGTTGGATTCGTCGGCATGGCGGCAACATTCGCGGGTGTATCGGTTTCAGCGTGGTTCAGCGTGTCTTTCTGTCGTCGCCTGAAAAAATGTCATGCATTCAAGTTTTACGAGCTTGGCGAGCCTTTCGGTATTAGCGTCAGGGTAGGCTATACGGGCGGTAACCCGCCGTTGAGATGTTTCGTAATGAAGCGGCAGTATCGCGTACTGGACGATGCCGTGGACGATGCCGTGTTAACCCGAATCGGGGACAAAGCGCGCACGACAGCAGTTCCGACTATGGCTTTTTTTCGCAATGACCTGGATTTCGTTGTTGATCTTTTTTGTTTTACATGATCTTACGTGACCGGCCGTCGCCCTTTTTGGTTGAATCGTGACTGCTGGCGCCCCGCTGCCCACGACGCAGCGAAATGTCGAAGTGCTTCCGGATTTGTGCGCGCCGGCGGCCACCCTGTCGCTGGTGCTGCTGGCCGTGCTGGTCGCGGCCGTGCTCGCCATCGCCCGGAGCTGGTTTGCCGGCTTCTGGCCGGATTTCGGCAGGCTTGCGCTGTTGAGCGCCTTCCTGACGCTCGCAAGCGCCGGCGGCCTGTGCCTGCTGCGCCGCGCGCTCGCGGGCCGCGCGCCCATACCGACGATCACGCTGGCCTTCCTTCTGCTTGCAGCCATTGCCTGGGGCATCGGCGAGGGGGCGTACTTTCTTCTCGCCGCCTACGGCCCGGCCTTTCCGGCACGCGGCCCGGGACGAACATTGTGGGTGCTCCGCATCGTGATCGTCGCCCTGATCGCCGATGCCCTCGTGCTGCGCTACCTCTACGTGAGCGCGGAGTGGCGCGAACGCGTCCGGCGCGAGGCCGCGAGCCGGCTCGACGCCCTGACCGCGCGCATCCGCCCGCACTTTTTGTTCAACACGCTCAACACCGCCGCCGCGCTCGTCGCCGAACGGCCCCAGGCAGCCGAGCGCACGCTCGAAGACCTGTCCGAACTCTTCCGCGCCAACCTCGACGAGCGCACTGCGCGAATCCCGCTCCGCGAGGAACTCGCGCTCGCACGCCGTTATCTCGCGATCGAGGAGCGGCGACTCGGCCCGCGCCTGCACGTCGAATGGCGGATCGAGCCCGGAACCGAAGAAAGCCTCGTCCCGCCGCTGCTTCTGCAGCCGCTGGTCGAGAACGCGGTCACGCACGGCATCGAACCCAGTGCCGCCGGCGGCACGATTGTCGTCACTACCCGCGGCACCAGCAAGTGTTTGGAACTCCGGGTGGAAAATCCCGGCACCGCCGCGGCGGGCGAGCCCGGGCACGGCATCGGGCTCGCCGGCGTGCGCGCACGCCTCGGCCTGGCCTGGGGCAGCGAGGCGGGCCTGCGCATTCAGCGCGAACATGGCCGCTTCGCGGCCGTTGTCACATGCCCGCAGGAAACCTGATGCCATGCGTATCCTGATCGCCGACGACGAAGCCCCAGCCCGCGCCCGCCTGCGCCGACTGGTCTCCGCAGCCGGTACCGGCGAGGTCGTCGGCGAGGCGGCGAGCGGACGCGCAACACTCGCGGCGGCCGAAACGCTGCGCCCCGACCTCATCCTGCTCGACATCCGCATGCCCGAGGGCGACGGCATCGCCGTTGCCGCCGCGTTGGCGAAATTCGCGCCGCCACCGGCTGTCATTTTCGTGACGGCACTCGCCGATCATGCACTCGCCGCCCTCGAAACCGGGGCCGCGGCCTATCTCGTGAAACCGGTCATCGGGGAGCGCCTGGTGGCGGCCATCGCCCGTGCGGGACGACCGACACAGGCTCAGCTCGCGGCGCTCAAGGCCGGAGGCGCCGAGCGCACGCATTTGGCGGCGCGGGTGGGACGTGACCTGCGCCTGCTTCCCGTGACCGAGGTGCTTTACTTTCGGGCCGAAGACAAAAACACGGTGGCCATTCTGGACACGGGCGAGGTCGCGCTGGACGCGTCGCTCGCGGCCCTGGAAGGGGAATTCGGCGATCGTTTTCTGCGCGTGCGCCGCAATCTGCTGGTCGCACGCGCCGCCATCCGCCGCATCATCCGCGACGACGGCACCTGGATCGAACTCGTGAACGGCGAGCGGCTGCCCGTGGCACGCCGGCACCGGCGTCCGCTTGTTTCGGCCCTGGCGGGGACACCCGCGGCAGAAGGAGCACGATGATTTTGTTACCGTTCGTGAGGAACACCGGCTAACTCGTGGAACACACGCCCCAGTCATGAAACTCGTCATCGCGACCCGCAAGAGCCCGCTCGCGCGGCGGCAGGCCGAAACGGTGGCAACCGCACTCGCCGCCACCCGGGGCGGACTCGGCATCGAACTGCTCGCCCTGTCCAGCCGCGGCGACGAAATCACGGATCGCTCGCTTGCCCCACTGGGCGGCAAGGGCCTATTCGTGACGCGGCTGGAGCGCGCGCTGGCGGAGGGACGGGCTCGGTTCGCCGTGCATTCGCTGAAGGACGTGCCGAGCGAGCTTCCCGCCGGTTTCGTGCTCGCCGCCATTCCCGCCCGTGCCGACCCTTGCGACGTGCTCATCACCCGTCAGGGCAGCGGAATTCACGGGCTCGCCGATCTGCCACGCGCGGCGAGAGTCGGCACGGCGAGTCTGCGCCGGCAGGCGCAGCTACTCCATGCGCGTCCCGATCTCGACGTCGTCGTCCTGCGCGGCAGCGTCGAGACACGGCTCGCGCGCGTCGACGCGGATGAACTCGACGCCACGGTACTCGCCGCGGCCGGGCTCGCCCGCCTCGGCATCGCCCGCGGTACGCCGCTGGCGGCGGAAACCATGCTGCCCGCACCGGGCCAAGGCACCCTCGCCGTGGAAACGCGCGCCGGCGACCGGGAAGCCATCGCACTCGCCGCCGCGCTCGAAGATCGCCCGGCGCGGATCGCCGCCACCGCCGAACGCGCATTCTGCCGCGCGCTGGGCGCGAACTGCGCATCCCCGGTCGCGGCGCTCGCGACGGTCGAGGGCAACGAGGTGACCCTTGCCGTGCGCGTGCTGCCGGCAGACGGCTCCGGCTGCCTCGCGGCGGCAGGGACGGTCCCGATTGTCCAGGCGGAAGGGCTGGGAAGCCGGCTGGCGCGCGACCTGCTGACCCGTGGCGCGGGCCAATGGCTGGGCGATGCCGCGCCGGCTTGAAGGTGCGGGCATTGTCGTCACTCGCCCGGCGGGGGCTGACGACAGACTCGCGCGTTTGCTCGCCGCCGGAGGCGCGCGCGTCCTCGCATTTCCGGCCTTCAGCGTCGCTCCTCTTGAATCCCCCATGCCGGCGGGCGCCTTCGCGGCCGCGCTGTTCACGAGCCCGGCGGCCGTTCGTTTCGGCTGGCCGCGCCTCACCGGCGTTCGGCCGAAACTCCTGCTCGCGCCGGGAGGCGGCACGCGGGCGAGCCTTGCCGCCGCGGGCGCAACCGGCATCCAAATGCCGGCTCGGGGCGCCGGGCTCGACGCGCTCCTCGATGCGCTGCCCGCGGACTTACTCGCCGGGAAACGCCTGCTCCTGGTCTGTGGTGAGCCCCTCAATCGGGCCAGCCTGCGCAAACTCGCGGCTCGGGGCGCGGAAGTTGCGCCCTTCCCGGTTTACGCACGGCGCGCGACCCGCAACCCGCAACCCCTCACCGCCTGGATTCGCGACGGCGAGGCCGATGCGATAATGGCATCGAGCGTCGCGGCGATCGAAGCCTTGCACGAGCTGCTCGGCGACAACGCCGGCCGGCTCGACTGGATCGTTTCCAGCAGGCGGGTCGCGGACGCGGCGCAACGCAGGGGCACGAAGCCGCTCTTCCTGGCGGCGAGTGCCGGGGCCGACGACATGGCGGCCGCGGCAGCCGATTGGTGGCAAGCGAAGGATGCTCATGACCGACAGGCCTGAACAAACCGACACGCCGACACCGGAGACCACGCCGCCCGCGGCGAGCTCCGCGCAGCCCGCGGCGAATTCCCGGGTCAACCCGGAAACGCCGGGCGCGGAAACGACACGACGCGAGCGCCCGTCGCGCATCCCGGCTGTGCTGGCCATCGTTGCCCTGGTGCTCGCGCTGATCGCGCTGGCCGGCGTCGCGCTAGGCAGTTGGTCGTGGTTCCAGTTGCGCGGCGAACAGGCGCGGGTCTCCGCACTCGAGGGGCGAGTGTCGTCGCTCTCCGGACAGATGGCGGCGCTCGGCAAGGGCACGGCGAGCGCCAAAAGCGTCAACAGCCTCGCGGGACAGATCGAGGATCTGCGCCAAAGCGAGAAACAGCGGCTCGACGCGATGGAACAGAACCTGCGCAAACTCACGGCGCGGGTCGCCGGCGTGGACACCGCCTATCGCGAGGATGAGGCGGCGGCACTCATGCGCCTCGCCCAGGCCCGGCTCGCCCTGGATTCCGATCCCGCCGGCGCCGCCCGCGCACTCGCGCTTGCCGACAAGGCCCTGGCCGCCTCCAAGGATCCCGCGCTTGCGCCAGTCCACCTCGCCCTGATGCGTGAAATCGCGGCGCTTCAGGCCGTGCCTACGGTGGACGTCACCAAGGCCTATGTCGAACTCGAAACGCTCGGCAACCAAGTAGACGCCCTGCCGCTCGCGGGCGATGCCCTCGCCAACGAGCACGCGCCCGTCCCCGGCACGGCTTTGTCGGGCTTCAGCTGGAGCGGCATCGGCGCCGCCTTCAAGCGCGCCTTCAGTCCACTGATCGTGGTCCGGCACGGGCCGGTGGCGCGCCCCCTGCTGCCGCCGGACGAGGCCTACTTCGTCCGCCAGAACCTCAAACTCGCGCTGACGACCGCCCAGCTCGCGCTCCTGCAGCGCAACGCGAAGGCCTGGACGGCAAGCCTCGCCCGGGCGCAGCATTGGTTGTCGGAGTGGTTTGCGGCTTCGAATGCCGAGGTTGAACAAGCCGCATCGAAACTGAACGGCCTGGCGGCGCTGAACCTGGCGCCGCCGCTGCCCACGCTGGGCGCCGCGCTTGCCAAACTCGGCGCCATCCGCGAGCAGGCCGCCTCCGCCGTGCCCGCACCAGCCCCCGCAACCCGGTGATCACGCTCGCCGCCTTCGTCATCGCCGTCATCGCCGCGGTCGTCGTGGGCATTCTGCTTTCGCGCGCGCCCGGTTTTGTGCTCATCGCCTACGGCACGACGCAGGTCGAGTTCACCCTGTTCATCTTCATCCTCATTTACCTGGGCGCACTCCTCGTCGGTTGGGGCGTCTGGACCCTGTTACGACGCACGCTGGCCATGCCGGAACGATTGCACGAACGGCGCTCGCGGCGTGTCCTGCGCAAGGCCGAGCGGGCCTTCACCCGCGGCACGGTGGCGCTCGCGGAAGGCCGCTCGCAAACGGCCGAGGACGCACTCGCGGATGCCGCCCGCGGGCCGCTCGCCTTTCCTGCGCTGATTGCCGCCGCGCATGCGGCGGATCTCGGCGGCGCGCGCGATCGCCGCGACGAATACTTCCGGCGCGCACTCGCAGCGCAACCCAAGGCAGCCCCGGTGGTGCTTCTCACCCAGTCCGATCTCGACCTCGCGCGCGGCGACTATGAACGCGCACTGGCCGCGCTCGTACGCCTGCGCAACGAACGCGGCGAACACCCACGTGCGCTCGTCAATCTCGCCCGCACCTATCTCGCACTGCACGAATACCGGTCGCTGCTCGGGCTCCTCCCGGAGCTGGAACGCAAATCGAGGCTCGCGCCGGCCGACATCGAAGAACTTGCCGAAGCGGGGGTCGCGGGCGCGCTCTCCTACGCCGACTCCGATCCGGAGGCGATCCGCAAGCTGGTGTCGAAAAACTTCCGCGACCGCGCGCCCATCCGGCGACTTTTTGCCGGAGTCTGGGCGCAAAAGGGCGACACCAAGCGCGCCGCGGCACTCCTGGCAAGCAACATGGAAGAGGGCTGCGACAGGCAAAGCGTGCACGACTATGCCGCGCTCGAGGCCATCCCCGCCGCCGAACGCCTGCACCGCATCGAGGCCTGGCTGCGGCGTTATCCAGGCGCCGTGCCGCTGGCCAAGGAAGCCGGCCGGCTCGCGCTCGAACAGCGTCTGTGGGGACAGGCTCGCCGCTACTTCGAGGATGCACTCCGGGCGGACGCAAACGACCCCGAAGTGGCGCTGCTCGCCGGCCGGGCCGCCGAAGAGGAAGGCCGCCAGACAGAGGCCACGGCCGTCTACCGCGCCGGTCTCGAAGCCGCAACCGGCAACCTCGCGACCACTCCGGATCGAGACATCCGCCCGCCGGAACAGGTTCGGATGAAACTCTGAATGCATACCCCATCCGTCCCGGGCGCGCTCCCGGTCGAAACGGCGGCCGACAGAGCCGATGCGCGACGCCCGACCTTCCGGATACGTGAGTAGAATCCCGGTCTTCCGCCGACAAACACGGCGCCAACCGAACCGACCGGGGCTTCCCGAATTGAACGGACCAACCGATACCATTGCCGCCATCGCCACGCCGGCCGGGCGCGGAGGCATCGGCATCGTGCGCCTCTCGGGACCGGGCGTTCGCGGGTTGGCGGCGGCCCTCGCCCCGCCCTTGCCCACCCCGCGCGAGGCGGCATTGCGCGCGTTCATCGGGCACGACGGCCGGGCGATCGATCGCGGCCTGGCACTGTACTTTTCATCCCCGCAGTCCTTCACCGGCGAAGACGTGCTCGAACTGCACGCGCACGGCGCACCGGCCGTTCTCGACGAACTGCTCGCCGCCGCGCTCGGAGCCGGCGCACGCATGGCGCGCCCGGGCGAATTCACCGAGCGCGCCTTCCTGAACGGCAAGCTCGACCTCGCCCAGGCCGAGGCGGTGGCGGACCTCATCGATGCCGGTTCGCGCGCCGCGGCCCGCGCGGCGCTTGCCTCGCTCGCAGGCCGCTTCTCGCACGAGGTCCGGGCGCTGGCGGACGAAGTGCTGCGCTTGCGGGTGGAAGCCGAGGCCCTGCTCGACTTTCCCGACGAGGATGTCGCAACCGAAAGCGCCGCCCATGGCGGCCGCCTGGAGGCGCTTGCCTCCCGGCTCGACGAACTGATCGGAAATGCCGCCGAGGGCGAGCGTCTCAGCGAAGGCTTTGTCTGCGTCCTCGCCGGTGCGCCCAACGTCGGAAAATCCTCGCTCCTGAACGCGCTCGCCGGAGCCGAACGAGCCATCGTGACCGAACGGCCCGGTACCACGCGCGATCCCGTGGAGGTGGACATTCTGCTCGAAGGCCTGCCGCTGCGTCTCGTGGATACGGCGGGCCTGCGCGAAGCGGCCGACCCCGTCGAGGCCGAGGGCGTGCGCCGTGCACGCGAGCGCGCCGGGCGGGCCGATCTTGTGATCGAGGTGCGCGACGACATGGCCGGTGGCGAGCCCGCCGAACTTGGTGATCAAAAACGGCTGGTTGTCCTGAACAAGATCGACCACTCGGGCCGGGCGCCCGGCGCCGCGGTAATCGACGACACGGAAGCCATCGCGGTTTCGGCCACCACCGGCGCGGGACTCCCCGCGCTCGCCGCCCGGTTGCGGGCATCCGCAATCGGCACGGCCGGCTCAGAAGGCGCCCGCTTTTCGGCACGGCGCCGCCACCTCGATGCCCTGGCACGCGCGGCCGCCGCCTTGGCCCGTGCGCGGCAGGCGGCGGGGGGCGAGCTCGTCGCCGAGGAACTGCGCGGCGCGCAGACGGCGCTCGGCGAAATCACCGGCGAAGTCACCAATGAAGACCTCCTCGGCGCGATTTTCTCCACTTTCTGCCTCGGGAAATAGACGATCACGCTAGAATCAAACCGTGACGGGCAGCCAAAAACTTCCACGTTCGGCCTTACGGACGCGGACATTACTTGACGCCGCGGTTTTACCGGAATCGCGGTGCGGAGAGGACGGGAATGGCGAAATCATCGGCGCTCGGGCGCGCCGCGCGGCGGGGGTTGCTGATCGTCTTGATCGCGCTTGCGGGTGCAGTCATCTACCTATGGCTGTTTCGCGAGCCCGGCAACACGAACGGCTTCGACAAGATCTATCGTGCGAGCGTCGCCCAGGCGAGCGGCAACTTCAAGCTGACAAGCGCGCTTGGCGTGCCCATCCAGGCCAGCGAGAATGCGGCAAAATATCGTTTTTACACGCGTGACGGGCGCCGCCATGTACACTTTCAATTCCCGCTGCGAGGCTCCAAACGCAACACCCTGGTCGTGGGCGACGCGGTGAGGCTCGGCGACAACTGGCTCATTGTGCGCCTCGTTGCCACGTTCCCCGGCCACACGATCCGGATCGACCTGTCGCCGGGGACCATCACGTGAACGCGGCATTTGATCCCACTCCCGGCCGTTTCCCGCGGCGGCGCCCGCGGCGCCTGCGCGAAAAGACCTTCATCCGCGACCTCGTGCGCGAACGGCGCTTGTCGCCGCAGGATTTCATCTGGCCGGTGTTCGTCCACGCAGACGAAGCGCGCCGCGCGCCGGTCGCTTCCATGCCCGGCGTCGCACGCCTGGGCGTGGACGCACTGATCGAAGATGCACGCGAGACGGCGGCACTGGGAGTCCCCGCGATCGCCTTGTTCCCCGTCGTGCCGGCCGCGAAGAAGACGCCGAATGGCGACGAAGCCTGGAACCCCGAGGGATTGATTCCGCGCGCGGTTGCCATGCTCAAGCGCGAGCTGCCCGAACTCGGCGTCATCTGCGACGTCGCGCTCGATCCCTACACCAGTCACGGCCAGGACGGCCTGCTCGATGCGGACGGCTCCATCGCCAACGATGAAACCGTCGCCGTGCTGGTCAAACAGGCCCTCGCCCAGGCCGCCGCCGGCGCCGACGTGGTCGCGCCCTCGGACATGATGGACGGGCGCATCGGCGCGATCCGCGCGGCGCTCGAGGCGGCCGGCCACCCGAACACGCGCATCCTTGCCTACAGCGCGAAATACGCCTCCGCGTTCTACGGTCCGTTCCGCGACGCCGTCGGTTCGGCTAAGAGTCTCGGCGGCGGCGGCAAGGAAACCTACCAGATGGATCCCGGAAACGGCGACGAGGCCCTGCACGAAGTCGCGATGGATCTCGACGAAGGCGCCGACATGGTGATGGTCAAACCGGGACTCCCCTACCTCGACATTGTCCGCCGCGTGAAGGAAAGCTTCGGCGTGCCGACCTTCGTCTACCAGGTCAGCGGGGAGTACGCCATGCTCAAGGCGGCCGTGCAAAACGGCTGGCTCGACGAAAGAAAGGTCGTGCTCGAAGCGTTGCTGTCGTTCAAGCGGGCCGGCGCCGACGCCATCCTGACCTACTACGCCCGCGACGCCGCCCGCTGGCTCGCCGGGTAAAGCGTCTGCTCCCGGCGGGACAACCAGGCCGCCGATCCGCCGTGATCAGAGGCATGCAGTTGATTCTCGCCTGATGAAACAGGTATATTAGAAACATGAAAGTAGAGTTCAAACCGGCGGCGAAAACCGCCAACCGCAAAGAGCGTGGCGTAAGCATTTCTCATGCCGAACAGGCCCTGTGCGATCCCCGTGCAATCACGATCAAAGACCCGGACGCGGGCGATGAACAGGGGTTCGTCAGCCTGGGCGTGGGTGCCCTCGGCCGGATTCTTGCGGTAGTTTACACGCGGCACGCCGGGAAAATACAGTTGATTTCCGCCCGCGAGGCGAGCCCCGACGAGGCAAAACAATATCATGCGTAAGGAATACGATTTCAGCAGCGGCAAACGCGGCGCGGTCATCAAGTCGTCCAGCAAGACGAGCATCACTCTCACGCTCGACAACAACATCATCGAAGCGTTTCGCAAACAGGCCGAAGCAAACGGAACGGGCTACCAGAATGCGATCAACGAAGCGCTGCTCGCCGCGATAAGCGGCGACAACGCACCGCTGACGGCCAATGCGCTGCGCAGAATCCTGCGACAAGAATTACGCCAGGTAGGCTAGAGGCGGGTAATGCCTCGGCAATCGGGCCGTTGCGCCCGTCCACCGACACCCGCGGCGATTGCAACGCGTTGCGGACTGATCGGACATCCGGTCGCACACAGCCGTTCGCCGGACATTCACCGCGCGTTCGCCAGACAAACAGGCATTGCCGTTGACTACGTATCGATCGATGCCGCAGCGGGCGAGTTTGCCGACCGCGTACACGATTTTTTCGCTGCCGGCGGGCACGGGCTCAACGTCACCCTCCCGCACAAGGCCGCCGCTTTGGGGTTGGCGGACGAAATCGGAGATGAAGCCCGGCAAAGCGGCGTTGCCAATGTCCTCAGCCGCTTGCCCGACGGCTGCCTTCGCGCGGACAACGTGGATGGCATCGGGCTCGTGCGCGATCTCACGCAAAACCTCGGATTCGATCTTGCCGACCGCCGCATATTGATCGTCGGCGCCGGCGGGGCCGCAGCCGGCATCATCCCGTCGCTTCTCGCCGCCGGACCACGTGAGATCGCGATCACCAACCGTACGCAGGCTCGCGCCGAAAGGCTCGCCAGGCGCTGCGCCGATCGACGCCTCACCGCCATCTCCCCGTCCGGCCCGTCCGGCTCGCGGCCCTTCGACCTCGCCATCAACGCGACAAGCGCTTCGCTCCGGGGGGATAGGCCGGCGCTACCGGACAACGCAATCGGCGCAGCGACCCTGGCCTACGACCTCGTCTATGCCGATCGGGCCACGCCTTTCATGGCCTGGGCCGGATCACTCGGCGCGCGCACCGCGGACGGCGGCGGAATGCTCGTCGAGCAGGCCGCCGAAAGCTTTTTCCTCTGGCACCATGTGCGTCCCGACACCTGCGCGGATTGAGTCGTTGGGCTCCCGGCTGGGGCGCTCACGGAGAGTCCGGGACAAACCCGAATCGAAACCGGAGCGAAATTTGCCGGCCGGATGCTTTATCCTTTCCCCCTCTTGCATTGGAGATTGACGACCCATGACCACACCCGTTTCCCTGCCACAAGGCTGCGAATGGCTGACCTACCCGCACCGCTTCCGTTTCGTGGGCAACTCGGGACAGCTCTGCGAGTGTGCGCTGAGCGCCGCCGTCAAGCGGCAAGGAGACAAGCAGGCAATCTACGTGCTGTGCTCAGAATTGAAGGACAACTGGGGGACGACGGTCACGAACTCCTGGGGCCCGGCCATCTCGCTGGAGATGCAGGTGCGCACGCACATTCTTGCCGATGCCGGAGAAAAACTCGGCCAAAGCAGCACAGGTACCGTCACCGGCTGGCATTACGAAGTCAGCGCGGAGGACCTCGAAGGGTGGCACTTTTTCGAACACCACAAACCGCACCCGGGCGAGCGCGACTCCTGCATCTATCCCGTGGCCATCCCCTACGAGGATCAGGACACGCTGCTGGGACCGAGCATCGATCTGTCGAGCGAAGACCCGGGGGCGCTGCTCGCGTCGATGGCGCAGGAAGTGGCGAACCGGGGTTTCGCCATCAAGGAAGTGCCGTGGTGATCCGCGCGACAAAGAACCACACGGCCCTCGACCCCAAGCCCATTGACCCCGCGAGTTGCGCGGCTCGCGCACTCCGATGGCCATCCTCCTCGATAACATACGAACCGGGAGGCTGGCGGCAAGTCATCCATTCGATTTTCTCCACCAACGCGACCGACTCACCGCTCATCGGCGAGTGAACGCAACCGCCCGGAACCGGCCAACCTGAGGTACAATCCGTTCGCGCGCATCACAAGCGTTCACGGCCGCAATCAGAGAGTAACACCATGCGCACATTGTTTATCTTTTTGATCTCCGCCCTGTTCGCACTCCCGACGCTGGCGGCGACGCTTGCTCCCGCCGCACCCACGACCCCGGCGGCAGCGAATACTGCAGGGCTCGCCGCACTCGAAGCACCGGCGGCAGAGAAGACCTTTACCGTCGGCACCCTGCGAGTGCAGCAATACGGCCATTCCGGCCGCCCGCTGATCCTGATTCCCGGCCTCGAAGGCGGCTCATGGGTATGGCGTAATACCATTGAGCACTTTCGTGCCGATCATGTGATTTATGCCGTCACACTAGCGGGCTTCGACGGCCTGCCGCCACCGAAGGGCAACGGCAACTACCTCAACATGGCGGAAACCTCGCTGCTGAACCTGATCCGCTCGCATCACATCAAAAAGCCGGTGCTGATCGGGCACAGTATCGGAGGTACGCTCTCGATCCGCTTCGCCGAGAAGCATTCCAACCTCATTGCCGGCATCGTGGCCGTGGACGGCCTGCCGATCTTTCCCATAGTGGCGCGTGCCAGCACCACACAGAGGAAAGCCTTTGCGGCGCAAATGAAACAGCAGACGACGGGCATGAGCACGAAGGAATTTCAG
>CAZKOE010000048.1:0-14935 GCA_964554305.1 uncultured Gammaproteobacteria bacterium
GTAACGAAACATGAAATGTACCTCGCGCAAGCCAACCCGCAATGGGCGCAGGCAAAACAACCATCGGTTTGCGGAGGATGGGGAGCTTCGAGAAGCCCCGGAAGCCGCCCGCCGCGACACCGACACCTTTGCCGTGGCCGGTCTCCGGGCTTGCGAGCGACCCTTTTCCCTCCGGGAGGGGCAGGGCAAGAGTCTTTCGCCCGTCGCCTTCCCACGCTTGCGCGCAGTGGCTTTCGACGAACGAATCACTCGCCTACCGTTGCGGGGGCAGCGCCGGACTTGTGCCGCACCCAAAATCGCTTTGAGCGATTTTGGGTGCGGCACGCACCGGCTTCCCATGTCCTGCCTTTTGGGCAGAACGCCAGCGGCTGCAAATATTATGTGCGATCTGCCGGTTCCTGTCAAACGGATGGCAGGGGCCCGTTTTTTATTTGTATCGAGCGGCCATAACCTCTGGCGGCAGTGCCAGCGAGTGTGGTCGGGATCTTGCGCACCTTTTGTGCCTTTAATTTATGTGACAGTTTTCGACACGTGAAGTTTCAATCGCGAGCGACGACTTGTGATTGTGCGGCAGGCCATCGGAACATCCACGCGTTTTGACTGTCTCGTCTTTGTAGGCCGCGTGTATATCCTCAGCTTAGAATTCCAATGAAAAAAACCCCGCTTGCCCTGTTTATCCTGGCTATAGCCGTGGTGGCTTTCATCGGTGGCGGCATTGTGGTGCTTAACGAGGTTTTCCCCGCGCATTTTTTGTATCAGGCGAACCTTGCCGGCCACTCCCTGTTCAAGCAGAAAACGAAGTATTCCAAATTCCGGACCGACCTGTGGGAAAAGGCGAGAACGAAGGAAAAGGGCGTCGTCGTCTACGACCCGGGCAAGGCTTACAACGGATACACCCTGTACAGCTCCGCCGATCGGCAGTCGGTTTATCTCATTGACATGCACGGGCACGTGGTACATAAATGGCACATGGACTACTCCAGTTTCTGGGACAAGAATGCGGCGGTGAAGCACCCGGTGCCGTCCGCCAACATGTTTATCACGAAGGCCTATCTTTATCCCGATGGGGATTTGCTCGCCGTTTACGTCGGCGTGGGCAATACGCCCTGGGGCGCGGGGATGGTCAAGATGGACAGCCATTCAAGGCTGATCTGGAAATACATGGCCTACACGCACCATGACGTGGACGTCGCTCCAAATGGCGATATTTACGTCTTGACCCAGGCCGTCGTTCATACACCGATCAAGCGTTTTGCCCAACTCAAGTCGCCATGGATCGAGGATTACGTGGTCATCCTGTCGCCGCAGGGCAAGGTGGAGCGGAAGATCGCGTTGACGCCGGCGCTTCTCCACTCGCCGTGGGGACGCTCGTTTGCCGAACTGCCCTGGTTTTCGGTCGTGGGCGCGGGAGATTACCTGCATACGAACGCCGTGCAATACATCGACGCCGAGGAAGCGAAGTACTTTCCGCACGTGCGCGCCGGAGACGTGCTCGTCTCGTTCCGGGAGCTGAACATGGTCGCGATTCTCGACCCGGGTCAGAAAAAAATCGTCTGGGCGCTGCGCGGCCCGTGGATCGGCCAGCACGACCCGTGCATTCTTCCCGATGGCGATATTCTCATGTTCGACAACAACGGCCACTTCGGGCCCGGCGGCCGTTCCCGGGACATCGAAATCAATCCGAAGACGGGCGCTATCGTGTGGAACTATGCCGGCGACAGGCAGCACATTTTCCAGAGCATCATTCGCGGCGGTCAGCAACGTCTGCCGAACGGCGACACGCTGATTACCGAGGAGCAGGCAGGCACGCTGCTCGAAGTCACGCCCGGTGATCGGGTCGTGTGGAAATTCATCAATCCCGTTCGCGGCGGTCCCAACAAGGCATACATTCCCGTCGTGTCGGTGGCAACCCGGATCAAGCCGTCGTGGCTCGATCCGGCTTTTCGTAAAGAGGTCAAGCAACAGGAGGACAAGCAATGAACAGGAAGTCGACATCGCACACCGTTCCCCGCCGGATGACGCCGAGGCAACGGATTTTGTATACAGGCCTGCTGGCGGCCGTGGCGTTTTCGCTGTTGGCTGCCACCACGGCGTCGCAGGCCTACGTGGGCCCTGGCGCGGGTATCAGTCTGCTCGGCGCTCTGTGGGCGCTTCTCGCCGTCGTGGGGTCGGCCATTCTCTACATAATCTTGTGGCCGCTGCGGCGCATGAGAAAACGGCACAAGAAGGAGAAGGAGGCGCGGCATTCGCAGGAGCACGGCGAGGTGTCCGAAGTTTCGTCTTCGCACGGTGCAGGAACGACCGAAGCGGAACAACGACACTGAACGGTGGCCGGCCCGGATCGGCTTTCATGACCGCGGTGGAACGGGATGGGCTTCTTTGATCTTCTGAATCCCTATCTCACGCGCGCCGACCTGTTCATGGTTGGAGTGCTGCCCCCTGTCGTGCGCCTCGTTGTCTGGGGTATCGTGGGTGCCGCCGTTTCCATGGGGCTGTACTGGCTCTTTTCTCCCCAGGCCATGATCGCCGGCCTGAAGGTTCGCGTCAAGCAGTCCCGGCGCGAGCTGGATGCGTACGACGGAGAACTGAAGGACGCCTTGCCGCTTATGGGCCAATCGCTTGTACTCGCCTTGAAGCAGGTCGTCGTGATTCTGGTGCCGGGTGTGGTGTCCGCGGTACCGCTGGTGTTTCTCATCGCCTGGCTGTACACGGGTTACGCTTACCGGTTGCCGGCGGCCTACCGCGATATTCCGTTGCGGGCCGTGCCGGCGCGCTTCCACCCGCGCTGGAATGCGAGCGTCGGCACGGCGTCGCCGGAGATCGTCGTTGAAGGCCCGCGGGCGAAGCCCGTGGCAAAAATCGCGCTCAAGGCGCCCGTCCCGTATGTGGCCAAGAGGCAGTGGTGGAATGCGCTGTTCGGCAACCGCAACGGTTATCTGCCCGCGCACGGCCGCCTGAAGTATGTCGAGATCGGGTTGCCGAAGAAGAGCTACCTGCCCTTCGGACCCGGATGGGCGAGGGGCTGGGAGGCCATTTTCTTCGCGGTACTGATCGTGGTGTCCGTCGTCATCAAGTTCGCCTTCCGCGTTCACTGACGCCGTGAAAAAAAACGAGCGCGCCGCCTATCGGGACTTCGAAGTCGACGTCTGGACGCATGTTTTCGGGGGGCTCGTCAGTCGTTATCCCCGATTCTGGATCGGGCTCGGGAACCTCGAAACCCGTATGTTGGCCGAGAGTTTGCGCCAAATGCATCTCCGCTCCCCGATATACGTCAGTGGCCTCGCGCGCGCCGGTACCACGATCCTTCTGGAGTCGCTCGCGCGGCACCCCGACGTCGCGACGCATCGTTATCGGGATTATCCGGGGCTTTTTACTCCGGTTTGGTGGAACGAGTACCTCGATCGGATTCCCGGAAGAAAATCGGAAACCGTCGAGCGTTCGCATCGCGACGGCATTTGGGTGACACCGGAAAGTCCGGAGGCCTTCGAGGAAATGTTGTGGATGGCCTTCTTTCCCTCGACGCACGATTCCGCCGTGAGTCAGGTACTTGATGCGGAAACGGGAAATCAGGCGTTCGAGGCGTTCTACCGCGACCACATTCGCAAGTTGCTCCTGCTGCGCGGGGGGAGTCGTTATCTCGCCAAGGGCAATTACAACCTGACCCGATGCGAGTACTTGCTGAAACTCTTCCCCGATGCGCGTTTCGTCATCGCCGTGCGCGAGCCCGCCACGCACATTGCGTCGTTGATGAAGCAGCACAGGCTTTTTTCTGCCGCGGAAAAACGGAATCCGCGTGCCCTTGCTTACATGCGCCGCGCGGGGCATTTCGAGTTCGGGCTGGATCGTCGCGCCATCAATGCCGGTGACGCCGCGGCCGTCGCCGAGGTGGAAAGGTGCTGGCGAGAAGGGCGTGAAGTCGAAGGCTGGGCGCGCTACTGGGCACATCTGTACGGCCGTCTCGCCGATCGCCTCGAGGCGAGCTCGGCGCTGCGCGAAGCCGTGTTCATCGTCCGCTACGAAGATCTCTGTCGCGTGCCAGGAAAAATTCTCTCGACACTGTTCGACCACTGCGCGCTTCCGGCCGCGGAGGAGTGGATCGCTCGAATGGGGGAGACCCTGCACGCCCCGAGCTATTATCGTCCGACCCTGGGGCGCGAAGAGCGGGCATTGATCCGTCACTACACGGCCGTCACGACCCGCCGCTTGGGTTACGAGGGCCCTGCCGTTCCGGTAAGCTAATCCCGGGAAGGCGAAGTATCACGGCGTTGAAGGCGGTCATCCAGCGCAAGATCATTCACGTGGACATGGATGCGTTTTACGCTTCCGTGGAGCAGCGCGACGATCCGGCGTTGCGCAGGCAGCCGGTCGTCGTCGCATGGCGCGGGGCACGCTCGGTCGTGTGTGCGGCGAGTTACGAGGCACGCCGCTTCGGCGTGCATTCGGCAATGCCGGCGGCGCGGGCCGAGCGGCTGTGCCCGCGGGCAATCTTCATCCCGCCGGATTTCGTGCGCTACAAGGCCGTTTCCCGGCAATTGCGTGAGATTTTTTCACGCTACACGGACTTGATCGAACCCCTGTCGCTCGATGAAGCCTACCTGGATGTGACGGCGCCCAAAGTCGAGCTACCCTCGGCGACGGCGATCGCGCGGGAAATCCGCCAGGCCATTCGTGCCGAAGTGGGTCTGACGGCATCCGCCGGCGTCGCTCCCAACAAGTACCTTGCCAAGATCGCCTCGGATTGGAACAAGCCCGATGGCTTGTGTGTGATCCGCCCCCGCGACGTTGATGCCTTCCTTGCGACACTGCCGGTGGGCAAGGTGCCCGGCGTCGGCAAGGTCATGCGGCGCCGGCTCGCGGAGCTCGGCGTGACCACCATCGGCGAATTGCGGGCGATTCCCGCGGGGGAATTGGAGCAACGCTTCGGACGCTGGGGGCAGCGCCTGCACGAGTTGGCGCGAGGCGTGGACGAGCGGCCCGTGGAGCCGCATCGGCCCACTTTGCAGGTGTCGGCCGAGGATACCTTCGAGCGAGACTTGAGGTTGGACGAGCTGGAGCCACAGATACGCCGTCTCGCCGCCAAAACCTGGAAAGCGGCGGCGCGTGAGGAAGGGCGGGTGGCACGCACGGTGGTACTCAAGTTGAAAACTGCCGATTTTCACGTATTGACACGCAGCATCACCCCGCCTACCCGCCCGGTCTCGGAGCGGGAGTTGGCCGATATCGCCTGCGCACTGCGCGAACGCGTCGAACGTCCGGCCGGGAGTCTCTATCGGTTGGTGGGAGTCGGGCTCTCGGGTTTCGTGGACGGTTGCGATTATGTCGCCCAGGAAGCGCTCTTCGGCGCCACCCCGAGGTCTGCATAAACGCGACGTTGTGTGCGAGAGGCGACGATGACTTCGGTTTTCTGAACCCCGGGTTTCTGTCGCCAATGCAATGATCCGCAAATCGAACCCTTCGGTATCCCTTAGAATATGCTGAGAAAATGTGGGCTTTTCCGGAGCTTCCATGTCGAAACAATCTGCCGGCGCGGGTTTTCGCGCCGCCCTCGGAGCCGAAAAGCCGTTGCAGGTGGTCGGCGCGATCAACGCCTACAGCGCGTTGCTTGCCAGGCGTGCAGGTTTTCGTGCCGTTTATCTTTCCGGCGGCGGGGTGGCGGCGGCCTCGCTGGGTATGCCGGATCTGGCCATCAACACACTCGACGATGTCCTGATTGACGTTCGCCGTATTACCGATGTGTGTGATTTACCCCTGCTGGTGGATGTTGATACCGGTTTTGGTCCGAGCGCGTTCAACATCGAGCGCACGGTCCGCTCGTTGATCAAGGCCGGTGCCGCGGCCTGCCATATCGAGGATCAGGTCGGCGCCAAGCGCTGCGGGCACCGTCCCGGGAAGGCGATCGTGTCCGCCGATGAAATGGCGGATCGCGTCAGGGCCGCGGCCGATGCCAGAACCGATCCCGGGTTTTTCCTGATTGCCCGCACCGACGCAATCGCCATCGAAGGCGTGAATTCGGCGATCGATCGCGCACTGGCCTGTGTCGAGGCCGGCGCCGATGGCATTTTTGCCGAAGCCGCCTGCGATCTTCCTACCTACAGACAATTCGTCGAAGCGGTCGAGGTGCCGGTGCTCGCGAACATCACCGAGTTCGGCAAGACACCGCTCTTTACGCGTAATGAGCTGGCAGAGGCCGGGGTGGCGATGCAGCTCTTTCCGTTATCGGCATTCCGTGCCATGGCAAAAACCGCGGAATTCACTTACGAGACCATCCGCCGCGACGGCACGCAGAAGAATGTGCTCGATGCCATGCAGACACGCGAGGAACTCTACGAGCGCATTGGCTATCACGATTACGAACGCCGGCTCGATGCGCTGTTCGGCGGCGGCAAGGGGGGCTGAGTCCCCATGTCGGAGCCTCACGACGACTTCAGGCTCACGAGGTTGGCTTCCGCACGGCGATGCTCAGGGCCGACGGATTTGTACAATGATGCAATAATGGCATGGTTAAAATAGCGACTAAAGGAGTTGATTATGGTTGATACAAAGTCAAAAAATACCGCCGGGCTGGCCGGCGTGACCGCGGGAGAAACCGCGATTGCGACGGTGGGCAAGGTCGGTTCGGGCCTGACCTATCGCGGCTACGACATTTATACACTGACGGAGCGGGCGAGCTTCGAGGAAGTCGCCTATCTTTTGCTCTGGGGCAAACTTCCGAACCGCCGTCAACTCGGGCAGTTCAAGCGTCGCCTTGCGGCGGGCGCACGATTGGAGAAGCCCCTGCGCGATCTCCTGGAAGCCGTTCCGGGCGATACGCACCCAATGGCTGTGTTGCGCACCGGCGTGTCC
The DNA here is from genome assembly GCA_964554305.1 of uncultured Gammaproteobacteria bacterium. Classification (GTDB taxonomy): domain Bacteria; phylum Pseudomonadota; class Gammaproteobacteria; order JAKDMP01; family JAKDMP01; genus JAKDMP01. The sequence continues at coordinate 6,844 of CAZKOE010000048.1, forward strand.
TATCTCGGCAACCTCGCCCCCGAAGGCGATTTCAAAAACGAGGTTCGCAGCGCGGAAAAGGTGCTGGCTTCCCTGCCCGGTATCCTGCTTTACTGGTACCGTTTCCACCGCGACGGCAAACGCATCCAGACCGCCTGGCACGGGAATTCCTACGCCGGCCACTTCCTGCATCTGTTGCATGGCAAGGCGCCGGACGAGACGCGGGAGAAGGCGCTCGACGTGTCGCTCATCCTGTACGCCGAGCACGAGTTCAACGCGTCCACGTTCACGGCACGCGTGATTACCGCCACGCTCTCCGATTACCACTCGGCGATCGTCGGTGCGATCGGCGCGCTGCGCGGGCCGCTGCACGGCGGCGCGAACGAAGCGGCGATGGCGCTGATCGAGAAGTTCAGCACGCCCGAGGCGGCCGAGGAAGGCATCCGCAGGATGCTCGCCGAGAAGGCGAAGATCATGGGTTTCGGCCATCGCGTGTATCGCGAGTTCGACCCCAGGAACAGGGTTATCAAGGCCTGGGCCAAGACGCTTTCCGAGAGTCATCGCGACGCGCGGCTGTATGCAATTTCCGAGGCGGTGGAGAAGGTGATGTGGGACGAGAAGAAGCTCTTTCCGAATCTCGATTTCTACAGTGCATCGGCCTATCATTTCATGGGGATTCCGACGCCGTTATTCACGCCGATATTCGTCTGTTCGCGTGTCACCGGCTGGTCGGCGCACATCTTCGAGCAGCGTGCGAACAACCGCCTGATCCGCCCGACGGCGGACTACATCGGCCCCGAAAAGCGCCGCTGGGTCCCGATTGCACGACGGCGCAAATAGATCGGGTGACCGGCCCCCCTGCGTGGATTCGGCGGGCCGCCATGTGCGGCGGCGTGAATCCGGTGGTCGGCGGGGACATGAAGGCGGTGTATTCATTTCGGCCGAGAGGTTTGCGGGTTCCCTGCCGTGACTCGTGACAGCCGATCCGCCGGTGGCAGGGCGGGCCGAAGGCGTGACGCCGCGGCGGGCTCCATATCGCGGGCTCAAAGGGAGCCATGAGGGCCAGGCCGCTCGATATCCTTGGGGTCAGTGCGGCGGAAGAGCAGGTGTACCGCTGTTTGCTGCGGCGTCCCGGAATGACTGCTTCCGAGATTTCTCTCGACCTTTCGCGAACCGTCGAAGAAACGAAGCGGTTGTTGGGAGCTACGGAAGCCAAGGGATTGACCACGCATGTCCCGGATCGGCCGCCTCGTTACCTTCCGGTATCTCCGGACATTGCGATGGAAGCCTTGATTCTTCAGCGCCAGGAAATGCTGCAGCGGGCTCGAAGCATCGTCAAGGAGATGCAACTCTCGGCGGCGGGGGAATCCCGGGACGTTCGAATGGTGGAACTGGTCACGAGTCAGGCAGCCGAACAAAAAATTCTCAATCATCTCTATCGCACGGCCCGTCAAGAAGTCGTTACGCTCATCAGGCCGCCGTTGAGAGTGTCCCGACTGGAGTCGCTCGAGGAGGATCACAACTCTCAGCGTGAGAGTCAGATGCACGGCGTGCGTTACCGCAGTATCGTGGATTCCGGCTTCCTCGCCATTCCCGGCGCCGTCGGCGCCATGCAGAAAGATGCCGAGGCCGGCGAGGAATTCAGGTTCCTGCCTTCGCTGCCCTTGAAAATGGTGCTTTCCGACCGTCGCATCGCCATCATACCGTTGAGTCTAGGCCGGCCTGAAGGCGCTTCCTTGTTGGTGCGATCGTCCGCGCTCCTGGACGCGCTCTATGCGTTTTTCGAGACGCTCTGGGATAGGGCGGAGTTCATGTCGTATTCTTCCGCCGGCTTGGTAAAAGCAGGGCATGCGGGGCTCGCTCTGGACGACAGAGAGCGGGAGATCGTCATGATGATGACGGCCGGTTTGAACGACAAGACAATCGCCTATCAATTGGGGATATCCGCCCGGACTCTCAATCGGAGTATCGCGAAGATCATGGAAGCATTCGGTGCCCGTACGCGATTCCAGCTCGGGCGCTTCAGCTCCCGTTACGAGCCCTAGAGATAAGGCCGCTCCCTGCCTGAAAAGCGGAAGAAGAATGGCTGATTTATGCCGTGCCCTAAATCAGCCATGAAAATTTGTTGTATTGCCTGCCTGGGCGTAGATACAATTACACCGCCTTACGTTCGAATCGATTTCTTCGCGGCCTTCTTCGCATGAGGATCGCGTGGAGAATTCGAAATCCGTACTCTCTCGGAGGGTTAGTTTATGAGTTTCAAATCGCTTTCAGCCGTATCGCTCGTTCTTCTGACAGGTTTGCTGATCGGAGCAGGTGCTCCTCGCGCGGCCCCCTCGAGTACAAGCCTAAATGTGAAGCATTCAGCTCTCACGCGGGCGGGCGTGGTGGCGGCGGGCGAGAATGCCGGTGCGCATGAATCCCAGGTACGCATGAAACCACAGACAAGCGTGGCGCTGCTGCAGCGGCAGGCGAGCGAGACGGGAGCGCACGCCGTGGGCTCGACGATTCGTTTGACCTTCGGGCTCAAACTGCATCATGTCTCCGAACTCAAGGCTTTTTTGCAACGAGTGCAGAACCCGGCGAGTCCCGACTACCACCACTTTCTGACTCCGGTCCGGTTTGCTCAAAAATACGGCCCGACCAAGGCGGATGTTGCGGCCGTGACCGCTTTTCTCAAATCGTATGGAATCAAGGTGAGATCCGTGTCGCCCAACAGGTTGCTGATCCATACGGAAGCGCCGACCAGTCATTACGAGCATGCGCTGAGCATCCGAATCGATGATTACGAGATGAACGGGAGATCCTTCTTCAGTACGACGGATCGGCCTCTGCTGCCGCGAGCCGTTTCCAGGCGGGTGCAGACCATCATGGGTCTGAACAATGCCGTGCTTTTCCATCCCATGAGCCGCTTCGAATCGGTTCAAGCGGCGGGACAGGGCGGACAGGCGAGTTCGTTCCCGCCGCCGGCGAATCCCGGCGGCGCCTTCAGCCCCGCCCAGATTGCCACCGCCTACGATTGGCCGGACATCAAGGATAAACACAACGGCAAGGGCGTGACGATCGCGATCTTGACCGCGGAGAGTTCGGATCTCGACGCCGAGGACTACGACAATTTCTGGAACACATACGACCTGCCCGAGCATTCGGTGACCGTCGTCTCGCTGGGCGACAGTACGGCGACGAGCGGAACCCTGGAGACCCTGCTCGATATCGAATGGAGCGGAGCCTTGGCGCCGGGTGCGAAGCAACTCGTTTATGTCGCCCCCGATGCGACCCTGGGCGCATTCGTGGACATGTACAACCGGTTCGTGACGGACGACAAGGCACAGGTAATGAGCACCAGTTGGGGCGCGGACGAAAGCGCCGCACCCGATCTTTATGCAACCGCCGATGCGATTTTCATGCAGGGCGCGGCGGAAGGTATTTCCATGTTCGCTTCGGCCGGGGATTACGGCTCCTCCGATTGCAATCCGCAGGGGTTTTGCCCGCCGGGGAACAGCAATGCCGTTTACCCTTCCTCTTCCCCGTATGTGACGGCGGCAAACGGGACGGAGTTGACTCTCGATGCCGACGGGAACTATGGTTCCGAGAAGGCGTGGTCCCAGAGCGGCGGGGCGGTCAGCAAACTTTTCGCCCAACCGTGGTGGCAGGCGGGACCGGGCGTGGCGGATTCCGGCAAGCGCATGAATTCCGATCTTGCCCTCAACGCGACCGGGGATTGGGCTCTCGCCAATAGCATATGGCAGTGGACGGCCGGTACCAGCCTCGTCGCGCCGCAGCTTGCCGCCCTGTTTGCAATTGGAGTCTCGCAGCAGCCGGGCAAGGCTTCGCTGGGCCAATCGAACGTGTTGATTTACCGGGATGCCAATCTTCATTATTCCACCGATTTCCACGATGTGACCTCCGGCAGCAATGGCGCTTACCAGGCCGCGCCGGACTGGGATCATCCCACCGGTTGGGGCAGTCCGCGTGCGACGAGCTTTCTATCCCATCTCGGCGTTCACGGCCCCGCCGGCACCTTGAGTGGCACGATCACTGATGCAGCGAGCGGCGATGCGGTGGCCAGCGCCACGATTCACGTCGGGCTCGGCTACGCGATTAGCGAGGAGAACGGCAAGTATTCGGTGCTGTTGCCGGCGGGCACGTATACCGCCAGCGTTGTCGATTATGGGTATCAGACGGCCACCGTGCAGGTGAAGATATCCGATGGCCGGACGACTACCCGGAATTTCGCGCTGGAGCCTGCACCGAAGGCGACGATTTCCGGAAAAGTCAGCGATGCTTCCGGCCACGGTTACGGACTGTATGCGAATATACAGATCAGCGCCGCACACTTGGGGCGGGTGGCCGATGTCTGGACGAATCCGACCACGGGCGAGTACAGGGTGAGTTTGCCCAAGGGCTACCCATACACCTTGAGTGTGACGCCGGCCTTCGACGGCTATGCGCCGGCTTCGGCGGGAATTGCACTCGATGGCGACGTGACGCAAAATTTCCTGCTCCCGATTACCGCCGCCTGTACGGCGCCCGGCTACGGATTCACCGGGTTGGGCGAGGATTTCAATGGTCCGGACTTTCCGCCCGAGGGGTGGACGGTCACCAACGCCGTCGCGGGTTCGCCGGTGCTGTGGAAGGCCAACTCCGCATGGCAGGATGACAATATGACCGGCGGAAGCGGTGAGGCCGCCGATGCGAACAGCAGCAAGGCTTATCCGTATACGGGGTATTTCGATACTTCGCTCGTTACGCCCCCGGTTCCGGCCACACGCGTTCGCATTGACCCGACGCTGAATTATCGGGCGGCTTATTCGAACTTTCTGGGCCACGATTCACTCGATCTGGACATCAGCTCGGACGGGGGCAAGACCTGGGCCAACATCTTGCACTGGAACAAAAGTCATGGCGATACGGGAGGCGGGGTACCGGTCAGCGTCGACCTCACGCCTTATCTTCCTTCCAAGGGTGACATCCAGCTCAGGTGGCGCTACTACGATTTGACGAACGGTTGGGATTTTCAAGCCGAGGTCGACGATATCCGGATAGGCGCCTGCAAGCCGCTTTCGGGTGGGCTCGTCTTCGGCCAGGTCACGGATGCCAACAACGGCAAGGGCATCGTGGGCGCCGAGGTAACCGGCGACGAGGGCGCGCGCGCGACGACGATCGTCAATGCTTCCGATTCCGGTTTTCCGGTGGGCGGCTACCTGATGTTCCTGCCTTCCGGTCGGCGCACGTTGACCGCGACCGATGGGAACTATGAATCGGACAGCGCCAGCCTCACGGTGAAGGACAATCGGATTGTCACCCGGAATTTTGTTCTCGAGGCCGGCAGCGTCAAGGCGACCCCGGGCCAACTCGATCTGGACGTGCCGGTCAACGGGCAAAAGCAAGCGCAAATCGAGCTTTCGAACCGTGGTTCCATCGCCGCAACCTACAGGATTTATTCCATCAACAATCCGCCCTTTCTCGCTCCGGTCGGGGGAAGCGGCGGTGCACCGCTGATAACCATCAAAGGGCACTTCAAGGGAGCGAGCCTGCCTTCTGCGATGGCGCGCGGCGTAAGCAGCGGGCAGGTCTATGGTGTCGATCCCCTGCAAGCCGGCGCGGTGCCCGGTTCTCCGTGGCTCGCCTTGGCCAGTTTGCCCGTTGCCGTTTACCACAATGCCGGCGCGGCCGATCCCGCCACGGGAAAGGTTTACAGCGTCGGAGGCTCCAGCGGCGGAGAAATCCTCAAATCGGTGTACGTCTACGATCCCGTGACCAACAGTTGGAGCAGTACGGCGGACATGGAGCATCCCCGCGAGGCGCCGGTGGCCCGGTTTCTGGACGGGAAGCTCTACGTCGTCAATGGTTGGAACCTGCACGGTTATCCGACTCCCGAACTGGGAATATACGATCCGGCCGCCGATACCTGGTCGGAGGGCCCGGCCAATCCCGTGCCCGCGGGTGGGGGCAGCGCTTCCGCCGTGGTGGACGGCAAACTTTATGTCGTCGGGGGTTGCACCAATGGCGATTGCGAATACATATCGTCTGCGGTCGAAGTCTACGATCCGGCGACGAAGAGCTGGAGCGCGGCTGCCGATTATCCGCATCGCGTCGAGTTCGCCGCTTGCGGGGGCATTGCGGGGAAGCTGTATTGCGCCGGCGGCATCGGCGTGCTCACCAGCGGGAGCACAACTGTGTCCAAGACATTCAACGAAGGCTATGTTTATGATCCCGCCACCGGGAAGTGGTCGCCCATCGCGCCGATCCCGCTGGCCCACCTCGGTCTGTGGGGAGCTTCGTATTCTGCCGCAATGGGTGAATTGATTATTTCCGGTGGTATCGAGGGGCTCGAAACCCTCAGCAATGCCGGGTATGCGTATGACCCGCGGAGCAATAGCTGGAGTTCTTTGCCCAATGAGCCCGTGCCCACATACGTCGGGGGCAGTGCCTGCGGGCTCTACAGTTTTGGCGGTATCACCTTGATACCCAGCTTTCCCCGTCCTCAGCAGGCCGTGGTTGCAAATGCACAATTGCTGCCAGGCTACAATGCCTGCGGTACCACGCCTTCCATCCCGTGGCTTACCTTGGCTCCGGCCAGCGGTACGTTGGGCGTTGGAGTCTCGGCTTCTCCGGAGCTGACCGTCGACGGCAGCGGACATCGGCCTTATACGACGTCGCAGGCTTACCTCGAAGTCACGGGCAATACGCCTTACGCCATGCAGATAGTGCCGATCACCGTGCACTGGGATCCCGAGCCGGTGAATCTGATGCTGAGCGGAAGTGCTGCACCTTCCCCAATCGGCAAGGGCAACACGCTGGTGTACACGCTCACGGTGGAGAACGGCAAAGAGGCCGGCCACGGCGCGGCGAGCGGGGTTGAACTAACCTACGCACTGCCGGCGGGGGCGGGTTACGTGAGTGCGAGCGGCGAGGGTGCGAGTTGCGCCGTGCCCTCGGCCGGGTCATCTCTCGCGCCGGCGGCGACGACGGGCGCGACAGGTATCGTGACCTGTGATTTGGGCAGCCTGGCCCGGGGAGCGTCCAGGACCGTCACGATCGCGGTCAAGGCCGAGCAAGCAGGAACCCTGGCCGGCCACTTCGGGTTAGGGGCGCGCGCGCCGAACGACTCCGGCAAGAACGCGCTCGATCTCGAGACCACTGTGATCGGTACGGCGGACCTGAGTGCGAGTGCCTCGGGTGCCACGATCACCGAGGGCGACAGCGGTAAGGTTCAGCTTGTGGTCACCAATGCCGGGCCGGATCCGGCTACGGGCGTGCAGGTCAACGTCAACGCTGGCGGGAATGTCAATCTCAAGGGGGTTACAAGCGGTCAGGGGAGCTGCACTGCTTCCAACAAGGGGACTTACAGTTGTGCCGTCGGTAAGGTCGAGGCCGGGGGCAAGGTTCAGGTAACGCTCACGGTCTTTGGCCTGAGCGCCGGGCCGGCGACGGTGCAGGGGCAGGTGGTTACCAGCGCAGACGATCCGCATCTGTCGAACAACGTCGCGACGGCGACGGTGACGGTGAAGGCCGCGGGCCATGGGGGCGGCGGCAACGACAACGGCGGTGGCGGTGGTGCACTGGACTGGCTCGCCCTGGCGGTGTTGCTTGGCTTTGCCGGTACGGCGGGTTGCCTGCGGCGGAAGCGTATCCTGCGCTGACGCAGTCGCGAACGGGTTTCTCGCCCTCGGGCGGGTTCGGGGGTGGCCAGCGGCTCGGCCACCCCTTTTTTCACGTCGTCATGCCGCGTTTATCCTGCCGTATGCCGCGAGGGCGGGAACGGGATCAGTTAAAATTTCGGCGTTTTCAAAATGCATAACCAGAGGATGGACATGGCCGATGACATCAAATCCGCCGTACGGCCCGCCCCGGAAAAGGTACTGACCGACATCGCCGATTACGTGATCGGCTACGACGTCAAGAGCGGCGAGGCGCTGGAGACGGCGCGCTACGATTTTATGGATACACTTGCCTGTGGCATGTTGGCCTTGAAGTATCCGGCCTGCACCAAGTTGCTCGGACCGGTGGTCCCGGGTGCGACGCTCGCCGGCGGCGCGCGGGTGCCGGGCACCGGTTACGAACTCGATCCGGTGCAGGCGGCATTCAACATCGGCGCGATGATCCGCTG
>CAZKOE010000049.1:0-14858 GCA_964554305.1 uncultured Gammaproteobacteria bacterium
TTCCCCCAGCATCGCCGCAAATCCGCTGCCGGTACCGGTACGCCATGAATTTCGGCGCCGGTTTCTTTCTGCCCTACGTGTTCGAGCCGATCGTGCTCGTGCTGTGTCTGGCGGCCATCGTTCTTTACAGCCTGGGCCTCGTCAAGCGGCGGCGGGCGGGCAAGGCGACGGCCTGGCCGCGTACGCTCGCGTTTTTCATCGGCGTCGTGGCCATCTACGCGGTGCTCCAGACGCATTACGACTACATGGCACAGCATCTGTTCTTTCTGCACCGTTTTCAGCATCTCATCCTGCATCACCTTGCGCCTTTCCTGATCATGCTCTCGGCGCCAGGCGCCATCCTCGCCGCGAGTGTGCCCGAGCGCTTTCGCGTGCGCTTCCTGCGCCCGATCGCCCGTGCTCCGCTGGTACGCTGGCCCTATCACGCGATTCAGCAGCCGATCGTGGCCGGCGTACTGTTCGTCGGCCTGATTTACCTGTGGCTGCTGCCTTCCCTGCATTTCTACGCGATGCTCAACATCCCGCTCTACAACACGATGAACTGGAGCATGGCGGTGGATGGGCTGCTGTTCTGGTATCTCATATTCTGCTCGCCGAAGCCGAGAGACGGCGGCCTGCACTACGGCTGGCGAATCCTGCTCCTCGGGGCCGTGATTCCGCCGCAGATCGTGGTCGGCGCCTACATCGCGCTGTCGGGCAAGGACCTCTATCCGGTCTATGCGACCTGCGGGCGGCTGTGGCCGATATCGCCGATCACCGATCAAGTGCTCGGTGGACTCATCACCTGGATACCCGCCGCAATGATGTCGGTGATCGGCGCGATCATCATGATCCATCGCTGGATGTACGAAGAGGTGAGGGTGGGCGGAAAGCCGGCGACGGGACCCGCAAAGCGTGATTTGTCCACATCCATGCCCGAGGTAAATACCCATGCCGAACCGGTTTAGAATCTTCAATAGGGGCTATGTAAATCCCCCGGTTTTAGCCGGCCCATTATTCTTGCCCCTTCTCCTCTTGCGGGAGAAGGTTGGGATGAGGGGTCGTGCCGCGGAGCGGCGCCATGAACGATTACCCCTCACTCTGACCCTCTCCCGCGAGGGGAGAGGGGACGAAGAGTCGGCCGCATGGGCATGGCCGAGCGATCCGGCTTTCAGCCGTAACGGGAAGCCACCGGCTTTAGCCGGTGGAGTGTTCACATTCTTCATTTTTGCACTATTTTTTGTGCCGGGTCTTGCGCTTGCCGCAGCGCCGCTAAGTGCGAGCCACGCCTGGATACGCTGGTTGCCGGGACAAACTCCGCTTGCCGGTTATGTCACGTTTCACAACAGTAGTGCACGGGCGATTACGTTGATCGATGCCTCTTCGCCCGCGTTCAAAAACGTCGAGTTGCACCGCAGCATGACCATGAAAAACGGCATGGAAACGATGAAGCCGGTCGCGGCCGTCACCATTCCCGCCGGCGGCAAGTTCAGTTTCGCCCCCGGAGGGTATCACCTGATGATCTGGCGCAAGCAGCCGATCAAGGTGGGCGACAAATTGCCCATCGTTTTCGAATTCAAGAACGGCGGTCACTTGCGTGTCGTGTTCATCGTCAAGGGGCCAACGCAATGAAACGAGCGATTATCGCTATGGCAATACTCGCGGCTTTTCTGGCGCTTGCCGGCTGCGGTGGCGGGCAGAAATGGGAGACGACCAACATCGCCCATCTCATGCCGAATCTTGCATTCACGCTGACCCGGGACAACGGGGAAGTCGTGCATGCCGACGATTTCCGCGGCAAGGTGAAAATGCTTTACCTGGGCTACACGCATTGTCCCGACGTGTGCCCGCTGACGCTCGCGGACATTGCCCGTGCATTGCATGACCTCGGGTCGAAGGCCAGGCAGGTGCGCGTGCTTTTCGTCAGCGTGGACCCGCACCGCGACACGCTGCCGGTACTCAAAAAGTACACGGCGGCCTTCGGTCCGCAATTCGTCGGACTGACCGGTACGCAGAAGCAATTGCGGGCGCTTGCGGCGCGCTACCGCGAAGCCTACAGCTACGGCCCGAATTATCCGAAAGGGAACTACGTCGTCAATCACGGTGCGGCGATCTATGTCTTCGACAAGCAGGGGCGCGTCCGCCTGTTGATGACGCGCAAGGACAAGAGCAGCGCCATTGCCCACGACCTCAGGCAACTCCTCGACTGACGGTTTTCGCTGCCCGTCGGCAGAGTTCCGGCGTTGGATTGCAGCCGGGACAGCCGGTTCCTGCTAGGAGTTTGTGCGGCTCCAGAGCCCGATGATGCGGTGGAGTTCGGCGATGCCGTCGGTCAGGGCGGCAGGCCCGGGCTGCAGGATGATCGAGGACTTCACTTCGTAAAGATCGCCGCTGCGAACGGCGGGGATTGCATCGAAGCCGGGCCGGGCGGCGACTTTTTCCGGGCGGAATTTCTTGCCGCACCAGGAACCGATGATGATGTCCGGCGCGTGACGGAGGATTTCGGCGGGATCGGCGACGATGCGGTTTTTCGCGAGCGATTCACGGGCGAGCTCGGGGAAAATGTCGTCGCCTCCGGCCGAGCGGATCAGCTCGGCGACCCAGCCGATGCCGCAGATCGTGGGCTCGTCCCATTCCTCGAAGTAGACGCGCGGGCGGCGCGGCAGCCTTGCCGCCCCGGCTTCGATGCGGGCGACGTTCGCGGCCAAATCGTCGGCCAGTTTTCTCGCTTGCTCCGCGCGGCCGATCATTGCGCCAACCGTCGCGATCATGCGCAGAATCCCCGCCACCGTGCGGTGGTTGAAGACGTGGACCTCGATGCCCGCCCGCACCAGCTCCGCAGCAATGTCGGCCTGGATGTCCGAGAAGCCGAACACGAGGTCCGGCCGCAAATCGAGAATCTTCTCGATTTTCGCGCTGGTGAAGGCCGACACCTTCGGCTTTTCCCTGCGCGCGCGGGGCGGGCGCACGGTAAAGCCCGAAATGCCGACGATCCGCCACTCCTCGCCCAGGAGGTAGAGCGTCTCGGTCGTCTCCTCAGTCAGGCAGACGATGCGTTCGGGGTAGCCGATCATGAGATAAGGGTAACGCGCTCGGGCTAAAGTAGTTGCCGGGCGGAAGAGACGGATGGCCGTGAGCCGGAATCGCATCGCGCGCACCCTGTTTGCGCGTCCCCGGGACGAGACGCCCGCCAGGGCCCGCCTGCGCGCCGCGGCCCAGATTACCTGGCTGCTGTTGCGCGACACCTTCGACGGCCGCCTAGACCGGCATGCGCGCGGACTCGTGTATTCCACGCTGATCGCCATTATCCCCGTGCTTGCCTTCGCCATCATCGCACTCAAGGCGATCGGTGAGCGCGCCCTGCTGGCCCCCGCGCTCTACAACCTCCTCGCGCCGCTCGGCACGGGTGGGCGCGAACTCGCCGACAAACTGCTCGGCGTCGTCGGCAACCTGCAGGTCGGGGTGCTCAGCATCTTCAGCATCGTGGTGCTCGTTTTCGCCGTCGTCATGCTGCTGGCCAAGATCGAAGCGGGCCTCGATGCCGCCTGGCGGGTGACGGACGCGCGCATCAGCCTGCCGCGCAGCCTGCAGTTTCTGGGGCTTCTGATAGTCGGGCCCGTGTTTCTCTTCGTCGCCTTCGGCGTCACGGCGACGCTGACCAGCCATTCGGTGCTCACGCATCTGGCGATCATCGGCGCGGCCCTGCCCGTGATCGGCAAGATCCTGCCTTACGTGATCGCCGTCGTCGCCTTCACGCTCATCAACCTGATTACACCCAACGTCCGCGTACAGTTCCGCGCTGCGCTGGTCGCAGGAATCGCCGGTGGCCTCGCCTGGAACGCCGTCGGGCAACTGTTCGCCTTCCTCGCCGCCCGCTCCACGGGGCTTTCCGCCATCTATTCGAGCCTGGCGATCGTGATTCTTTTTCTGACTTGGCTGTATGTAAGCTGGCTGATTCTGCTCCTCGGTGGGCGGCTCGGGTTTTACATGCAGAACCCGACCTGGCGGCGGCCCGCCGAGGAACTCAGGCCGCTCGTTCCCGCAAGTGCCGAGGCTTCGGCGCTCGACATCATGCTGATCGCAGCCGAGCGCTTCAGGACCGGCGGGCGGCCTTTCGGCCTCGGCGAGTTCGTCGGGCGGCTGGGCGTGCCCGGCATTCGCCTCGAACCCGTTCTGTGGCACCTGCTGGGGGCGCGGCTGTTGCTCAAGGCGGGCCGGCGGAGTTACACGCTCGCCCGCGCTCCCGGCGACATTACCGTCGCGCAGATCATTGACGCCGTGCGCGGCGAGACCGAGGCCGGCATGGGCGAGGGGCTGACCGAACTGCTGGAGCGCGCCCACGCGGCGCGCACCGAAGCCTTCGCCGGCACCACGCTCGCCGACCTCGCCGGCGACGCTCCCGAATCCGACTCGGAAGAAAGCGTAAAAGAGGCACCCGAGAAAGCGTAGGGCAGCGAATCGGGTTTTGCCGCCGGTCGGTGTCGAAACGGATTGAGGAAAACTCAGCGTTTTCTCAATACGCCGACAGGGATCAGCGTCACGGCCAAGCCGATGACGACGCAGACGATGTCCCAGATCAAAAGCCACATGACACGATCGGTCGGATTGCCGGTGAAGGTTTCGGTGACCTTCGATACGAATGAATGATATCTATTCCAGGCGAAAACCAGCAGGACGATACCTGCGATCAGGATTACGACTCCAACGAGTCTTCGGGTTGGGTCCAGCGGCATTCGACTGCCCCCCGCTCGGCCGGATGGTTGGCACTCGAATCTTAATGGGTGTCGTCGGTATTGATTTTCTTTGAACTTTGCCGAACGGTCGTACACCATTCACGGGCCGGCGCCTGCTGATCGACTCAGACGGGGCTATCGGCTATTGTTCGTGCAGGATGCGGGATGGCTGCAAGCGTGAGGCGCGCCATGCGGGAAGCGCGCCGGCGGCAAGCGCTACGGCGAGAAGCATCCCGATCACCGCCAGAAAACTTGCCGGGTCCAGGAGCGAAACGCCGAACAGGTAATGCTTCAGCAAGTGACTCGCGAGCAGGCTCAGCAGGAACCCGACGACAATGCCGATGGCTGCGAATTGCAGTATCTGTCCGAGCACCAGTCGCCGAATGTCTCCCGGCCGCGCACCGAGTGCCATGCGCATGGCGAACTCGGGATACCGTAGCGCCAAGTTGTAGGCGACGACCGAGAAAATCCCCACGGCGGTGATCGCGAGCGCGACCAGTCCGAAAATGCCGAGCGCCCACAAAATACGGGTACGCGAGGTGAGCATTTCTTGTAAGCGGGCATGCATGGAGTTGACCTGGAAGGCGGGAAGCCCGGGCACCGTGGAGCGGATCGTCCGCGCAATCGTTTGCCGGAGCGCGGCCGTGGGCGAACGGGACGTGCGGACGAGTACTTCAACGTAGGCGCCGGCCCCGTGCGGATAACGAAGATAGTAAAAAGGGCCGGGGGTCGTGGCGGGATTGTTTTCACGGATGTCTGCAACGATGCCCGCTACGCGCCATGTTTTCTGTCCGGCCGTGAAACTGCGCCCGACGGGATTTTCGCCGGGCCAGTATTCCCTGGCCATTGCCTGATTCACGATGACCGCATTGGACGAATTCGCGGAGCTTGCAGTGAAGTCGCTGCCACGGAGCATTTGGGCCCCGAGTGTACGGAAGTATCCCGGACCGACGCTCGCCAAGTTGGCTATTGGCTCGACGCCTGCAGGAGGTGTGAATCCTGGTACCGTAATGTTGGTGCCCATCGAAATGCCGTCCAGCGGTGTCTTGTCGGCAAAGCTCACCGCCTTGACGTCCGGCAGGGCCGCGAGCTTTCCGCGCAACTGCCGGAGCGTCGCTCCGGGCGGCGGCTTGAACCCCTTTCCGGTAACGCCGGAAAAATCCAGTTCGGCGACGAGAAGTCGGTTCGGCTTGAAACCTAGATCAACGTTCTGCAGTGCGATCAACGTATGCAGGATCAGCCCCGTCGCGACCAGCAGCGCCATGGACAGCGCTATCTGTCCAATAATCAGAATCCGGCGTTGCCGTTGCTGCCGACGGCTTGGCGTCGGGCGAATTACATTGAGGTACTCCGCCAGATTCTTTCGCATGGCAGCGATCATTGGCGCCAGGCCGAACAGCAATGCGGCGCCGACCGTCAGCGCGGCCGTATACCCCCACACGCGCGGATCGGGCGCGGGGCGCAGTTGGGCGATGACCGGGAAGTTCCGGGCGTACGCCAGCGCAGCGAGTGTCAGAAGCGATCCGGCGAGGCCGCCGGCCGCACATAGCAACCCGCTTTCGATCAGCAATTGGCGTACCAGAGCAAATCTGGATGCGCCCAGCACGGAGCGGATGGCAATCTCGTGTAGCCGGCTGCTGCCGCGTGCGAGAAACAGGTTCAAAATATTGGCGCAGGCAATGAGCAGAATCAGAACGACGGCAATCCAGAGCAATTCTGTGATCCGAACCGTTACCGTACGATTATGAAGCAGCAGGTCCGCGTAGGTGCTGGTTTTCGTGGTGGACACCTGAAAATCTAATTTTCCGACGCTCTCGGGATATTGTTTCGCCAGGCGGCTCGATTCGAAATCAACGACTTTTTGCGCGTCGGTCAGAGAGACGCCCGGCCGCAGCCGGGCATAGACGGCCTGAATCCAGCGCGCACCGCGCTCGGAGAGCGAATTTCCACTCATGATTCGCGTTGCGGCATGCACCGGAACGAATAATCGTGGGCTGCCCAGCGCCCGGAACACGCTGCCGCCCTGGACGACGCCGATGATCGTAAACGGCTCCTTGTTCAAAACGATCGTGCGTCCGATGATCGCCGGATCGGAGTTGAACTCATGCCGCCACCAGGCTCCGCTGATTACGACCTGTGAAGGGGCACCGGCCTGCGCTCCGGCACTGGCATCGAAGGTCCGCCCCAGAAGCGGATGCAGTCCCATCGCCTGAAAAAAACTTTCGGACACGACGGCGCTGCGGACGTTTCTGACCTCACCCTGACGGAGCAGATTGAATCCCTGTGGAGCGAAAAGGCTGGCTTCGCTGAGTACGCTTCGAGTGGCTTTTCGATAGTCACTGAAGTCCGGATATGACCATGGGGACGGCGAGGGCGTTCCGGACAACGGAGTGTGCGCGGTCAGTTGTACTATCTGCCCCGGAGCCTGCACCGGCAGCGGTTGGAACAACAAGGCGTTGACGAAACTGAAAATGGTGGAGTTCGCGCCGATTGTCAGGGCCAGGGTCAAAATCACGGACACTGCGAACAGCGGCGAGTGTCGCAACGTCCGTGCCGCCAGACGAAGTTCATTAAGCTGTCCCATCAGAATTTACCTCGTGTCAAGTCTACGCGGCTCGAACAATTGGATATGACGTACCGATATCTCGGCATCAGAGGCACTCTCAAGCCTCTATATAATTACGCCGCAAGAACCATGCCAACAAGATTGATTTTGGTAACCGCTTGTTTTGAAGCGGTTTTTTGAGTCCTGACTGTTGCCTGACGTTCCCGAAAACGGGATCGAGGGTGCCTTTCTTTCCCGAAATCGGGATTTTTGCAGTGCTTGACGGCGTGCTTCCGTTTGGAAAAGGTTCAGGTTCTCTTTGCGGAAGCCTTGGGGTGAGGCGATAACCAAAGGCCTTTCGAACGTCATTCGTTCTTGTAGAGTTTGACGATGAGCTGGCCGTCGGTATTGATCCAGCCGCGGTACATGCCGGACGTGTTGAAAGGCGCGGCGATGTTGCCCCTGGCGTCGAGCGCGATCACGCCGCCAGTGTTCTTGCCGCCGAGTTTCTCCAAGCGATCGTGGATCATGTAGTCCGCCGCCTTTTTGAGCGGCCAGCCTTTCATTTCCATGAGATCGGAGATGGACTTGGTGAGCGCGAGGCGCACGAAGAATTCCCCGACGCCCGTACCCGAGGCGCCGCAGGTGGCATCGTCGGCCCAGGTGCCGGCACCGATGATCGGTGAATCGCCGACGCGCCCGTCGTACTGATTGGTGAGCCCGCCGGTCGAGGTGGCGGTGGCAATGTGGCCCTCGCGATCGAGCGCGACGGCGCCGACGGTGTCATACACGTGGGCCTTGCCGCCGGCGATTTCCGCCGGCGTGCCGGGCGAGTTTTGTTGCAGTCGCTTCAGGCCATCGATGTGCGCATTCCAGCGCCGCTCGGTGTGGAACCAACTCGGCGGCGTGAAGGGAAAGCCCCGTGCCCAGGCGAAATCCTCGGCGCCCTTGCCGGCGAGCATGACGTGCGGGCTTTCGGTCATCACCTCATGGGCGAGCTTGATTGGATGACGTATGTGCCGCACGGCCGCAACCGCTCCGGCTGCAAGCGTCACGCCGTCCATGATCGCGGCGTCAAGCTGGTTCAGGCCGCCGCGGGTAAAGACGGCCCCGCGCCCCGCGTTGAACAGCGGCGAATCTTCCATCACTTCGACCGCGGCCTGCACGGCGTCTACCGCGCGGCCGCCTTTATCCAGCACGTCGTGGCCCGCCGCGAGCGATTCGGTGAGCGCCGCCCGGTATTCTTTCTCGAGTACCGGCGTCATATCGGCCTTGGTGATGGTGCCGGCGCCGCCGTGGATCACGATCGCGATGGGATGCCGATTCATGAGGGTTTTCTCCGCCGGTGCGCCGTCCTACATCCCGAGCGCGAGCAGGATGATCAACAGGCCGATGCCGAACAGCGCGACCAGCAGCGAAAAAAACGGCGCGAGGTACGGTCCGTGATACGCCGGTGGGCGGTGCTTGCGCTGGAAGTCGAGCGCGTAGGCGACGTAACGGGCGCCGGTGGTGAGCGTCATCATGACGCCAAAGGCGATGAGCGCCGCCCCGCCCCAGGTCGACAGGGTGTTCGGGTTGAGGTGGCCGTGCGTGGCGGGCAGTTCACGCAGCAACAGGCCGAAGCGGTCGATGGCGATGCCGAAGACCATCAGCGCGAGCGCTGTGCGGGTCCATACCGAGAGCGTGCGCTCGGCGTTCATGTAGGAGCGCTCGGACGACAACTCGGAGCGGTCGGCCGACATGCGCGAGCGGTCTTCGGACATGCGCGAACGTTCGGCCGACATTCTCGAACGCTCGGCCGACATGCGCGTGCGCTCCTCCGACATCCGGGAACGATCCTCGGACATGCGCGAGCGATCTTCGGACATCTTCGAGCGTTCGGCCGACATTTTGGAGCGTTCGGCCGACATGCGCGTACGCTCTTCCGACATATGAGTGCGTTGCTGCGAGAGCTCGGTCTGGCGCTTGGCCAGCTCGAGCATCTCCCTCATGATCCGGATCTGTTCGGGCTCGTCCTCATTCGCCATGGGCATCTCCGTGCGCGATCACCGGCTCCCTTCGGACGGTGAGTTGATGTGGCGGATACCTGCAAAGCGGCGAAAGTTCATAATCCGCCGGGTAAATGGTAGCGCCTTGTTCGGAAGCGCGCTTGAGGGTCAGGTTCCGGCGAGGGTCATTTCGTTGATGAGGAGCGAGCCGCTGCGGATCGCTCCGCGGCTGTCCACGTCGCTGCCGGCGGTCAGGATGCCGGCGAGCATGTCTCTGAGGTTGCCGGCGATCGTGATCTCGTGAACCGGGTGCGAGATTTTGCCGCGCTCGACCCAGAAGCCGGCGGCGCCGCGCGAGTAGTCGCCGGTGACGGGGTTGACGCCCTGGCCGATGAGTTCGGTGACGTAGAGGCCGGTGCCGAGCGCGGCGAGCGGATCATCGGGCTGCTCGCCGCCCGGTTCGACGACGAGATTCGAGATGCCGCCCGCGTTGCCCGTGGTCTCGAGCCCGAGGCGGCGCGCGGCGTAGCTGCCGAGGAGGTAGCCGGTCAAAATGCCGTTCTCGACGATGCGCCGCTCGGCGGTGGCAACGCCTTCGGCGTCGAAGTTGCGGCTGCCGGCGGCACGCGGGAGATGCGGTGTTTCGCTGAGCGTCATCCATTCCGGGAGCACGCGCGAGCCGGCGGCGCCGAGCAGGAACGAGGCGCGCCGATATTGCGCGCCGCCGGAGATGGCGCCGAGCAGGTGCCCGAGGAGACCTTGTGCGAGTTCGGGTGCAAAGAGTACCGGTGCCTTGCGCGTCGCGAGCGCGCGCGCGCCGAGCCGGGCGAGCGCCCGCCGCGCGGCTTCACGTCCGACCGCTTCGGCGCCTTCCAGATCCGCCGGCGCCCGCGCGCTCGTGTACCAGTAGTCGCGTTCCATGCCCGCGCCGTTCCCGGCGACCACGACACAGGAGATGCCGTGTCGGGTGCCTTCGTTCGTGCCGACAAAACCGTGGGTGTTGGCGTACACGGACAGTCCGTGGCCGCTGTCCACGGTGGCGCCTTCGGAGTTCGTGATGCGCGGATCCGCGTCGCGGGCGGCGGTCTCGCAGCGGGTGGCGGTTTCGATCGCCGCTTCGGGGCTCAGGGCCCAGGGGTGACAGAGGTCGAGATCGGGAACAGGCTGCGCCCTCCGCTCGGCGGGTGCGAGTCCCGCCGCGGGATCCTCGGCGGTATGGCGCGCGATGGCGGCGGCCGAGGCCACGGTTTCCTCGATGGAGGCGGAGGCAAGGTCCGAAGTGGCGGCGCTCCCCTTGCGGGCGCCGAAGTAGAGCGTGACGGCGAAGTTGCGGTCGCGGCGCCGCTCGACCGTTTCGACTTCGCCCAGGCGCACGGTGACTTCGAGCCCGTCGTCCACGGCGGCCACTACCTCGGCGGCGCTGGCGCCGTGGCGCTCGGCGGCGGAGAGGGCGGTTTCGGCATGATCGCGCAAACGCGCCGCGTTGAAGAGTTCGTTGGATTCACTCATGGTCCGCGCATTGTACCGGCGATGAAGAAGCGAGGGGAGAGAGGTGAGACACGAGGCCGGAAAGCATTGGCTTGGGTATGCAAATGCGCGATGCGAAGCGGAAAGAAATCCAGCGGTTCCCGGACCGGGAGCCCCAGGCCTCGGAGAATGGATAAAATACCGCTTTAGAGCAAGATTGTTGCCATGTCCGAGCTCGTTCTCCTGCGCCACGGCCAGAGCGAATGGAACCTTGCCAACTGCTTTACCGGCTGGGCCGACGTGGATCTCTCCAAGCGCGGGGTCGCCGAGGCGCGCGCCGCCGGACGGCTTCTGGCCGATGGCGGTTACGATTTCGACCGCTGCTATACCTCGCTACTCACGCGGGCGATCCGCACCCTCTGGCTCGTGCTCGACGAACTGGATCGGATGTGGCTGCCGGTCGCCAAGGATTGGCGGTTGAATGAGCGCCACTACGGCGCCTTGCAGGGGCGGAACAAGTCGGAGGTCGCCGAGGAGGCCGGACCGGATCGGGTGCAGGAGTGGCGTCGCGGCTATGCTGTGCGCCCGCCCGCACTCGAAGCGGGCGATTCGCGTCATCCGCGCCGCGATCCGCGCTACCGGGCGTTACCCGACGAGTGCCTGCCGGCGACCGAATCGCTGGCCGACACCGTCGCTCGCCTGATTCCGTATTTCAAGGCCGACGTTTTCCCGGCGCTGGCGCGGGGCGAACGAGTGCTGATCACGGCGCACGGCAACAGCCTGCGCGCGCTGGTGAAATACCTTGACAAGGTCTCCGACGAGGACATCACGGCGCTCAACATCCCGACCGGCATCCCGCTCGTCTATACCTTGGACGACAATCTGCATGCCGTTGCGCATCGTTATCTTGGCGATCCCGAGGCGGCGGAAAAAGCGGCACGGGCCGTCGCGGAGGAAGCCGCGGAATGAGCGCCGGTCCCGAGGTGGGCATCGTCATGGGTTCGCGCTCGGACTGGGAAACCATGAGCGCGGCGTCGGAGGTGCTCGATCGGCTCGAAGTCGCCTGCGAGGTGCGCATCGTCTCCGCGCACCGCACGCCAGACCTGCTTTTCAGCTACGCTTCCGCCGCCGTGGGGCGCGGCCTGAAGGCCATCATCGCCGGCGCCGGCGGCGCGGCGCATCTGCCCGGCATGCTCGCCGCCAAGACGCGGCTTCCGGTGCTCGGCGTGCCGGTGTGCTCGAAGGCGCTTTCGGGTCTGGACTCGCTGCTCTCGATCGTGCAGATGCCGCGCGGCGTGCCGGTCGCGACCTTCGCCATCGGCCCTTCCGGCGCCGCGAATGCCGCGTTGTTTGCCGCCGCGCTGCTGGCCGTTTCCGATGCGGCCCTGGCCAAGCGGCTTGAAGCTTGCCGTAACGAGCAGACCGAGCGCGTACTTGCCGATCCGGATCCGCGCAACCCCCGGCCGTGACGCGGGTCGGCATTCTCGGCGCCGGCCAGCTCGGGCGCATGCTGGCGCTGGCGGGCTATCCGCTCGGCCTGCAGTTCGTCTTTCTCGACGAAAAGCGCAATTCGCCCGGCGCGCAGGTGGGTGACATCGTGATCGGCGGGCTCGACGAGCCGGACAAAATCGCCGCGCTTGCCCGCCGCGCGGACGTGCTCACCTTCGATGTGGAAAACGTCCCCGCCCCGGCCTTGCGCGAGGCCGGCGTGGAGGCCCTGTGCAGGCCGTGCATCGCGGCGCTCGAAACCGGTCAGGACCGCGTGGCGGAAAAGCGTTGCTTTGAGGCGCTCGGTATTCCCGTCGCACCTTGGCGGGCGGTGGATTCGATCGCCGACCTCGAGGCCGCGCTCAACGCCTTCGGCCTGCCGGCCGTTCTCAAGCGCCGCCGTCTCGGTTACGACGGGCGCGGGCAGCGCTTCATCCGCCGGCGTGAAGAGGCGAAAGCGGCTTTGGAGGCACTGGGTGGCGAGGATTTGGTTCTGGAGGCCTTCGTCGGTTTTGAGCGCGAGGTTTCGATGCTCGGCGCGCGCGCGGCTGACGGGGCGAAGGTCTTCTATCCGCTCAGCGAGAACTGCCACGACAACGGCATCCTGCGGCTGAGTCGCGCCCCCGCCGGGCCGGAGACGCTCGCCGCCGAAGCGCGCGATTACGTCGGGCGCCTGCTCGAGCATTTTGGTTACGTGGGCGTTCTGACCGTCGAGTTTTTCGTGTGTGACGGGAAACTCCTCGCCAACGAGACGGCGCCCCGCGTGCATAACTCCGGGCACTGGACGATCGAGGGCTGTGTGACCAGCCAGTTCGAAAACCACGTCCGTGCCGTCGCCGGACTCCCGCTCGGCGCAACCGCCGCCGTCGGCGTTTCCGCAATGGCGAATCTGATCGGCGAGATGCCCGGTACTTCCGAGTTGCTGGCCATTCCGGGCCTGCACCTTCACGACTACGGCAAGAGCCCGCGTCCCGGCCGCAAGCTCGGCCACGCCACTTTGGTCGCCGCCGATGCCGAAGGGCTTGCCGGACCGCTCGAACGCCTGATTGCTCTCGCCTGGCCCGGGGGAAGCGCGGCTTCGGATCGAACGGACGAATTGCGCGTCGGCGCAGAAAGCTTGCGCTCTCGCGCGAATAAAGGTTAAAATACCCTGCTTCATTCAAGCGGGTAACCCCCGATATGCCGTCAGTCCGCGTCCGGGAACACGAACAATTCGACATCGCGCTGCGCCGCTTCAAGCGCGCCTGCGAAAAGGCCGGCATCATGGCCGAGCTCAGAAAGCGCGAGTTCTACGAAAAGCCCACCCAGACGCGCAAGCGCAAGCGCGCTGCCGCCGTAAAAAGGCATGCCAAGCAGGTTTCGCGCGAGTTCTCGCGTCGCCGTCGTCTCTACTGATTACCGACGATTCCGTCCTCCAATGGAGTTGAAGACGCGCTTGGAAGCCCATATGCGCGCCGCCCTCAAGGCGCGCGACACCGAGCGGCTGGGCACCATCCGCATGGCAATTGCGGCGATCAAGCAACGCGAGATTGACTCCGGCAAGCGCGATGGGCTTTCCGAGACCGAGGCTCTGGGCGTGATCGAGCGCATGATCAAGCAGCGCCGGGAGGCGGCCGAGCAGTTTCGTACCGGCGGGCGCGAGGAGAGCGCCGCGAAGGAGGAGCGCGAGGCGAAACAGCTGGCGGAATATCTGCCCGAGCCGCTGGATTCCGAGGCGCTCGATGCCGAGATCGCCACCGTCATTCACGAAACCGGTGCTGCGAGCCGGCAGGATATGGGCAAGGTGATGGGTATCCTGAAGGCCCGTCTTGCGGGTCGCGCCGACATGGCAGAGGCGAGCCGCCGCGTGCGCGAACGTCTCCCCGGCTGATCGTCACACGGCGAACGATGTTCGCTACGGAGGCCATTGCTTCCGCATCAAGCCTCGAGCGTCCGGCGCAGATCCTGCAGCGCACCGACCAGCAGGCGCCGCATCGCGCCGCGGATATCGTTTAGCCCGTGAGGCCCATCTCCGTGGCCAAGACCCCGTCGGCATGCATCGCACGTACCTGCGCAGGCCGTGATGTGATGCGCTGAACGTAGACTTCGATGGTCGGTGTAGTCTCGATCGTGCCGAAATTGATGGCCCAGTGCAGTGCGTTGCCCCACAACACATCGGCCGCACTGAAGCGCTCGCCCAGCAAATACGGGCCCCGCTTTATCTGATCGGTGATGGTCTTCATCGTGGTGTCGAAATCCCCATAGGGGGAATGCGCCCGCGGCCCGGGATCGCGCTGCATCGAGCGATCGGCGAGCGCAGGCTCGAAGCAGGCGGCATAGAACACGAGCCAGCGCAGGTACGCTCCGCGTAGCGGGTCGTCAAGCGCCGGTGCAAGTCGGGCCGCCGGGTACAGGTCCGAAAGCCAAATATGCAGGGCAACCGTTTCGGTCACCACCTGGTTGCCGTAAAGAATGGCTGGTACCTTGCCCATCGGGTTGATTGCAAGGTACTCGGGAGAATGTTGTTCGTCCTGCTTGAAGTCTATCGGTCTGATTTCGAAATCGGCACCGACCTCTTCGAGCAGTGCGCGGGTCATGGCGGCGCGGCTGAACGGGTTGTGGAAGAAAATCAGCGGCTGGTTGTTCATCGAAGGCTCCTTCGTACCGGGGCCGGAAAGT
>CAZKOE010000050.1:0-7002 GCA_964554305.1 uncultured Gammaproteobacteria bacterium
ACTCCGATCGTGGCAGACAATATGCCAGCGGGCGGTTCCGCGATACCATCGCCGCTCTCGGCTTCACCTCAAGCATGAGCCGCAAAGGCAACTGCTGGGACAATGCGGTCGCCGAGAGCTTTTTTGCCACCCTGAAAAACGAGGAGGTTACGGGCGTATATGACAGCAAAGACGAGGCCAAGATCGCCATTGCCAGCTATATCCACGGATTTTACAACCCCGTGCGGCTGCACTCAACACTCGGATACGTCTCACCCAACGACTATGCGCGTACAATGAACCAAACCGCTTAACCCGTTGCTTTATGGCGTCCGTTATCTGGGGACAAGACCAGTAAAGCCTCAACCTTTGCTATGCTTGTACGTGAAGGCCCCTCTACTATCTGGCCCGGCTTGCGGGTCGTTCCGCTTCCACCAGCTGAGGGGCTTTCGGGAGGCTCGCCGCCCCCCAAGTCGGCTCCCGTCGTAGCCTGTATACCAGAAGGTTGCGGCGCGTAGGCGGGGTTCCGGTTAACCCGGTCCCCGCCAACCGGCGCCTTTACTCTCTTTGCCTGCAAAAATGAAGCCGCAATCCCCGGCAAGTCGTTCCAGACGCGATTGTCAGGGTTGCTTGCCAGAGGTCACGGCTTCAAGCCCCGGATACAGCCAGGACTCTGGGCACCGATTGCCCAGTAGCGCCGGCCGACTCCGAGGCTATGCCCCGGCTGGTCAGGTCGTGCCCGGCTCCAATTGCCTGGGATGCCTGACGCAGCGCGAGGCCGGAACCCATAGTAGCACCAAACGCAACCGCTGGAATGTCGGGCGGCTGTGGCTTAACGCTGCGTGTTCAAGCAGTGTCCCGCGCGCAATTTCCCTTCACAAAGCTCCCCGAAACTGTCACGCTGTACCGGCCTAAACGGGTTCCTTACGGCCTATTCGGGTTTAACCCTAGGTTTACCCCTAAACGAAAAATAGCCGTTTCGTTTGGCCGCGCCCGTCCGTAAGTCATTGACTTTACTGGTGCTGGCGGAGAGATTCGAACTCCCGACCCGCTGTTTACAAAACAGCCGCTCTACCGACTGAGCTACGCCAGCGCCGGATCGAATTGTATCAAGGTGCGGAGCCCGCAGCGGGTGCGCGTGGATGCTCTCGAGGGGACGGCGCGGTACAGGCCGCCCGACGGGGGCTGGATACGATGCCGACCGCGCGCAGGGCCATGGAAACGCTGACCGCCGCAGGCAGGCGTGTCTCCAGAAACCGGCGCTCGCGGACTCGCCCGGTGGCGCGTATCCGTGGATCGAATCCGAGCTCACGCACCTGCGCCGCTCGGCGCTCGGCATGCTCGCGGTCGCCGAAGGCGCCAAGCAAGAGAGCGGGACCCCGGGTTCCGGAAGGCGGAAGCTCGGCGGGGCCGGTTTCTCCACCTCGGCGCAAGATCGCGACGGCGCGCTTCGCGGCCGCCGTACCGGCGAATCCGGCAAGAGTAACGCGGTACGCGACTGGAATCGGCTCCTTGCGCTCGTACACATGTACGGGGTAACCGCCGGCGTCGAGCCTCGCGACGAGCCCTCGCGAGGTCGTCGCGCTCGAAAGGGGCCAAACAAGGCAAACGACCTTCGATTCCGGAGCAGGCGCTGCTCCGGCCATGACCGCGAACCCGGAACCGGCAGGATCGGTCGACGGCGCCGGGATCGCCCGGGCCACTGTTGCGGCGGAGCCGGACTGCATCTGCGACGGCACGGAGGGCGCCGGCGGCGCGGCCGTCTCCGGCAACAACGTCAACTTCTTTCCGCCGGCAGTCAGGGCGACCAGATTCGCTTCGGGTCGGGGACCAGCCGCCCAGCGCAACCAGACGAACAGGGCAAAGTTCGCAAGGACGAGAGCCAGCACGGCGAGTTTCACACCGGCTCTCCGGCCAACAGTTCGAGGCCGTCGAGCACCAGATCGGGGGCATGTGACCAGCTCCTTCCCAATCGGCGCATGACGGCGGTGGCATCGCCGCCGGTCACGAGCATCGCCCGCGGCTCGCCGTGTCGAGCGGTAACCTTCTCGGCCACATAGGAAAGCAACCCGGCAACAGCGGCAAGCGTACCACCCGTGATGCCCAGCTCGGTGTCGACGCCCAGCAATGGCGGTACCGGCGCGAGCCTGCTTGTTGGCGCAAGCCGGGTGCCGCTCACCAGCGATTCACGCATGAGGCCGATGCCCGGCGCGATCACTCCGCCCAGGTGGCGCCCGTCGCCGGTCACGTAATCCACCGTCACGGCGGTGCCGCAATCGGCGACGAGTACGGCGCCGCCGTGGTCCCGCCAAGCCGCTATCATGGCGGCCCAACGATCGACCCCCAGCCGTGCGGGATCGGCATAGACATTACGTACGCTCCCGACTCTCGCCGTCGCTATCAGCTCGCGCGGCACAAGACCCCAGGCCTCGCGGCAACTGTCCCGTAGTTCTCGGGTCGCATCCGCCGCGGCGACACTCCCGACGACGACCTCATCGGGCCGCACAGCACCGGCCAGCGCCTCGACGAGGCAACTGCCAGGGTACCCCGCATGCACGGCGGCGCCCGCCTCGCCCGCCCCACGCCAAGCTACCCGCCGGCTCCCAAGACTGACGATCAGACGCCCGCCCACGTGCTCTCCGCCGGCAAGACCCGCACCACTTCTCCGGCCCGGCACGACCGAAGCGCCTCATCGGTATCAAGAATCAAGGCTCCGAACTCGTCGATCCCGCGCGCGACCCCGTCAATGCGCTCTTCGCCGATGCGCAATTCCACGCGTCTGTTCCCCAGCTCATCGCGGGCGGCAAACTCCGCCGCAAAGGGCGCAAACCCGTCCGTCCCGTAACGTCGCAACGCCTCCATCAGAGCCGAGGCCAGCGCCGCGGCCAAGCGGTTACGCCCGGGCGGTGGGCCCTTCAGTTCGGCCAGCGCCGCCGTCGTCCGCGCCGGCAACGGCGGCGCCGCGTGGACATTGAGTCCCAATCCCACGTACAGGATATCGGGAGCCGCACTTTCCATCTCGATCATCAACCCACCGAGCTTTCCGCCATGAGCATACAGGTCGTTCGGCCACTTGATCCGAACGTCCGCGTATCCTGCCATGTCCAGGCAGCACGCGACGGCCACGGCAAGGGCGATGGCGAGTGGATCGAGGCGCCCGCGCGGTGCCGGCACCGCCAGCGAAAGCGCCAGCCCCGCTCCGAAAGCCTGTCGCCACTCGGCGCCACGGCGCCCCCGCCCGGCCGTCTGCGATTCGGCAAGGCACAGGGCGGGCGGCCTGCGGCTTCGCACCTCCGAACGGGTTGAGCGGCAAACCCGGCAAACCCGAATCGCCACGACGGGAAACTCCGGCATCGCCGTGCGGATCGCCGCGGCATCGAGCGGATCGTCGAGCGCAAGCACGTAGCCGTATTCCGTTTCGAACAACGGTGCACCCAGTTCTCTCAACGCGCTCGCCGAGGCCTCAATCTCGCCCGCCGAGCAGTCGAACCGGGCGGCCAGCGCCCCCACCGGCACCGCGCCCCGGGCCCGGAGCAACCACTCCGCCAAGGCATCGAGCCGGGCAGGATCAGCGCCGGACACGACCGAGCAACCAGATTCGCCGGAAACGATGTTCCTCTCCCAGGTACAAGCGCCGCAGATTCACGCGGTGCGTAAAGAACAGGAAAACTGCCAGCCCGATCGCAAACCAGAGCAACGCCGGCCGGCCGGTGTCCCACATGCAGGCCGCGAACACGGGAAAGGTCACGGCCGCGGACAACGTTGCCACACTCACATAACCCGTCAAGAGCAGGGCGACAGCCCAAACGCCGGCGACCGGCGCCAGCGCGAGCGGCGCCAGCGCGAGGACCGTGCCGAGTGCCGTCGCGAAACCCTTGCCCCCGCGAAAACCGAACCAAAGCGGAAACACGTGCCCCACGATAACCGCCCCGGCGCAGGCAACGGGCAACCAGCCCGGGCCCACGGCGGCCAGCCGGGGCAAAAGCAGGACCGCCACGATGCCCTTGGCGGCATCGAAGGCGAACACGGCAACACCGAAAATCGGACCCCTGGCCCGCAGGGCGTTGGTCGCGCCGGCGTTGCCGCTGCCGAAGCTCCGCAGATTGACGCCTACGATGCGGCCCAGCACCAGTCCGCCGGGCACCGAACCCAACAGATAGGCCAGAAATACGGCGAGGACGACCCAGAGCAACAGCATGGCGGGAGCATTGTACGAACATTGGTTCCGGGCCAGGCGCATGCAACAAATATTTCGACATGTTAAAATTTCACGTAATGGAAATTAACCAATCGGAAATACAAGCCCCGAAACACCCGTTTGCCGCACCGGCCTTCTGCGAAGACACGCAGGAAACGCTGCGCGCCGTGCGCCGGATTGCCCGCGCACTCGCGCTTTCCGGCCGGGATCTGGCGCGCCGTCACAATTTGACGACGGCCCAATTGTTGTGTCTGCGGCTGCTGAAAGACCACGAGGCGCTCAGCGCGGGATCGCTCGCGAAGGCTTTATCGCTCTCTCCGCAAACGGCAACCGGTCTCGTAGATCGACTGGAGGCACGCGGGCTGGTGCGACGATTGCGCGCGCCCAACGACCGGCGCAGCGTACTGATCCAACTGAGCGAAAGCGGGCTCGCAATGATCGAAGCTGTCGGGCCCATGCTTCAGGATCGCTTCGTGAGCCGTTTCGACGCACTTACCCCGGCACGGCGGCGCGAGCTTCGACACGCGCTGGAAGCCATCGTCGCCCTGCTCGAAGCCGAAACACTCGATGCGGCCCCGATGCTTGACGCCGGGCACCGGATCGAACCCGGCGCGGCGGCAGATACCCGCCATTCCCGCAAGGTCGCAGTCGGTCCGGCGCGGCCGGGCACGCGGCGGAAACGTCAAGAGGCGGAAGGAAACCGTGAAGATGCCACGATCGATCGACTCTGATCCCGTCGAAATACGGAAGCCGAAGGCGGAAGACGCGAAACACGTGTGGGAGCTGGTGCACGCGGATGCAACGCTGGAAGACAACTCCGCCTACTGTTATCTGCTTTTGTGCACACACTTTGCCGCAAACGGAATCATCGCGGAATCAGCCGGCAACATCGCGGGCTTCGTGATGGCCTACCGCCCGCCGAGCGATCCCGAGGCGATCTTTGTCTGGCAGGTCGGCGTCGCCCCCGCCGGGCGCGGGCGCGGCCTCGCCACCCGGATGCTCAATCGACTGGTCGATCAGCCCGACAACCGCGATGCAAGCTATCTCACGGCGACGGTGGCCCCGGAGAACGAGTCGTCCAACCGCCTGTTCGCCGCCTTCGCGCGCGAACAAAACGCGCGGCTGGAAACCACTGCCGGCTACGGCACGGAGCTTTTCCCGCCCGGCCACGCGCCCGAACCCCTGCTGCGCATCGGCCCGTTGCCGGCGCGCTCGGCGACGCATTCGACACGACACGAGGAGGTGACGCAATGAACACCCAGACATTCGAAAACCTGGAATCACAGGTCCGCAGCTATTGCCGGAGTTTTCCGACGGTATTCACTCAGGCCGAAGGCAGCCGACTCACGGCCGAGGACGGTCGCCGTTACCTCGACTTCTTTGCCGGCGCCGGCGTGCTGAATTACGGCCACAACAACCCGCAAATCAAGAAGGCCCTGCTCACCTACATCGAGGACGGCGGCATCGTCCACAGCCTCGACATGTACACGGCTGCCAAGCGGACCTTCCTGGAACGTTTCGCCGAAGTTATCCTCGAGCCCCGCGGCTTCGAATACCGCGTGCAGTTCCCCGGCCCGACCGGCACCAACGCGGTGGAATCGGCGCTGAAACTCGCGCGTAAGGTCACCGGACGCGAAAACGTCATCGCCTTTACCGACGCCTTCCACGGCATGACGCTCGGCGCGCTTGCCGCCTCCGGCAACGCCTTCAAGCGCGCCGGCGCCGGGGTGCCGCTCGACAACGTGCAGACTCTCCCCTACGACGGTTACCCCGGCTGCGAAGACAGCCTCGCCTACCTCGAGGCCGTGCTCGACGACCGGGGCAGCGGCGTCGACAAACCGGCGGCCATCATTCTCGAAACGGTACAGGCCGAAGGCGGCATTCACGTGGCCCGCCTGGAGTGGCTGAAACGCCTGGAGAAAATCGCCCGCGACCGCGACATTCTCCTGATCGTGGACGACATCCAGGTCGGCTGCGGGCGCACCGGCCCGTTCTTCAGCTTCGAGCCGGCCGGGATCAAACCCGACATGGTGACGCTCTCGAAGTCGCTCTCGGGTTACGGCCTGCCGCTCGCCGTGGTACTGATCCGCCCCGAACTCGACCAATGGGAGCCGGGCGAACACAACGGTACCTTCCGCGGGCACAATCCCGCCTTTGTCACGGCAACCGCGGCGCTCGAGTTCTGGCGCGACGATTCACTGGCACGGCAAACAGAGTCAAACGCCCGAACGGCGGCAACGCGGCTGGAGAAAATCGCCGCAGGGCACCAGGGCATTCGCGAGGTTCGCGGCCGCGGCCTGATCCAGGGTCTCGTGTTCGAGGAAGCGGGCATGGCCAATCAGGTTTCCGCCGCGGCCTTCGAGCGCGGGCTCGTCATCGAGACCGCCGGCGCCGACGATTCCGTGCTCAAGCTTCTGCCGCCACTCACGACCAGTGCGGAAGAATTCGCCGAAGGACTCGACATCATCGAGAAAAGCGTCAACGCCGTGCTCGAGCATGACAAACGAGCCGTGGCTTGACACTTTGCGAATCGAGAACGGGACAAACATGACGGTCCCGGCATTCTTGCCGACGGCGACCCGCGCTCTTATGCCGGGCTGCGCGGCTCATACGCAACACGATGGAATTATCAAGGAGAACGTGAATGATTGTCAGACATATTGACGAAGTCAAGGGCACCAAGAGCGAAGTCAAGACCGAGAACTGGACGAGCTTCCGCTTCCTGCTCGCGCGCGACGGCATGGGTTACTCCATGCACGAAACGCATATACACCCGAATACCGAAACGCACATGTGCTACCGCAATCACCTGGAAGCGGTGTATT
>CAZKOE010000050.1:7012-14665 GCA_964554305.1 uncultured Gammaproteobacteria bacterium
ATTCGCCCGGGAACGCTCTACGCCCTGAACGAGCACGACGACCACAAGCTGCGCGGCGGCCCCGAAGGCCTGCGCCTGATTTGCGTGTTCAACCCGCCGGTTACGGGCGAAGAAACACACGACGCCACCGGTGCCTATCCCGCGCCCCGAGAGACGAAAGCCGCCTCCTGACAAGCCACAGGCAATAAGCCTGAAGCAAAAAAGTCGCGGTTTGTGACACAATAGAGATAGCCGGGCTCGAGTCGACTTTCAACGGAGCCCGGTGAATTATCGAGCCAAAGCAGGAGCCCTGCAAGGGGCTCCTGCTTTGGCCCGTGGAACAAGCGAAGGAGGTGCCCATGACCACCATCGCAAGACAGCCTACGACGACTGCAGACTTCTATCCGTCCCGAACGGGCGAACGCTACCGGTTTCTGCCGCGGCGCGAGCCGGTCGTCTACGGCGACGCCGGCCGCGGCCCTCTGGGCGCACGGGTACTCGCGCGTTACGCGGAAAGCGGCTTTCTGCACCTGCCCGGATTCTTCGCCGAGGAGGCGATCCGCCCGGCCGCAGAGCAGCTCGCGCGCCTGCGCGAAAACAAAGACCTGCGTGCGCGTCCGGAGGCGATCACCGAACCCGGAAGCGGCGCCCTGCGTTCGCTCTTCGCCGTGCATTTTGGAAGTAACTCGATCGCCGCCCTGTGCCGGTATCCGCAGCTCGCGGCCATCGCGCGCCAGATTCTCGCCAGCAACGTCTACATCCTGCAGAGCCGAATCAATTACAAACCGGGCTTTGCCGGCAAGGGGTTCTTCTGGCATTCGGACTTCGAAACCTGGCACGTTGAAGACGGCCTGCCCCGGATGCGCACACTGAGCTGCTCGATCAACCTCACGGCAAACACCGAAACCAACGGTCCCTTGATGCTCGTGCCCGGCTCGCACCGCCATTTCCTCTCCTGCGCAGGCAAAACGCCGGAAGACAACTACAAGCGATCACTCAAAAAACAGGAACTCGGTGTACCCGACGGGCCGCACCTCGCAGAGCTGATCGAGGAAGGCGGACTCGTTTCGACGCCGGGCCCGGCGGGAAGCGTCACGTTCTTCGACTGCAACGTCATGCACGGCTCGAACTCGAACATCACGCCGTGGCCGCGAAGCAATGTTTTCATCGTCTTCAACAGTGTCGAAAACCCCTTGCACGAGCCATTCGGCGAACAGCCACCGCGCCCCGAATTTCTTGCCCACCGCTGTCACAAGAAACCGCTCGCCGATCAGGCGCCCTCCGCCTCCCGATCCACGAGCACCGTCGAGGGGTTGGAGCCGCGCAGGCGTTTGCCCGCGGTTTCGCGCAGCAGCAAAAAGGGCACGTAGGCCACGGCGGCCGCCGTGATGAGATAGTACGCGGGCATGAGCGTCAAACCGGTTGCGGCGATCAGCGCGGTAATGGCATAGGGGGCCGTCCCGCCGAAGAGCGAGGTCGAAACGTTGTAGGCGATGGCGAATCCACCGTAGCGCGTGCGTGTCGTGAACATCGCCGGCAGGGTCGCCGGCATCGTGCCGGAGAGCATGACCACCAGCAGTGCCAAAAGCACGATGCCGATAATCAGTTCGCCCAGGCTGCCGGCCCCCATGAGGAGATAAATCGGTCCCGACAAGACGATGAAGCCCGTCGCCGAAGCGAGCAGGATGGGCTTGCGCCCGATGCGATCGGAAAGCGCTCCGATCGGCGTCAGCACGATCATCATGCCGATCAGAACGCAGATGAAAATGATGCGCGCCTGCTGTTCGCCCACGCCCAATGTCGTCTTGAGATAGCTGGGCAAATCTGCGAAAAAGGCGTAATAGGCCACATTGAGAAGGATCACGACACCGACGCACTTCAGCATCTGGCGCCAGTGATCGCGGAACACCTCCACCAGCAGTTCCTTCAAGGGAGGCCTGTTCGCATCGCTGTCTTTCAGCAGCTGCTGAAACACGGGTGTATCTTCGAGCTTGATCCGCAAGTACAGACCGATCAGGCCCAGGGGTGCCGCACACAGAAACGGGATGCGCCAGCCCCAACTGTGCATGCCCTCCGACGACAGGAGGAAGGTGAGAAGTGTGACGATGCCCAGAGCCACGACGTAACCGCCCAACGTGCCGAACTCAAGCCAACTGCACAGGAAACCGCGTTTCTTGTCGGGCGCATACTCGGCCATGAAGGTCGCCGCGCCGCCGTACTCGCCACCGGTGGAAAATCCCTGGAGCAACCGCGCAAGTACCAGCAGGAGCGGCGACCAGAACCCGACCTGGTCGTAGGTAGGCAGGATGCCAATGACAAAGGTGCCAAAGGCCATGCAGATAATCGTGATCGCCAACACGCGCTGACGACCGATCTTGTCGCCCAGGGGGCCGAAGAAGAGGCCGCCCAACGGTCGGACGGCAAATGCGACCGCGAAGGTGGCGAAAGCCGCCAGAAGCTCCGAAGTGGGATCGCCCGAGGGGAAAAACACGCGCCCGACGCTGACGGCAAGATAGGCGAAAACCCCGAAGTCATACCATTCCATGGCGTTGCCGAGCGCCGCGGCGGCAATTGCCCGGCGCAGGGTACTGGCGGTGATGGGAATATGGCGTGGAGCCTCGGGCGCCGTACTACTCAAAAATCCTCGCTTGCCTTGTCCGCGATACCCCAAAAAACAGCATCGCAGTCTATCGAATCGCACTCAGATTAACAACTCGGCGCCGTGATGTCCAACCCGGCGGCAAGGCCACACCGAACCGACGTGCTCACCAGCCGTGCAGGCCGATGCCGAAATGCCGCCTGATCGGTGCCGGCGTCGCATCGGGCAGCTCACGGAAAAATCACGCTCCCGCGCCTGGGTCGGCCTGCAGGTTTTCGGCCTCGGCAATAATTTCCCCGGCGGTTTTCCCGTCGATCAGGTCTTTCAGAATTTCATCCCGGTACCAATCAACGGTTGCGCACGTGGACGGATTTTCCCGCATGCACTCCCAACGATCGAATCCGGCCTCTTGACGGGCGGCGGCACGAATGACCTCGATCGCTTCGCGAAATCGGGCTTTTTTCGCACCCGACAGTTTTGCTTCCACTCGCTGGATGGCTGCCCTGGTCGTCTGGGCCGACGATGGATGGATACGCGATTCACCCTCGCCGCACGCGGACAGCAACAAACCAGCCGCAATCAGCGCCGAGATACAGATCAACTTGGCAATTCCGATCGCGCTCATAACACTCACCCGCTCAGGTCTGATAACGATGGCCGCATCCGGTTGGATATATCAACTTGCATGCCGAAACGCAGTACCGTCACGGCAGCGGCTGGCACGCCGTCTCCCGCAGGAGCAATATCGGAACCAGTGCAACCACACCGACGAGCATCAAATAAAATCCCGGCATGTAATTGTTGCCCGTCGAAGCCACCAGCGCAACAATAACGGTCGGCGCTGTTCCGCCGAAAAACATCGTCGAGATATTGTAGGACACCGCAAAACCGCCGTAGCGGATACGGGTCGGAAAAATCGTGGGCAAGGTCGAAGGCAAGGTGGCCAGAAGCAGGACAAGCAACACGCCGATGATTGCCAGGCCGACGGCGGTAGAGCCCACCCCGAAATGCGTCATCAGGAAAAAAGCCGGCCACGACAATGCTATAAAGCCGAGGGACGAGGCGATAAGGAGGGGTTTCCGCCCCACCTTGTCCGACAACGCACCGAGCGGTGTGATGACAATCATCATGCAGACCATGATACCGATCAATATCAGCCGCCCGGCCTGCTCACCCAGTCCGAGTTGCTTGTTGAGGTAACTCGGCATGTAGGTCAGAAACGTGTAATCCGCCACGTTGAGCAGGATGACGATACCAATGCATTGCAGCAGCGGTCGCCAATGGTTGACGAATATTTCACGCAGTGAAGACTTGGGTGCCTCTCTGGCCCCTTCCATATTTTCGAATGAAGGCGTTTCCTGAACCTTCAGTCGGATAAACAAGCCGATCAGCCCGAGCGGCAAGGCGCACAGAAACGGAACGCGCCAGCCCCAGTCATGCATCGCCTCGGACGAAAGAAAAAATGTCAGTACCGTCACGGCCGCCGCGCCGGATGCAAAACCGAGCAAGGTGCCGAATTCAAGCCAACTGGAGAGAAAGCCGCGCCGCTTGTCCGGGGCAGACTCGACGATCAGCGTGGCGGCGCCACCGTACTCGCCGCCGGTCGCAAACCCCTGCACCAGGCGCAGAATGATCAGGCACACCGCCGCCCAGATGCCGATCGTTCCATAGCCCGGCAGCACGCCGATCACGAAGGTCGCCACCGACATCAATACGATCGTCATGATAAGCACACGCTTGCGCCCGATTCGATCGCCGAGTGGGCCGAAAAACATGCCGCCGAGCGGGCGGCCCAGAAACGCCGCCGCAAACACGAGATAGGATGCGATGAGCGATGTGGTATCGCTGCCGAACGGCAAGAAAACCTGGCCGATGGTGACCACGAGAAAACCGTACACGCCAAAGTCGAACCATTCCATGGCGTTGCCAAGCGCCGCAGCCACGATCGCGCGGCGGACGCCGGCCTTGTCAAGCCCTGTAGCGGCTGCCCCCGAGGACGCCGGAGCTGCAGGAGTACCGTTCAAACTATCCCCAATTCATCCCGACAAATGCCGGCTCGCCTATGGCGCAGCATGGTGGCCGCATTTGTTTGGCGGACGATTTCAAATTCCGCATCAGGGTAACGATTATTCTGCCATTTGTCCAACACCCGCATACACACAGGCGCCAGCGACCGCATGCAACTATGAGGGCTTGCGCGCTCGTCTTGCGCTGCGCCGGCGCATGCCCAGGTAGAGTCCGATCAGGGCCAGCGCGGCGCCCGCGAGTTCGAGCACCGTAAAGCGGCGCCCGAAAATCAGCCAATCCCAAACGAATGTCAGCGTCGGCTGCAACAGGAGCAACAAGCCCGCAAGCGCGGTCGAAACGCGCGTGATGCCGGTCGAAATCAGAAACCAGCCACCGGCCTGGCAAGCGAGGCCGTACAACGCGAGCCACAACCAGGCGAAGCCGAAGGGCACGGCAAAGCTTTCGCCGCTCGCCCCGACCCAGATCGCGACGATGGCGGCGGCGAGAAGCGAGATCAGGGCGATGAAGAAGGCCGGCGATTCCCGGCTCGCCGCGCTTCCCGCGAGGCGCAGGAACAAAAGATACAACGTATAAGCCAGCGCAGCACCGAGCCCGTAGCCGATGCCGGAAAGAAAGCGACCTTGTCCCGCCTCGGGCGCCGCCGTCAGCAAGAGGACCAAACCGGCGATGGCAACCGCGATGCCGATGAATACGCCTCGCGACAGCCGCTCGCGCCAGATCAACCAGCCCGCAATGGCCATGAGCACGACCTGAAAATTCGGCAGCAGGGTCGCGATCCCCGGTCCGACGCGGTAAATACTCAAATGCCAGATGACGAGATCCGCCGCGAAGGCGAGCCCCGCGAGCAATACGTAGCCCGCAAAGCGCGGCGGCAGACGCAGGCGTTCGCCGCGGGCGAGTGCCAGCACGAGGAGTGCCGCGCCGCCAATCGCAAGCCGGTAAAAAGCCGTCGGCGCCGAGGCGACACCGGACAAGGCCACCAGCACGGCGGCGAAGCTGATCAAGACCGCGCCGGCCAGCACCCGCGGCACGTGGATTCTCCAGGGAAACTGCCGGCATTGTAAGCGCGATCCTTGCGGGCACTTGCTGCCCCGGCTATAATCGGGTATCTATTGACATCCGGACATGCCCATGCCTCGTTTCCTGCTTCCAGGCCTGCTTGTGCTGCTTTCCGCCAACGCGATCGCCGCGCCGGCGCAGTCCACGTCAACGCCCGCCGGCTGTCTCTCCCACGCACGAAACATCCTCGCCGCCCTCGAAAACGGCAGCTACGACGCCGCCGGCATTGTCAATTTCAATGCCGCCATGAAGAGCGCCATCGCGGCGCAGATGAATCAGTTCTGGTCGCTGTTATCCGCGCATTACGGCGGCTTCGATCGCGCCGCACACCCCGCGACGCGGATCGTAAACGGTCAGCCGAACGTGACCCTGCCGCTCGTCTTCGCGCGTGGGCGCGAAAACCTTCGCGTCACCTGCAACGTCGCCGGCGAAGTGGTCGGCCTGTTTCTCACGCCCCTCGAAGCTCCGCACAACACGAATCACGGAGGCTGACGTCATGCCCTCGAAACTCCGTCCCGCCCTGCTTCTCGCCGCCGCACTCGCCCTTGTCGCGAACACCGGCCTTGCCCTCACCACCCCCGGAAGTACGCAGGACCAACCCGCGCAAAAGGCCGTGCGCGACTCCTGCCTTGCGCTTTCCACGCAATTCCTGCAAAATTTGCAAAAAGGCGACTTCACCGCCGCCACCGCTGACTTCGACAGCGTCATGAAGACCGGGCTCGGAACACAGAAGCTCAAGCAATTTTGGCAACAATACTTGCCGCAACAACATGGCGCCTTCGAGAAGGCGGAAGCGCCGAAGGCGGTTCAGAAAGATTCGATAAACGTCGTGGTCATACCGTTGCAGTTTGCCGACGGTTGGCAAAATATGGTCGTCTCCTGCGACGGCAAAGGCCGGATCAATGGGCTGCACGCGTATCCAGGCGCGGCACCGTCCGCTGCGACTGCACAGGCCCCTGTCAGCGCAACCGCCTGGATCAGCGAAGCGGCCGTGGGCGCGAAGACGCTGCCTATCGCCATTCAGCGTAACGGCTTCGTACTCAAGGGCCTGCTCAACCTGCCCGCCGGCAAGGGGCCCTTCCCCGTCGTGGACATCATTCCCGGGAGCGGGCCCGTCACCATCAACGGCAACGATGGTCCCATTCAATACAGTCCCTACAAAAAGCTCGCGGCAGCGCTGGCCAAAGCCGGCTGGGCCGTCGCCCGCGTCGCCAAGCGCGGCCTGCCGCCCTCGACCGGCGACGGCAACAACGTCGTCTTTTCAGATCAGGTCGCCGACAATCTCGCGATCGTCCAGGCACTGCGCAAGAATCCGCACATCAACCCGAATCGCATCGTCGTCGCCGGTCACAGCATCGGCGGGCTCATCGCACCCAAACTCGCCACCGAAACGCGGCTCGCCGGCCTCATCCTCCTCGAAGCGCCCGGCGAAAGCATGAAGGAAATCACGACCGCACAGGTTATGGAAATGAACCCCGGCGCCAGCGCGACGCAACTGACCGCCATCAAAAAGGCTCAGGAAGGTTTCTATCCGAAGGTTACACAAACGCCGCCCGGCGAATCGTTGACCTACGCCGGCAAGACCCTGCCGGCCTCAACGGTGCAACTGCTCAAGAGCTGGTACGCCGAGAAGCCACTTGCGACGGCGCGCAAGGTGAAAATCCCCGTGCTCGTCGTGCAGGGCGGTCTCGACTTCAATGTTCCGCCCGGCAACGGCAAACGGCTGGTCAAAGCCTTCCCGCACGCCAAGCTGTTGTACCTGCCGAAAATGGGGCACGCGCTCGACGTCGCCCCTTGCCGTTGCAAAAAGCAACTTGACACCGGCCCGGACGCGACACTCGCGCCGGGACTCACCGCCGGCATCGTACGCTGGCTCAAATCCCTCTATTGATCCGGCCAGTAAACAGTATCAAGCGGCGAGCATCGGGGTAACCGACGAATACTCTCTCTCGTCATTCCCACGCAGGCGCACTGCTGTCCGGGGAAAC
>CAZKOE010000051.1:0-14572 GCA_964554305.1 uncultured Gammaproteobacteria bacterium
GGCCACGCTGTCCTTCAGCCTCGCGCCCGGCGCCTCGCTCGGCGCCGTGACGAGCCAGATAAACGCGGTCGCGGCCAAAACGCTTCCGGCCGACGTGACCGGCACCTTCTCCGGCAACGCCGAGGTCTTCCAGCAATCCATGAAGAGCCTGCCGATCCTGTTTCTGATCACCGTGCTCGTCATCTACATGGTGCTCGCGATCCTCTACGAGCACTTTGTCCATCCGATCACGATTCTCACTGCCCTGCCGCTCGCGATTTTCGGCGCGCTGGTCGCGCTCCTGCTCGGCGGCCAGGAACTCGATATCTTCAGCTTCGTCGGATTGATCCTGCTCATCGGTCTGGTCAAGAAGAACGGCATCATCATGATTGACTTCGCGCTCAAGGCACGCCGAGATCAGGGGCTCGGCGCGCAGGAGGCGATTATCGAGGCCTGCCGCATCCGCTTCCGTCCGATCATGATGACAACGGTCGCGGCCATTCTCGGCACGCTGCCGATCGCGATCGGCATCGGCGCCGGCGCCGATGCGCGCCGCCCGCTCGGCGTCGCGGCCGTGGGCGGCCTGATTTTCTCGCAATTCCTCACGCTTTACGTAACACCCGCGTTCTACGTCGCGATGGAGAAACTGACGACTTACCTCCGTCGCCGCAAGATGCTCGCCGCCACCGAGCGCTGACCCGCGCCGAGCATCCGAATGGGGTGGCGGCCCCTTGCCGGCAAGCGCCGACTGGAAGCCCGCGCTCCGGCCCCCGAAAAAGGTGCTCTATCATTACCCGCATGAAGAGGCCAGCTTTTCCGGCGCCCGGCCGCGCCCCGATGGTCAACGCATGAATCGGCATCACCATGCGGCAAGCGCCGCCGCGCGCGGCGGGCACGCCTTCACCATCGCGATCGCCCTCAACATCGCGATCGTTGCCGGCGAGGCGATCGCCGGCTGGCTCGGCAACTCCACGGCACTCATGGCCGACGCCGGGCACAATCTCACCGACATCCTCGCGCTCGTACTTGCCGGCGCGGCGGCCTGGTTTGCCCGCCGCCCGGCCAGCGCCCGGCGCACCTACGGCTTTCGCCGGGCGACCATCCTCGCCTCGCTCGCGAACGCCGTAATCCTGATCGCGGTCTCGGTCGCACTCGCCTGGGAAGGCGTCACGCGCCTGCTCGCGCCCGGCGCCGTGAACGAGGGCGTCGTCATCGCCATCGCCGCCATCGCCGTGGTCGCGAACTCGGCGACGGCGCTGCTCTTTCTGCGCGGCCGGCAAGAAGATCTCAACGTTCGCGGCGCCTTCCTGCACATGGCCTCGGACGCCGCACTGTCGCTCGGCGTCGTTCTCGCCGGGATCGGGATCCTGATCACCGGCTGGGAATGGCTCGATCCCGCCATGAGCCTCATCATCGTGGTAGCGATCCTCGCCGTCACCTGGGGACTGCTGCGCGAATCGTTCAACCTGTCGCTCGATGCCGTACCGCCCGGCGTGGATACGGCGGCCGTGCGCACCTACCTCGCCGAACAGCCCGGCGTCAGCGAAATCCACCACCTGCACGTCTGGGCCATGAGCACCACCGAAATTGCCCTCACGGCGCACCTGGTCAAACCCGACGGTGTTCTCGACGACGCCCTGCTCGCCCGCATCGGCAACGAACTGCGCGAGCGCTTCGGCATCGGCCATGCATCCCTGCAACTCGAACGTGGCGACGCCGCCAACCCCTGCGGCGCCGCCGCACCCGGCGCAGAAGATGACTTTCGGCGTAGTACAGGCCGCGGAAAGCCGTAGCCGGGAAGGCCCATTTCCCGCCCGATAAAACGAGGGGTGGCCGAAGCCACCCCTCTTCCGCATCGGCGCTTGTCGTGGTCGTTTGCTTGCGCCGCCCTCCCGCGAACGGAATACCGGCTCGTGCCGGCAACCCCAAACCCTTGGCAACTCACGTTCGCAGGGGGTAAAGTGTGGGCGAAAAATCGAATGACTGACCTTACATTCGTATGCTTTTTACATGATTTTTTCATGCCCTCCGTTTCGTGGAACCCAAAGTGGAAGAAAGTAATTCATTAAAAAACAATACGATATATACTTTCGACCCATTCCGGCTGAACGTTGGTGAGCGGCGCC
Organism: uncultured Gammaproteobacteria bacterium; assembly: GCA_964554305.1. Classification (GTDB taxonomy): domain Bacteria; phylum Pseudomonadota; class Gammaproteobacteria; order JAKDMP01; family JAKDMP01; genus JAKDMP01. Next base: position 2,106 of record CAZKOE010000051.1, read on the forward strand.
TCAGCCGCGACGGAAAGGCCATACCGCTCGCGCGCAAGGCCTTCGACTTGCTGCTGCTCCTGGTGGAATCGGCCGGGCATCTGAAAACGCGCGAGGAACTGATCGAGGCGCTCTGGCCGCACAACATCGTCGAGGAACAAGGCCTCACCACCAAGCTGTACACTCTGCGCAAGACGCTGGGTGACGACGGCGAGGCGCCGCGCTACATCGAAACGGTGCGCGGCGTCGGCTACCGCTTCATCGCGCCGGTCACGATCGAGAAACCCTCGGAGCCGGTCAATCCGCGGGACCCGGCGAAGGGGCAGAGCGCACCCGCTCCGCACAGGCCTTTTTACCGCGACATCCGCCTGCTCGCCCCCGCCGCGCTCGTCATTATTGCCGCCGTCCTCGTCTGGCGGCTCGTGCCCTGGGGAGCGGCATCGTCACATGCCGGAGAATCGCTACCCTCGATCGCCGTGCTGCCGTTCGAGAACCTCTCCACCGACAAGTCCAACGCCTACTTCGCCGCCGGCATCCGCGACACCATCCTTACCCGGCTGGCCGAACTCGGCGGTCTGCGGGTCATCTCACGCAGCGTAAGCGACACCTATGCCGCGAGTCCCAGCAATCTCGGGCGGGTGGGCCGCGAACTGGACGTGGGATCAGTTCTCGAGGGCAGCGTCCAGAAAGCGGGCAAGCAAGTACTCATCAACGTGCAGCTCATCAATACTCGCACTCATGCCCATGTCTGGGCCGCGACCTACACCCGCACGCTCGCCGACATCTTCAAGGTCGAAGGCGAGGTGGCGACCCAGGTGGCGGCGGCACTACGCACCCGGCTGCGCCCGGCCGAACGCGCGAAGCTCATGAACGCGCCCACCCGGGATCCCGAGGCGTATCTGCTTTACCTCAAGGCGAACTACAACGCCCGCCGTATCTTCGATCTCGCCAACGCACCCGATCCGCAAACCACCGTCAAGCGGGCCACCTCGCTGTACAAGCAGGCACTCGCCCGGGATCCGGAATTCGCACTCGCCTGGGCGCGGCTCTCCCTGCTCGACAGCAAAGCCTGGTGGTTCGGACTCGACTCCACGCCTGCGCGAAGGGCCGCGGCAATGCAGGCGGCCAAACGGGCGATCGCACTTGCACCGGCACTCCCCCAGGCCCATATCGCCCTCGGCTACGCCTGGTACTACGGCGCCGGCAACTATGCACGGGCGCTGCATCAATTCCGCATCGCCCGCGAAACCCTCCCCCACGATGCCGAAGTAATCGGGGCCATGGCCTACGTTCAGCGCCGCCAGGGACACTGGCAAACGGCGCTTGCCGATTTCTCCCAGGCGATCCGGCTCGATCCGCGCAACCCGCGCTGGCGCGACGAGACCGGCATCACCCTGATGGCGCTTCGCCGCTACGCCGAAGCCGAGCGCGAATTCAACCAAGTGCTGGCGATCGCTCCCGACGATTACGATGCTCGCACACGCCGGATCAACCTCGCACTGCTCAGCGGAAACACGGCACGCGCCCGGCACGAACTCGCTTCGATCGCCGCCGACACCGATCCGCAGGGGCTCATTTCAGCACTTCGCTTCGAGTTGGCCTGGCTCACGCGCAAACCCGACGACGCGCTGGCCGTGCTCGATAACACTCGGAACTGGAAACCCGACAACCCCCTCCGCGCCGATGTCTGGGCGCTGAAAGGCGATAAAGCGCGCGCGCGTCGGCTCTACGAAAAAACCCGCACACGACTGCGCGCCGCCCTCCGAAAAGAACCCGACAACGCCGGCTTGTGGAGCGCGCTCGGTCTCGCCGAGGCCGGACTCGGCAATCGAACCGCCGCCCTCGAGGCCGGGCGGCACGCAACCCGGCTTTATCCGGTGTCGAAGGATCGGATGTCCGGCCCGCTGTACCTCGCGGCCCTTGCAAGGATTCACGTGCGGCTCGGCGAGTCCGCGCAGGCGATAAAACTGATCCGGGAACTCCTCGCCATGCCGGCGGGGCTGGATCTGTCGGTGCCGCTGCTCAGGCTGGACCCGGACTGGGATTCCATTCGAAACGACCCGGCCTTTCAGGCATTGCTCAAAAAGTACGGATCGAAGTCGCCCGCTCCGATTACCGCAGTCAAACCAAGTTCGCCGCTTTCGCACTGAACCAAAAAAATTTGCTCGAATATGCCAAAAAAACTCTTCGTTAACGCGGCTCTTCCATCGCGATCTCAGCCAACAATTCCACGGATACGAGTCTCTGTGGAGAATCGGCGTTTTCGTCGAACAACTCACGCCACTCGGCGTTCCCGTTCTCGAAATCGGTACGTGCCCCGAAGGCGGACAGATCGCGGTACTCGATGAACAACTGAACCCGGTTGATTCCCGGGCCCGGGACCACGCTTCTGAACAGACGCACCGATTGCGGCATGGCGGAGCTGTTGAATCTGGAATTTGCAGCTTCTCCCAGCTTGGCCATGAATTCACCGAAACCTCCCGGCTTGATTTCATAAATGAATTTTGCGATTACGGACATGGCTTTCTCTCTTCCGAGGTCAGATAAATTTCACCCCAGAATCTCGTCGAGCCAGTCGAAGAGTTGCTGGTGAAAGAGGCGGCGCGCGGCAACTTCGCAGTGCCCACCGGCGAGCGCGTCGTAGCGCAGCAGTTTCTTCTCGGGAACCGCGAGCGCTTCGTAAAGCGTGGCGGCACCCTGTGCGATCGGATCGCCCTCCGGCATGGTGAGAAGCACCGGGCAGGCGATCCGGTCCGCGAACGGCGAGATTTCATAGCGCATCATGTCGGCGAAATAATCGAACAATGTCTCCTTGCCGTGCACCCACAGGCCGCGCTGGAGCAGACGCCAACGCAGCATGGGCTCGGCCTTCGGACCGGCGAGCCACTCCTCCAGCGGGCGTAGCAATTCGCGGTCCACGTCGGGAAATTTCGCCTTGTCCGCCGGCGACAGATCCAGCGCCGCGAGAATCGGACCGCGCTGATCCCATTGACCGGGATCGGCGAACAGGGCGGCGATGCGATGCTCGAAGGCCGCCGCCCGCGGCGCAAGCAGCCCGCCAAAACTCCAGCCACCGAGGACGATCTTGTCGGGCGCGATCTCGGGGCGAGTAAGCGCATAGTCCACCACCGGGCGAACCACGTTCTCCCAGTCGGGCCGCATGTGCAGGCCGTCGCGGATAAGGTTCCGACCCTGGCCGGGACCGTCGAACAGAAGGCAGTGGTAGCCGCGTCGAGTCGCCGCCGGCGCAATCGCGAAATAACTCTCCTGAATGGTCGAGTCATAACCGTTGACGTGAATCACGGTTTTTCGTGGCGCGCCGGAATCGTCCGCGCAGATGAAATAGCCGGGCAGGTTCGCGCCTCCGAACGGAATCTCCAGCACCTCAATCGGCGATTCGGCAAGCGTCGCAGCGCATTGAAAACTTGCGGTCTCGCGCTCGAAGGCGGCGCTCAACCGTGGATCGACGGGCGCGCCATAGAGCGGATAGTAGGCGGTACGATAATACGTCGAGGCTCGGAAAAAGGCCTCGCGCGCACTGACCGCATGGCCCGCACGTGCGCACTCTCCGCCGATCGCGGCGACCCGATCGGCAGTCGCCATCCATTCGCGATACCAATCATCGACGCTCCCCGCCTCGCCGACTTTCTCGACGGTGGTCAGGCACTCGCCGAAATCCGCACCGCCGTAACCGGCGTAAAAGAGCGCGCGGGTACCGAAATCTTCCCACATCGGATTATCGCTAAGCCACACCATGATGGGTCTCCGGATTTCTCAAAAAATGTCACATGTCTACGGCGACAAAAGGGCGGGCGGCAATCGCCCACCACCTTCATATTAGCCCTCAGTGTGCAGGGGAGATCGCCGCAAGAAATAGCGGGGATGGCCGAGCCGCTGACCACCCCCGCCTGACCGCTTGAGGAGGAACGCGGTCATACTCGTTTCGCGGCGAAACTCAATTACGTCGCCTAAGCACAATACCGCCCAGCATGACCGCCAGTAAGACGACGAGAACGAAATCGCCGAAGGCACCGCCTCCGCTCGATTGGTGAGAGGCCTTCACGGTGATGTTAACGGTAGCGACATTGGAGTCGACGTTCCCGTCAGTGACCTTGAAGGTGAACAGATCGTGCCCTACAAAGCCCCGATTCGGCGTGTAGGTATAGGCGCCAGTCGCGGCATCGGCAAGAACCAGCGCGCCATTCACCGGTTGCGAGACGATGCCGTACGTCAGCGGTGCGCCGCTCGGCGAGGTCGCCTTGAGAATACCGTTTGCCGGCTTGTTTTTATCCGTGCTGAGCCTGCCGTCCTGTGCTGTCGGTGCCCCGCCAGCCGCGACAGTAACGCTTACGCTGGCGACATTGGAATCGGCACTGCCATCATTGGCCTTGAAGGTAAACAGATCATGGCCCGCAAAGCCCGAGGTCGGAGTGTAGGTATAGGCACCGGTTGTGGCATTGGAAAGAACCAAGGTGCCGTTTACAGGCTGCGCGACGATGCTGTAAGTCAATGACGCGCCGCTGGGTGAGGTTGCCTTCAAATTGCCGCTCGCCGCCTTGTTTTCCTCAGTACTCAGAGTACCATCCTGTGCCACAGGCGTTCCGACGACCGCAGTCATCGCGCTCGCGGTTAGCGGCGGCGCGGCGCCTACCACGCTTGCGGTGTTCTCGATGACGGCGGGCGCGATGTGAATCACCTTGAGTTTGATGCTTGCGGTCGCGGCGCCGGCATTCCCATCCACGGCACCGAAATCGCAACTCACCAGGCCGGCGTTGCTACTGCAACTCCCCTGCGTTGCCGCCGCGGATACAAGGCTCGCCTCGGGAGGCACCGAAGTCACTATCGAAACCCCCGGGCTTGCCCTGCTGGCGCTGTTGGTTGCAATGATCTGGCTGGTATATTCGCTACCCGGATTGACGGCCGCCGGCGCACTGACGGCAAGCCCGAGGTCGGATTGCCCAAGAAAGTACGCGGCGCCCTGGGCGAAATTGCCGCCGATCGTGGCGTTATAGGCGCCAATCAGCGCATTCGTTCCATCAAGCGCGACCCAGTCTCCGAACCCATCGCCCGCGGCGCCGTCGGTAGCGATCAGCTTCGCCGTCTGGGTCCAGCTTCCGCCGAAATCGGCGAACAGGTAGGCGGCGCCCTGTAAATTATTGGAACCAATTGCGGCGTTGGCTGCGCCAATCAGCGCCGTATCACCGTCCAAGGCAACCGAGAAGCCAAAACCGTCCGAGGCGGTACCGTCGCTGGCAGCCAGCTCCTGCGTCTGGGTCCAAATGCCATTGTCGTCGGCGAATACATAGACCGATCCTTGGTAGACGTTGCCTCCGACGGTTGCACCGGAATCGCCGATCAAGGCCGTCGTGCCGTCAAGCGCGACCGCGTTGCCGAACCGTTGTTGAGCCGCACCGTCAGCGGCGGTAAGTATCTGCGCCTGGTCCCAAGTGCCTCCTCCCGCGTTTGTGAACACGTAAACCTTCCCTTGGTAGCCGTTACTTCCCACGGCGGCGTTGGAGGCGCCGATCAGCGCCGTGGAACCCACGAAGGCAAGCGAGTTCGAAAAATTGTCAAAGGTAGCGCCGTCGCTTGCAGTCAGCTCCTGAGTCTGGGTCCAGCCGCCATTCGCATAATTAAACACATAAGCCGCGCCCTGATACACGTTCCTGCCGACGGTCTGACTGTAGGCGCCGACGATAGCCGTCGTGCCATCGAGCGCAACCGTGAGGCCGAAGCCGGCATAGGGGCTGCCGTCGCTCGCGGTCAACTTCTGTTTCTGGGTCCAAGTTCCGCCAGATTCGGTAAATACATAAGCGGCACCCTGCGACAGATTAGGGACATTGCCGACTGTCGCATCATAGGCACCTATAATAGCTGTGTCACCGTCGAGCGCGATGGAAATACCGAAATTGTCGCCACTGGCGCCATCGCTCGCCGTCAGCTTCTGGGTCTGCGTCCAGGTTCCGTTCTCGTCGGAAAAGACGTAAACGGCCCCCTGCAATTGATTGGTGCCGACCGTGGCGTGAGGCACGCCGATCAGTGCGGTATTTCCGGAAAGCGCGAACGAAGTACCGAAATTCTCGTATTGCCCGCCGTCGTTCGCGACGACCTTCTGTTGCAGCCACACCAGCGGGTCCACCGTAAGCGGATAGCTGGCATGACTGTCGCTTACGGCAATCAATATCCGATCACCCTCACTCTTCAGCGTCGCCGGCACAATCTTGCCGTTGGCGTCGGTCACCACCAGCTTGCCGTAGTGGACTCGGCCCCAGGCGAGTTCGTCATTGCGCAACTCGCCGCTTCGGCTCGCATCGAGCGCAATGACGAGCTTGCCCTTTCCGTCGGGGCGCTTCGAGATGATGAAACCCTGCTCGAAACCAACCGGCAACACCTGCCACCACTCGGTTATGCCGTCATTCGCATAACTCACCCTGTTACCCCCGATCTCGGGGCGTACGTCAAGAATAGGCTTCAGCCCCGCACCGCGACCGAAAGCTGCCAGCGACAACGCAAGCATAGGCGCATGCGTCTGATGTGATTTCTCGCCGCCGATTATCAAAAACCGTTCTCCCGCATCGTCGAAACAAGCCCTGAGCGATTGTTGCAGCAACGTTACACAACCGTCCTTGCCAACGGAATTAGCCGAAATAGCGTCGCCGGCCGACGCTCGATACAGCGCCGTGCGCAAAGCCACCGGCGCGGCGCCAGCATGCGCGGCTCGCGCACTGAAAAGCCCAATTAACGTCAATGCGAGGATGACGGTGCATACAAAGATAAGCAGGCACATGCCCTCGCCGAAAGATTTCGTAAAATTCGTCTTCACGGAATTACTCCTCTCCAAGATTTATAAAAAAACAGACACCGTATTAACCATATCAAGGCAAAATCAAGAGTTTTACATGACTAGTTTTGTTCATAGGCAGATCTGACCACGTGCGCCAAAAAACAAAAGTCGTCTGCGCGTGCTCGGCAATGTGTATTCGCTCCGATCCTCCCCACAAATAGAAATAAAAAACGGGGCCCTTGAGCAATTTTGTCGTGTCGCACGGGAGGGGACCGGCCAGGGTCATAACTTGAAAACCGCCCGCGCGGGAGAGGCGACGAATCGCCCAAGGCCCCGAAAACAAAACCTTGCGGGAACGACGGCAGAAAGTCGGCATTCCACACTTTACTCATCCTTTCCTTCCGGCCAAAAAAGGGGAGAGGAGGATGGTTTGTATTGCACACAGAAATTACTCGTCGTCACGATGTGAGTCGCGGCGACGCCGGATGCGCGCGCACAGCCACGGTACGCCCGCGGCCACGACGCCGACGCCAACGAGAATCCAAGTCGGATTCTCGGGCGAGTCCACACAGCCGCCGAAAGCGAAGGCCGTGCCACCGAGAGCGAGCATGCCGAGAGCAACAGCGCCAAGTCTGTACAAGTTCAATTTCAACATTTCGTGTTCCTCTGTTGGGGATGGTGGAATTCCGCTTTCCGCTCCTCTTACGGAGTGAAGCCCTGCGTGATGGCGCTGATGATCGGCGTGCGCGTAGGTGTGGCCGCGCCGACCAGTTCGGTGATGCCTCCCGTCTGGTTTCCGACCCACACGTTGCCACTCGCGTCCACGGCGATGCTGCGCGCCTGGTCGAACCAGGGACCGGCAAACCCCGTACTCGGCGACAAGGGATCACCGTTGTTATCGAACTCGCTGACGCTATCGTTATCATTGGCCGTCCACACGTGACCGAGGGCGTCAATGGCAAGCCCCCAGGCACCACCGCCGATTCCGCCTCCTGTGAAACCGGTTGCGGGAGAGAGCGGCGATCCGCTCGAATTGAATTTACTGAGCGATCCGGCGCTGTTGTACACCCAGATGTTGCCGAAGGGACCCACGGCAATGGCTTTGGCGCCGCTCAGCCCGCCACCGGTAATATTGGTTCCCGTCGGAGGAGAGGTACCGGGGTCCAAACGTGTTATTGAACTGGGTGAGCCGCCATTCGCCACCCACACGATGCCGCTGGCGTCGACGGCGAGTTGGCGCGGATTCTGAATGCCGCCGGCCGTATAGGCCGAGGGAGCCGGCGAGATGGGGGTGCCGTCGCTATCGAACTCGCCGACGGAATTACCGATATTGGGATTGGGGTTCTGCTCACCGGTATTGGCCACGAAAATGTGGCCGTTGGGAGCCACCGCGACGCCGAAGGGAATCCACAGACCGCCACCCGAGAAAGTGGTCACATGGGTGCCGGCATTGGTGAATTTGCTGACGCTATGCTCGAAGCCGCCAGAAGAAATGTGATTCGATACATAGACGTTACCGCCCGCATCAATCGCGACACCCAACGGCTGTCCGAGATGGCCACTAGTACGGAGCGAGCGCACACCCATCGGCGTAATCTTGTACAGACGGCTGGTATTGATATCCGCCACCCAGATGTAGCCATTGGCGTCCACGGAAATGCCGCGCGCGTTGACCAGACCCGTATCGTTAAAATTCAATGCCAGCGTCCAATCGGGCGGCGCGGCGGCCAGCACGGGGGTGAATATGGGGCTTGGTCCGGCAAGATCGAAAATTCCGCCCGCGCTTGTCTGTCCCGGGTGGCTCGCGATGGCGATGGCCGCCAGCAGCGTGTCGGTGATCGTTTCCGTCCCACCGGTGCAAGTACCGGAATTGTAGGTGGCACCCGGGTTGGCGCAGGCAAACAGCGTCATGCACGGCGTCGAACTCGCGCTCGGCGTGTTGACGCAGGCGGCGAGCGCGTTGGCAAGCGTGTTCATGCGTTCCAGCGCGCCGCAGTTCACCGGCGGCGCGCCGCCCGTGCAGGCGCTCGGCGCCGGCAGAAACGGGCTCGCTTGGCCGTTCTGGCTGTTCGCAAGCAGAAAGAAGGCGGTTTGCATGGCGTTGTCAAGGGCTGGTGAGGGACCGTGAACGCTGTCATTGGCGTAAAAAAAGCCATCCAGCGCGTAGGCCGCAGCCACCGTGGTGACCTCGCTGATATGAACAAAGGGAGGCGGAACACTACAACTGTTGCTGATCGCCGCCACCAGCTTGATGGCGGTATTGTCGGTGCCTGGAGGAAGCAGTCCGGGATTGCCGCCACTGGCGACAATGTAGATCGGTGCATCCGGCGTCGGGCAGAGCGAAGTATAACTGTCCGGGATCGTGAACGCGCCCCCGGTAGTGGTCGTGGCGGTGGCGAGCACGATCGCGCTTGAACCGCCGGCAGCGTACAGCTTCACCGTGGCCCCCACTACGGGTTGTTGGCCGCCATAAACGGTCCCCGAAAAACCTTTGGCTTGCGGGACAACCGCCTGACTCGTGCCGGAAGAATTGGAAGGGCAACCCGCAAGCAGACCGAGTCCCGCCATAAGACCCGAAACGGCCAACAGCAGGCCAACAGGTCGAGAAAATGAAAATGAAGTCTTCATCATTTGGTCCTCATAAAAAAATTGAGATGCCTTTCTCTCGGAGCGCTCCAACCATCGGCCTTCGGCGCGAAGGCGCCGTTGGCCGCACGTCCTTGCGCCCCCAGGTTCGACGCGTTAAACTTTAGGGGCTGCATCGCGTCAGCGCCTTTAAACCACCATAATTTTGTGTTTAATTTACATTTGAGCCGGCCCGAAGATCATAGTGGAACCCAGTGAGAATCTGAGCAACGACAATAACTTGTATCGATTCGGCCCATTCACAGCCGACGCGAAGGAACGCCTGTTGCGGCGGGAAGGCGAGATTCTCCCGCTCACTCCCCGAGCCTTTGATCTATTGCTCGTCCTGCTGCGTTCCGCCGGACAATTGAAAAGCCGGGAAGAGTTGATCCAGATCCTGTGGCCGCGCACCATCGTGGAAGAATCCAATCTGACCTGGAACGTGAACGCGGTGCGCAAGGCGCTCGGTGACACCCACTCCCCATACCGCTATCTGACAACCGTGCGCGGCCACGGCTATCGTTTCGTCGCGCCGGTCGCAGTAGAACACCCCCGACCGACCGCAATCGACGAGAGTGACCCGGAAGAGGCCGCGTCACAGGACGGCGGCCTGACGGCGCCTCCGCTCGCGCTTCACCAACGATGGCCACGCAAATTTCACGCTACTGCCGGATTATTGACCATTATTGTGATCTTGGGGGGATTTGCCGCCTATTTCGCGCTGCGCCCTTCCGGCAGGTCCACTCCCGACGCTCCGCGCTCCATTGCCGTATTGCCGTTCGAGAACCTTGATGCCGATAATTCCAACAACTACTTCACGAGGGGCATTCAAGATACGATTCTGACCAAACTCGCCGCCATTCGCGCCTTGCGTGTTGTGTCACGGACGTCCACCGAGCAATACTCGAGCCGGCCCAAAAATCTGAAGGCCGTGGCAAAACAGCTGGGAGTTTCGACAATACTCGAAGGCAGCGTGCAAAGAGCGGACCACCGCGTGCTGATCAACGTGCAACTCATCAATACTCGGACAGACCGTCACATCTGGGCCGCAAGTTACACCCGAACCCTCAACAACGTATTCGAGGTCGAAAACGACATCGCCCACGATGTGGCAACGGCGCTGCAATTACGGCTGCTGCCGAAGGAATCCGAGCGGCTCGCCAAACAGCCTACCGACAATCCAGGCGCCTACGATTCCTTCCTGCGCGCGGAGTACCTGATTTCCCAGGTCGGAAGTCCTGGTAATAAAACGCCGGATAAAACGCTTCGGAAAGCAGCAGGCTATTACCATCGTGCCATTGCGCAAGACCCGAAGTTCGCACTTGCCTACGCCCGGCTCTCCCGCCTGTACAGTTACTCCTACTGGTTCCACTTCGATCATAGCGCAAAGCGCCTGGCAAACGCCAAACGGGCGGCAAAAAAAGCCCTCTCACTCGCGCCCGATCTTCCGCAAGCCCATCTTGCCATGGGCTACGTTTATTACTGGGGTCTCCGCGACTATGCGGCGGCACTGGAAGAGTTTAAACTTGTGCACCAAAAGCTGCCGAACGATGTCAGTGCCATTGGGGCAATGGCTTATATTCGGCGACGGCAAGGAAAATGGAAGGAGGCAATTCAATCGTTTCGTCACGCCGAGACGCTTGACCCCCGCAATCCCAATTGGCCCAACGAACTGGGTACTGCCTACACGCAACTCCGTCGTTATGCTCAGGCGATGCGGCAATTCGACCGCGCACTTGCCGTCGCCCCGCACAGCTATTATCCCTTGCTGCGCAAGGTTTGTGCCCTGCTTCTGACCGGCAAACCGGCGCAGGCGCGCACGGTACTCGCCGGCATGCCGCGCGATCTCGGTCCGCAACCGCGCAGCAGCATCCTGGGGTCAAAATTCGAATCCCTGTGGCTGGATCACCACCCCAACCGGGCGCTTACCTTGTTTGCCGAACCGACCGCCTCCTGGATGGAAACGCCCTTCGCGGTCGGGCCGGTCCCCACGAGCCTGCTACTGGCAAAGGCCTGGAGCCTCAGCGGTAATCAAGGCCAGGCACGGCAGGAATACGAAGCGGCCCGGGTATTGCTGAAAAAGGAATTGGAAAAACGCCCGGACAACCCGAATTTATTGAGCTCTTTGGCTCTGGTCGAGGCCGGACTAAACCAAAAGGCCGCGGCGATCCGCAGCGCCCGCCGCGCCAGCGGGCTGCTTCCTCCTTCAAAAGACGCCTTGGACGGCCCCTCTTATCTCGTTACCCTGGCACAAGTGTATGCACAAATTGCCAAGCCTGCACAAGCGGTGCAACTCTTGCATCGGCTCCTCGAGATGCCGGCCGGAATGTACTTGTCGGTGCCATTGCTACGCCTCGACCCCGTCTGGGATCCGATCCGCCGCAACCCTGCCTTCCAGGCCCTGCTCAAAGAATACAGTGCGCAGCCAGCCGTTCCCGGTACGCTGATGCCGAATACCGGAGCCAAGCTTTAATACTGGCGGTTGGCAAACCCACGGGTAAAATTCGGCGGCTGGCCCGCGCGAAACGACAGCATGGTCGACCGCGAGGAATCAGGCGGCGCGGCGGTAGGCGAGATCGAAGATTTCGTGGCCTTCGCGCCGCCCGCGAATCTCGTAGTGCGTCTCCGGACGCCATTCGGGCCGCTCGGGATAGCCTTCCTCCGGACCCAGGCTCACCAGCCCCGGCGTGCCCTTGAGGACACCGCGCATCTGTTCGGCATATTCGGCCCAATCGGTGGCGAGTTCGAAGCGCCCGCCGACGGCGAGCTTCGCCGAAACCATGAGCGCGAATTCCGTCTGGATGAGCCGGCGCTTGTGGTGACGCTTCTTCGGCCAGGGATCGGGGAAATAGACCAGGATTTCGTCCAGCGAATCGTCCGGAATCTCGTTCCGAAGCACGCGCGAGCCGTCCCGATTCGCCACGCGCACGTTCTCGATCCCGTTACGGGCAAGCCGGAGCAACAGGTGACCAACGCCGGGGCGATGCACTTCGACGCCGATGTAGTTGCGATCCGGGTTCGCCGCGGCCAACTCGGCAAGCGCGTCGCCGTTGCCGAAGCCGATCTCGAGCGTCGTCGG
>CAZKOE010000052.1:0-14258 GCA_964554305.1 uncultured Gammaproteobacteria bacterium
CGGGTAACCCGCGGCATGGACAATTGGTTCAAACGAGAATTGCAAGCCATGAAAGCCCCGCAACCCGAATCCGTGAGTGCGCTTCGTGCCGCCCGGCAGGCGCGCGCGCCGCTGCACGCCGGCGGGACGCAACGATGACCGCCGAGCCCCTGTCGGGCGATGAACTCACCGCGCGCCTGCGCGAGATGCTGGTGGAGCGTTTCGAGCTCGATCCGGCCAAGGTGACTCCCGAGGCCCGCCTGTACGAGGATTTGGGCCTGGACAGCATAGATGCCGTGGATCTCGCGCTTTCCATCCAGGATGTGACGGGGCTCGACGCCTCGCCGCAGGAATTCATGGATGCGCGCACGGTCGGCGACGTCGAGCGCCATATACTCCGCCTGACGGCGGCGCAATGAGGCCCGCCGTTTCGGCGTGTTCGGCTGCCGCCCCCGGTGCCCGGTTTCCCGAAATTCTCGAGCAGGAACGCGACGGCGACCGTGCCAGCCTAGAACTTGCAGTACCCGAGAGCCTCGTCTGGTTCGCGGGGCATTTCCCCGGCCATCCCGTTCTGCCGGGCGTGGCGCAGGTGGGTTGGGCGGCGCGGTGCGCGCGCGAGGTTTTCGGTTTTTCCACCGATCCGTTGCGGATCGATCGGGTCAAGTTCCTGAAGCCCGTCCGCCCCGGCGAACACCTGGGGTTGGAGCTGTGGCGTGACGGCGCGCGGCCGGACCGGGTCGAGTGGCGTTTCGCGCGAGGCGACGTCGCTTGCAGCCGCGGGCGATTCGAGTTCGCAGCCGGCCCCTGAATTTCCCGTGGAGTTTCGCGCCTGCGCGCTCGTTCCCACCTGTAACCATCATCGCGAGCTGCCCCGCCTCGTCTCCGTCTTTGCCGCGCTCGAGCTGCCGGTGCTGCTGGTGGACGATGGCAGTGCGCCGCCCGTGCGCGCCGCACTCGACGAGTTGGTTTGCGCCAATCCCGGGCGGATCGAACTCCTGCGTTTCGAGCGCAACCGGGGCAAAGGGGCGGCGGTTCTCGCCGGTTTTGCCCGCGCCGTCGAGCGCGGTTTCACCCATGCCTTGCAGATTGACGCCGACGCCCAGCACGATCCGGGCGCGGCGGGGGAGCTGCTCGCACGGGGCCGCGCGGAACCCGAAGCCCTGGTTTCCGCGCGACCCGCCTACGATCCGTCCGCGCCGGCCCTGCGTTATTACGGGCGCTGGCTGACGCACGGCCTCGTCTGGGTGGAGACGCTCTCGCGCGATATCGCCGATTCCATGTGCGGTTTCCGCCTGTATCCGCTCGCGCCGGCACTCGCACTCGTCCGGAATCGGAAGGTCGGTATGCACATGGATTTCGACACCGAGATCATGGTGCGGCTGTACCTTGCCGGCACGCCCGTGCGTTTTGTCCCGGTGCGGGTGAGCTATCCACCGGGCGGCCTGTCCAATTACCGGATGCTGCGCGACAACCTGCGCATGGCCGGGCTGCACCTGCGCCTGCTCGGCGGGTTGCCGGGGCTGGCCGCCCGCCGCCTGCTATCCTGTGCCCGATCCGGACGTTCGAGGGGCGCAGATCCTTTGCCATGAGTCGAAAAACAACGTCATTGCCGTCTCTGGCGATGCTGATCGGTCTGGCGGTGTTCGCAGTCCCGGCCCGCTCCCACGCGGCGGTACCTTCCGCGGCAACGGCTGCGGCGCCTTATGTAGCCCGCTTCACCGAAACGCGCAGCATCCCCGGGATGAAAACCCCGCTCGTGCTGCACGGAACGATACGGTTTACCCCCGGGCGCCACCTCTTGTGGGCGATCGAGAAACCCTACACCTACCGCTTTGAAATCGCGGGCAAGACGATCGTCCAGGTCATGCCCGATGGCTCCCGTAAAACCGAGCCGCTCGAAAAAACACCGTGGGCGCAGGCGCTGTTCAAGTTGTTCTCCTCGCTCCTCGGCGGTGACCCGCACGCGCTCGCACGCTACTTCGATCTGAAATCCACGGCGCGGGGCATGATCCTCACGCCGCGCAGCAAGGTGCTTGCGAAGTGGATCACGCGGATCGTCGCCGTTGGTAAACCTCTGCCGCGCGAGGTCACGATCGTCGGCAGTGACGGCGGTGAAACCAGGCTCGAATTCACGCCCCTGAAACCGGTTTCGATTCCCGCGCCCGCGACCGGCGGGTCATGACGGACGCGCGTTGCGGGCGCCTGCGGGCAATACTCGCGGCGGCCGACGGCGGCCGCCTCCGTTATCTTCTCGTCTGGGCGCTGGTCCTGGTTTTGCTTTGTGCCGGAGCAACGCTGCGGGTCGCGCTCGGCGGCGACACGCCGATCGGCGCCAACGTCAAAAGCCTGTTGCCGAGCGGCGGCAACGATGCCCTTCTCGCCGCCGCCAACGCGCAGAGCAACGAGTCTTTCCTGCAGGGCATGGTGATCGCCGTCCAGGGGCCGGCGGCGGGAACTACGACCGCCGCCGCGGAGGCTGCCCATGCGGCACTCACCGCCGCCGGCTACCGGATCGAGAATCCGGGCGCTTCGGTAGATACGCTGTACGGGTTGTATGAGCGGCATCGCTTCCGGCTGTTGACTCCCTCGGATGCGGCGGCCATGGCCAAGCGACCGAAACGAACTTTCGTTACGGCGCTCGAGGTGGGTCTCGCGAGCCCCGGGAGTCCTGCCGGCACGCTGGCCGACCCGGGCGGTTTTCTTACCCGCTGGCTCTCGGGTCTGCCACGGCCTTTCCCCGGACTGGTTCCGGCCCACGGCCTGCTCGCCGTGCCCGATGCGCCGCAACCGAGCTATCTCCTGATCGTCACACTCGCGCAGGAGGCCTTCGGTCCCGCCGGCGAGCGCGCCGCGCAACGGGCGCTCGGGCTCGTCCGCGGCGCGGTCGGCCCGCGCTGTTCCGCCTGCACCGTGACGGCCACGGCACCCGCGCTGTTCTCGGCTGCCGAGCGGGCCGAAACCAAGAGCGAGGTCATGTGGCTCAGCATCGGTTCTTCGCTCATCATCATTTTTCTCGTGCTCATCTTCTTTCGCAGCCTGCGCCCGCTGGCGCTGGTCGTCACCGGGGTCGTGGGCGGGATCGTCTTCGGCGCCGCCGTTACGCTCATCGTCTTCGGTCAGGTCAATCTTCTGACTCTGATCCTCGGTACGACGTTGATCGGTATCTCGGTGGACTACGCGCTGTATTACCTGGCCGACCGGCGCCTGAACGGCCACGGTACGCTCGCGCGCATCGCCCCCGGCGTCATGCTCGCGCTTTCGGTGACCTGCATCGCCTTCGCCTTTCTTGCCGCGACGCCTTTTGCGCCGCTGCGCCAGATGGCGGTTTTTTCAATCGTCGGGCTGATCGCCGCCGTATTCACCGTGGGTGCCGTGTTCCCCGTTTTCTCGCGGCACTGGGGCGATGCTCCCGCGCCGCCGCTTATGCGCGACGCCATGCGGCTCCTCGGCGGCGGTCGGCGCTGGCGCGCGGTTCTCGCCGTGCTGCTGGTTGCCGGCGCCATCGGCGGGTTGACGCGGCTCTACACCGAGGACAACCTGCAACAGTTGCAGGCCATGCCACCGCGGCTGGTCACCGCAACGGCAAAGATCGCGACGTTGCTGGGTACGCCGCCCGCAAGCGGCTATTTTCTCGTTCGCGGTCCGGACCTCGCGACCGCGCTCGCGCGGGAACGCGGGCTCGCGCGAAATGCCGCACGCCGGGCACCGGATCTGACGCTCGTCGGCCTCGCGGGTTTCCTGCCTGCGCCGGCGGCGCAGCGCCGCGCGTTGGCCGCCTGGACGCCGCTGATGCGGAACGGGGGCGCGGGCCTTTCCGGGGCGCTTGCCGGGGCGGGGCTGCCGGGCGGTTTCGCGAAAAAACTGGTGACCGACTGGCGTCCCCGCGGCGGTCTGCTGACCGCGAAGGAACTGTTCCACGCGCTGCCGGCGCTCGGCCGCTTTACGGTTCATGCCGACGGGGAGACGGGGCTTCTCGTGCATATCTACGGCAAGCCCGCGCCGGGTGCGCTCGAAGCGCTTGCCGCCACTGCGCCCGGAGTGACATATGTCAATACGCTCGAGCGCCTCGATGCCGCCTTTGCCCATATCCGCAACGCCGCGATTCTGTGGGTCGCGATCGGCTACGCCGTGACACTTCTCCTGCTCGGCTGGCGTTACGGCCCGATCGGCGGCTTCGTGACGCTGCTCGCGCCCGTGACGGCGGCTATCGTGACGCTCGGGATTCTCGGTTGGCTGGGCGAGCCGGTGAACGCCTTCGTGGTCGTCGCGTTGATGCTCGTCGCCGGCGTCGGCGCCGACTACGCCCTTTTTCTGCACGAGGGCGGCGCGCACGAGGGCTCGACGCGCTTCGCCGTGGCGCTCGCCGCGGCCTGCGCGCTCGGCTCCTTCGGCCTCCTGGCCGCGAGCCGCATTCCGGCGCTGCACGAATTCGGCCTCACGGTCGCGATCGGCATCGCCGTCGCCTGGTTGCTCGCCCCGCTTACACTGTTCGCGGTCAGGAAGAGGAAGATATGAAGCCGCGCCACTTTTTTCCCCTCGGTTTGCTGGCGTTTGCGCTTGCCGGCTGCGCCAGCGCGCCCGGCCCGCATTGCGCGCGCCTCGCCTATGATGGCTGGTTCTGCCTGCTGGCTCCTTCCGCGCTCGCGCCGCGCGCGGGAACCGCCCTGGTCACGGTAACCCGCCACGGGGACAGCAGGCACTATGTCGGGCGATTGTCGATTACGTCCGCCCGCCTCGATCTGGCACTCATGAACCTTGCCGGAGCGCCGGCGGCGACGCTCCACTGGGACGGCGCCGAAGCCGGAATAACCGCACCGCCGCGGGCAAGCCTCGACGCCCAACGTCTGGTAGCCCTGCTCGAATTGACGCTGGCGGCGCCCGCAAGGCTTCGCCCCGCCCTGCATGGCTTGACGCTTTCGACTGCCCGCACGGAGGCGGGCGAAGAGCGCCGGATCCGCACCGGCTCCGATCTCGTGGCCCAAGCCGTGATCGCGGCGGATGGTGTCACGCATATCGAGGTGCCGCGAATCCACCTCGAGATTACCCTCAGGCTGCTGAAGCCCGATGCCGGCGGCTGAGCTTCCTCCGGTTGCCGCGCTGCTGCCGCACGGGGCCGAGGCCCTGTGCCTCGACGCCGTGACGGTCTACGTGCCGGGCGCCCGGGCCGCGGCGCGGCTCGCCGTTCGCTCCGGCCTGTGGTTGTACGATGAAACCCTGGGCGGCATCCCGGCCTGGGCGGGCATCGAGATCATGGCGCAGGCGCTGGGTGTTTACGTCGGCATGGACGCGCGGGACAAGGGCCGCGGGCCGAGTATCGGCTATCTGATCGGCCTGCGCCATTTCGAAGCCGCGCGGCCCCTGATCGCGGATGGCCTGGAGCTGGATGTGACGGCCGAGTGCCTGTACTCCGAGCAGAACGAGATCGGCCATTTTGATTGCCGGATTTTCGCCATGGGCGAAGAATTCATGCGGGCCAATCTCGTAGTCTGGCGGCCGCCGCCGGGGGAGGCGCGACCGTGACGGCACCGCGACGCGTCCTGGTGACCGGGGCGGGCCGCGGCATTGGCCGCGCGGTTGCGCTTGCGCTCGGCAGAGACGGTTTCGCCGTAACGGTGCATTATCGCCGCTCGGCGGCGGAGGCCGCGGCGGTGGTGCATAGCATTTGCGCGGCGGGGGGCACGGCGCAAACGCTCGTCTTCGACGTCGCCGAACGCGAGGCGGCGCGCCGGGCGCTCGAAGCGGACGTGGGCGAGAACGGAGCGTATTGGGGAATCGTCGCCAATGCCGGCGTCACGGCCGATGCCACCTTCGCCGCTATGCAGCCCGAGGCCTGGGATCGCGTGCTCGCTACCAATCTCGACGGTTTCTACAATGTGGTGCAGCCATTGCTTCTGCCGATGATCCGGTTGCGTGCCGGCGGGCGGATCGTCGCCCTGTCCTCGCTGTCCGGCGTGATGGGCAATCGCGGGCAGGTGAACTACAGTGCGGCCAAGGCCGGGCTCATCGGCGCCGCCAAGGCCCTGGCCGTCGAGCTTGCGAGCCGCGCGATCACCGTCAACTGCGTTGCGCCGGGGTTGATCGAAACCGGCATGATCGCGGGCGCGCCGCGCGAGGAAATTCTCGCGCGCATCCCGGCCGGCCGCCTCGGCACGGCGGACGAGGTGGCTGCCGTCGCGGCGTTTCTGTTCCGGAATGAAGCGGCCTACGTCACGCGTCAGGTCATCGGCGTCAACGGGGGCATGGCGTGATCGGGAGAGGGAACCGCGGAGGCGAAAGAGCGAACGTTTCGATAACGGCCGGGCCGGCAGGCGCGGAGAAGGTCGCCGCTCCTGCGCCCGGTTTTCGAGCGGTCCGATGAAGCATCCGCATCGGGTTGTCGTTACCGGCTTCGGTGGCATTACCGGGCTCGGCCACGATTGGCCGGCGATCTGCGCCAATCTCGAAGCCGGGCGCTCGGCCGTCCGGCACATCCACGACTGGGATCGTTACACGAATCTGCGCACCCGACTCGGCGCGCCGGTTGCCTCCTTCGATCTGCCCGCGCACTACACGCGCAAGCGCACGCGCAGCATGGGGCGAGTGGCGCTGCTCGCCGTGCGCGCGAGCGAGCTCGCGCTCGAGGATGCCGGGCTCATCGCCGATCCGGTCTTGAACTCCGGGCGTACCGGTATCGCCTATGGCTCCGCCTCGGGCAGCCTCGAGCCGATTCTTGCCTGTGCGCGGTTCATGGAAACCGGCTCGCTTGCGGGGGCGAGCGCGAACAGCTACGTCCAGCAGATGGCCCACACGGGGGCCGTCAACGTCGGCGTTTTTTTCGGCGTGCGCGGGCGGATCATCCCGACCTGCAGTGCCTGCACTTCGGCAAGCCAGGCGATCGGCTATTCCTGGGAGACGCTGCGCCAGGGCCTGCAGGACGTCATGATCGCAGGCGGCTCCGACGAATTGTCCATCGGCAGCGCCGTCATTTTCGACATGCTTTTTGCCACCAGCACCCGCAACGGCGAACCCGAGTGCACGCCGCGGCCGTTCGACCGCGCGCGCGACGGCATCGTGCTCGGCGAGGGCGGTGCGACCGCGATTCTCGAAACGCTCGAGCACGCCGAGGCCCGCGGCGCAAAGATTTATGCCGAAGTCGTCGGTTTCGGCACCAACGCCGACGGCGATCACGTTACCCAACCGAACGCCGCGACCATGGCTGAGTGCATGCGTCTCGCCCTCGCCGATGCGGATATTCCGCCGCGGCGGATCGGCTACGTGAGCGCGCATGCCACCGGCACCGGTCGCGGCGACATCGCCGAGTCCATGGCTACACGGGAAGTCCTCGGTGAAGAAGTACCGGTCGCCTCGCTCAAGGGTTACTTCGGGCACACGCTCGGCGCCTGCGGCGCACTGGAGGCCTGGCTCGCGATCGAGATGATGAATGCGGGCCGTTTCGCACCCACCCTCAATCTCGCCGAACCCGATCCGGCCTGTGCGCCGCTCGACTATCACTACGGCGAGCCGCGCGAAATCGCGCCCGACTACGTCATGAGCAACAACTTCGCCTTCGGCGGCATCAACACCAGCCTCGTCTTTCGGCGCTGGGAGTAAGGCCACATTCCCAAACGCAGTACGGGCGCGAAAGGCAAGCGCGCGAATCCGTGGCTCGTAGTATCATCGGTACAGGCAGTATGACGAGGTTTTGCGATGAGCGACGAGAAAAAACTGGGTGGTCCGGATTTGAGCGGCGGGGTTGCGCTGGACGATATTCCGGATGACGGCATGCTTGCCGGGCATGTCGGCGATGCGCCCGTTCTGCTTGCGCGCGTCGCCGGCGAATTGCGTGCCGTCGGGGCGAAATGCACGCACTACGGCGGCCCACTCGGCGAGGGCCTTCGCGTCGGCGAGACGGTGCGCTGCCCTTGGCATCACGCCTGCTTCAGTTTACGCACCGGCGAGGCGCTGGGTGCGCCGGCGCTCGATCCCGTCGCGTGCTGGAAGGTGGAGGAGAAAGACGGGCGGGCGTTCGTGCGCGAGAAGGCGGCCGCCGACTTTCCCAAACGGAAACCCGCAAAGTCCCCGGAGTCGGTCGTCATCGTCGGCGGCGGCGCGGCGGGCGAGGCGGCGGCGGAAACGCTGAGACACGAAGGGTACACGGGCCCGGTCACGATCCTGAGCGACGATGCCAACGCGCCCTGCGACCGTCCCAATCTGTCCAAGGATTATCTCGCCGGCACGGCCCAGGCTTCGTGGATTCCATTGCGCGGCGGGAAGTTTTACCGCGAGCGGAACATCGATCTGCGCTTGAATGCCGCGGTCGCGGCCATCGAGCCGAAGTGTTCGCGCGTCAGGCTCGCCGACGGGGAAGAGATCGAATACGGGGCTCTGCTGCTTGCGACCGGCGCCGAACCCGTTCGTCTGGACATTCCCGGCGTCGACTTGCCGCAGGTGCACTATCTGCGCACGCAGGCGGACAGCGAGGCGATCATTGCGGCGGTCGAGGCGGGCGCGAAGCGCGCCGTCGTGATCGGCGCGAGCTTCATCGGCCTCGAAGTCGCCGCCTCACTGCGCAAGCGGGATCTCGAAGTGCATGTCGTTGCCCCCGAAGCGCAGCTGTTCGAACGCATCATGGGCCCGCAACTGGGCGACTTCGTGCGCGGCCTGCACGAATCGAAGGGCGTGCGCTTCCATCTCGGCCAGATCGCGACCGCATTCGACGCGGACGGAGTTCGCCTCGAACAGGGCGAGCGCATCGGAGCCGACCTGATCGTCGTCGGCATTGGCGTGCGGCCTCGTCTCGCACTCGCCAAGGCGGGCGGACTCGAAGTGAAAGATGGTGTGGTTGTGAACGAGTATCTCGAAACCAGCGCCGCAAATGTCTTTGCCGCAGGCGACATCGCCTCTTTCCCGTACGCTGCGAGTGGCGGGCGCATTCGTGTCGAGCACTGGGCCGTCGCCCAGCGCCAGGGGCAATGCGCCGCTCGCAACATTCTCGGCGCGCGCAAGCCCTATATGTCGCCGCCATTCTTCTGGAGCCAGCACTACAATGCGGCGATCAACTACGTCGGTCATGCCGCGCAATGGGATCGCATCGAAACGGACGGTAATGCCGCGGATTACGACTTCGAGGCGCGCTTCGTCGAGGAGGGCAGGACTCTCGCCGTCGCCACCATCTATCGCGACATCGAAAGTCTCCAGGCGGAAGCCGACATGGAACGTCAGAGCATCTGAAACAACGCAACGGCTCCGGATCGCTTTCGCCTTTCTTCTCGGCGCAGCCGGAAACGACGGGGGCGGGAGTCGCCGGCAAGATGCCGGCGCTCCTTATTGCCGTTGTTCGAGGGCGAGCAGTTTCTGCTTGCGCCAGAGGCCGCCGCCGTAGCCCGTGAGCGTGCCGTTCGCGCCGATTACCCGATGGCAGGGCACGACGATCGGAATCGGATTCGCACCGTTCGCCGCGCCGACGGCACGCATCGCCCTGGGCCTGCGGATCTTGCGTGCAATCTCGCCGTAGGATTGCGTTTCGCCGTAGGGAATCGCTTCAAGCGCCTTCCAGACCCGGCGTTGAAACGGCGTGCCCGTTTGCGGCGCGAGCGGCAGATCGAAGGTCTTGCGCTTGCCCGCGAAATACTCTTCAAGCTGCTTGCGCGTTTTGTTCAGTACCGGATGATCCGGGCGTTCCCGCCAATCCCCGTTCATGGAACGGCCGCCATCGCCGTCGAAGTCAATCTCGCAAAGTCCGTGATCGTCGGCCACGAGCAAAAGCTCGCCGATAGGGCTGTTCATCCGCGTGTAATACATCATCGCATTCTCCTGTCAACATTGTCTCAATGTAGGCCCGCATGAGCGTAGCGTTGCGGGCAATCGGCGCCGCATGCCGGCAACGCCGCTTCGCGGCCTATGCCGGCCTGCGCAAAAACCGATCATTGCGGGAGCGCGCTCGCTCGAGATCTTCAGCGATGGGGCACATCGCGAACAAGCTCGCTCCCACATTACAAACTGTTCCATGTTCCTGCGTCACAGGCTGTTCCACAAGTGCACGGTCGCGTAGGCGCGCCATGGCCGCCACGGTTCGGCGAGCGCGAGCAGGCGCCGCGGCGAGGTTTCGCCGAGCGCCTTTTTCACGGCGTGGTCGGTATGCGGGAAGGCGTCCGGCCAGGCGAGGGCGCGCATCGCGATGTATTGCGCCGTCCATTCGCCGATGCCGGGCATGGCGCGCAGCCGATCGAGCGCCGCCTCGACATTGACGCCCGGCGAAAGTATCAATTCGCCGTCTGCGCAGCCTCCGGCAAGGGCGAAGATCGCACGCTGGCGCGAACGGGTGATGCCGAGCCGGCCGAGTTCCTCGCCGCTTGCTGCCGCGAGGCGCTCCGGTGCCGGGAACGTGTGCGTCAAATTCGCGAACGGGGTTTCGATCGCAGCGCCGAAGGCTCGCGCGATGCGCCCGGCCAGCGTACTCGCCGCCGCGACCGTGATCTGCTGGCCGAGCACGGCGCGCACGGCTGTCTCGAAGCCGTCGAAGGCCCCCGGTACGCGCAGGCCCGGCCGCGTTGTTGCGAGTTCGCCGAGGCCGCGGGCAATCTCGTCCGGTGCGGCGCCGAGATCGAACAGGTGCTTCACGCGCCCGAGCATTTCCGGCACGCCGCCGGCGAGCGAATCCGAGAGCGTCGCCTCCAGCGTGTGCCGCCGGGCCCGGTGCGCAACGGTGATCCAGCCCGAGTGAAGCTTCCCGCCACGCTCGATGGCAACCGTGCGCAGATAGCGTTGTCCGGCGACCGCCTCGACGCCCGCCGTCGTGCGCGCGGCGAGGAAGGCGAGTTGTGCCTCCCAGGCATAGGGTGGACGATACGCGAGCTCGAAAGCGAGTTTGCCGCGCGCCGCCGCTTCGGGCGTCTTGCGCAGCGCCCGCGGTTGCAGGCGGTAGCGCTCGCGAAACAGCGCGTTGAAACGGCGCAGGCTGCCGAAGCCCGCCGCCAGCGCCACCTGCGTAACCGGAAGCGCCGTGTCGGTCAGCAGCCGTTTCGCGAGCAGCAGTCGCTGCGTTTGTGAGTAGGCGACGGGCGTGACGCCGAACTCCTCGGCAAAGACGCGGCGCAGATGCCGGTCCGTCACGCCAAGTCGGGCGGCAAGCGCATCGAGCTTGTCATCGGCAAGTACGCCGTCCTCGATCAGGCTCGCCGCCGCACGCGCAAGCCGCCGGCCCGCGTCCACGCTTGCGTGCCCCGGCGCGAGTTCCGGGCGGCAGCGCAGGCAGGGCCGGAAGCCCGCCGCCTCGGCCGCCGCCGCGCTCGGATAGAAGCGGCAGTTCTCGCGCTTGACGGAGCGGGTGCGGCAGACGGGCCGACAATAGATGCCGGTCGAGGTCACACCGACGAAGAACTGTCCGTCGAAGCGCGCGTCATGGGTCGCGAGCGCCTTGTAGCAAACGTCCGGTTCGATTCGCATGGGTACATGATAGAGCCAAGCGAGTCAGAAAACTAGACGTTTTCGGACATGAATATTGGCCCATCGGTCAGGCGTTTTCTGGCGTGACCGCGATCTCCAATTGCGTCCAGGGCTCGTCGACGGGCCGGACGGCGACGATGGTCGCGGCCAGTGCGGTACCGGCATCGAGGAGCCGGGCGACGGGCGCATTATCCGGTCGGGGCAGGTAGCCGAGTTTGTGTCCGCTCCAGTCCACGCGCACGGCCAATGAATCGTGCGGGTTGGCCGGCTCGCGCGCGAGGCACAATCGGTCGCCGGTCTCCATTCGGTCGAGCAGTTGTGGGCCTTCGGCATAGCCGAAGCCGGCGACGGGACCCCGGAACAGTTCGTCCGGACGGAAATGCCAGTCTTCCTGTTCGAGGCACCAGGCAAGCACCCGGCGCGACTCCTGTCGCGACCGGCGGTCGAGCGGGCGCAGCCCCCCGCCCGGTTGTCGGTCGGCCCTGCGTTTTAACGTCTCTTGCGTCGTCCGCTCGTAATCGGCTTTCGCTTCGCGGCTTTCGCGTAGCGCCCGTACGCGGTTCTCCCTGCGTTGCGGCTCGTTCATCACTTTCTCTATCCGCGCGGCGAAGCGGCGCATGCCGGCGCTCGGTTCCCTGTTGCAAGGGCCGCGCAGTGCAGCCAGGCCGAAGCGAGGATGTTCCTCGTTTCCGCCGCAGTTGTACTGGGCCGTCGCCGTTTCGCCGTTCGTTGTCTCCAGATGGAAAATGCGAGTTGCATCGAGCGCGCAGTGCGCCCAGTAATCGCCGACGCAGTGGTGCATCGTCTCGCCTTCGGCGACAAGAGCCATCGGAGTCGAAAGTTCCCGCGCACGGCCCTCCGCGGCTGCCGGCTCGCCGAGGATCGGCGTCACGGCGGCGGGCAACCCATACTCGGGACCCGACCGTTCGACGATGGCTTGCGCGTGCCAGCGGCGCGAGGTTTCGAGCAGGGAGCGCGGGCCGCGGCGGCACAGCCAGGCCAGCCCCAGCGTTTCCGCATCCAGGCGCGCGAGTGCCGGCGGCAATTCGGCTTCGCCGAGCGCCGCGCGCAGGAAATCGCGTGTGTCGCGCAAGGCCGGCTCCAGCGGCTGGAACCGCGTTGCCAGCGATTGCCAGACCTCTTGCCAGCCGCGCGCGAAAACCCCGGCCAGCCGTTCCACGTCCCGCGGGCTGCGCGGACCGATCGGCAGCGCATCGAGGCAAGGCAGCCAGGATTCGAGTTCCGCGTGCTCGCGCGGGCGTCGGTGCGCGGGAATCGCATCGAGAAGCCGCAGGCGTTCTCTACGCACGAACCCCTCGGCGGTGGGCGTGCGAAACAGCGGCGAGCGTACCAGTGCGCGGCCGATGCGATAGTGGCGGGCCAGGGCGCCGATCAGGTCGCGGCCCCGATCCACGGCTTCGAGCACTGGCGCATCAGACGCAGCGGCGTGATTTCCGCGGTGCGATGGTTCATGTACGTAGCCGCCGAACATGTCCGGCCGTTCGGCCAGATCGAGCAACAACGGCGCCACCAGCGGCGGAAATTCCGCCAGCGCCTGCAGCCGATGAAGACGTGCGGGCTGCGGCAGCAAAGCCAGGCGGTTGTAATTCTCGACGGATCCAAAGAAGGGGCCCGCCACCTCCAACCGGCCCAGTGCCGTGAGCACCTCGGTGTCGAGTTCGGCGGCGAAAGCGCGGATGGTGCCTTGCACGGGATGGCCCCAGGACACCGCCCAGCGCGTCAGCGGCACGATCGGCGCCTGTGGCAAAACCTGCACATGACCTAATGCCGGTTCGGCCCGGAACGAGGCATCGGGTGCGACGGCAAGCCGGGCAATAAGCGCGGGCAAGAGATCGTCGCGACCGTGGCAGGCCGCCTCCATCCGCAGCGCGTGGACGCGGCCGTCGCCGTCGAGCAGCCACAGCCAGCAATAACCTTGTGCGCTTTCCCGCGAGAAGAAATGCCAGGCCTTGATCCAGACCCGCGCGCGCAAGCCCGCCGGCACCAATGTCATGCATGTCGCGGCCACTTTGACCGTCTCCGCAAGTTTCGCCATGAAGATACACGTGGCGATGTCTCACGATCCGCTACCACGGTTCAAAGCGGTGGAATGATTTCCGCTCGGTTGGCGGGCGGGGCCAGCGTTTGAGCCATTCATGGCATTGCATAAATTCGCGGCAGTGTTGCGGGCGCGTCGAGGCGGCGTCGGGAAATTGCCGGCCTGTGGGAGATCGGAGGTCGGTTGCGAGCCGTTGCCGTTATCGGAAGGCGGGGGGCGGCGGCGCTTCTCCCGTGTTCGAGTAGGCGCGGGCCTTGCGGATGACGCCCCGCCCGTAAAAGGGCGCAAAGGCGAGACGCAGGACGACGCGGTTGACCCAGTCCGCAAACACGGGCAGCGGGCGGCGGATGTCCACGATCAGCACCACGCGCGCTTCCGTTGCGTGGTTTTCGACTTCGTGCGGCCAGGAGTCATCGAAGATCATGCTCTCGCCTTCCTTCCAGGTGTAGGGCTGGCCCGCGACCCGGATCGTCGGCGGATTCTCGGCCGGCACGCGCACGGCCAGATGGTAGCGCAGGTAGCCGAGGTACGGCCCCTCGTGTAGCGGCACCGATTTGCCCGCTTCGAGTACCGAAAAGAAGGCCTGCACCAGCGTTGGAATCCGCTCGAGCGCCGCGCAGGTTGCCGGGCAGCGCGCGCGGTTGCGCTCGGGCTTGTGACCGAGCAGTTCGAGCATGAAGACGTTCCAGCGCCCTTCGGTGGTGCCGGAAATTTCCTGCGACGGGGTGTTGACTTCGTGATACCGGGGCATGGCAACGCGTTCCGCCAGCAGCGCATCCACTTCGGCGCGAATCTC
>CAZKOE010000053.1:0-14189 GCA_964554305.1 uncultured Gammaproteobacteria bacterium
GGACGGGCCCGCACGCAGGTCCTCGATCATCAACCGCATCGTCGCGTTCGCGCTCCGCCAGCGCTTTTTGATCATACTTTTGTCGCTCGCGCTGGCGGCGGGGGGCGTGTGGTCCTACTCGATACTCCCGATGAACGCCTACCCGAATCTCTCGCCGCCGATGGTGGACATCATCGCGCAGTGGCCGGGGCATTCGGCGGAGGAGATCGAAAGCCAGATCACGGTGCCCGTCGAGCGTGCCATGAGCGCCATTCCCGGCCTGACCGGCAAGCGCTCGATTTCGCTCTTCGGCCTCTCGGACGTCACGCTCACCTTTACCGATTCCACCAACCATTACTTCGCGCGCCAGCGCATACTCAATCGCCTGCCGGGCATCGCGCTCCCCGACGGGGTCGAGCCCTCGATTTCGCCCATGTCGCCGCCCTCGGGTCTGGTCTATCGCTATGTGCTTTTGAGCCCCGACCGCTCGCCGATGGCACTCAAGACATTGCAGGACTGGGTGGTCGCCCCACAATACCGCGCGGTCCCGGGCGTGGCCGACGACTCCTCGTTCGGCGGCGGCAACATGCAATACCAGGTGCTGCTGAACCCGGTCAAGATCGCCGCGCTCGGCCTCACGGTGACGCAGGTGAAGGCCGCGCTCGCCGCCAACAATTCCGACGCCGGTGGCGGCTTCTACCAGCAGGGCGGGCAGTTCTTCTACGTGCGCGGCCTGGGCCGCATCAAGACCTTGCAGGACATCGGCGACATCGTGCTCGCCGTACACGACGGCACGCCCGTCCTGGTGAAGGACGTCGCCACGGTGAAGATCGGCATCGCGCCGCGGCTCGGCGAGTTCGGCTACATGAACCTCGACGATGCCGTCGAGGGCGTGATCCTCGCGCGGACCGGCTCGAAGACCCAGGACGTGCTGCAACGGGTCGAGGCAAAGACGCGCCAGCTCAACGCTCACATCCTGCCCAGGGATGTGAAGGTGCACCCGTTCTACGATCTCAGCACGCTGATCCGCGAAACCAAACACGTGGTGATGCACAACCTCGCGATCGGCCTGGGGCTGGTCGTCCTGGTGCTGCTGTTTTTCCTCTTCGATCTCCGCGCCGGGTTGATCGTGGCGGTAACCGTCCCGCTGGCACTCCTCTTCGCCTTCCTGTGCCTCAACGCCCAGAACGCCTCGGCCAATCTGCTTTCGATCGGGGCGGTGGACTTCGGCATCCTCGTGGACGGCGCGATCTTCATGGTCGAGAACATCTATCGCGAACTCGCGGCGCGGCGCGGCAACGAGTTGAGCATCAACGAGGCCATCCTGATCGCGGCCGGCGAAATAGACCGCCCGCTGGTCTACGCGGTCGCCGTGATCGTCGCGAGTTTTCTCCCCATCTATTTCCTCTCCGGGCCCTCCGGTGTCCTGTTCACGCCGATGGCCAACACCATGATCTTTGCGCTCATCGGCTCGCTGATCTTCACCCTGACGCTGCTGCCGGTGCTGTGCGCGATCTTCATGCGCCGCGGCGTACGCCAGCGGCGCAATATCGTCTACGAGAAGACCAAGGCGTGGTACGTGCGCGGGCTGCGTCGCCTGATGCGCGTGCCGTGGGGAGTCGTGGCCGTCACGGTGGCTCTCCTGATCGCCGCCCTGGTGATGATGCGCGGCATCGGCGCCGAATTCATGCCGACGCTCGACGAGGGTTCGCTGTGGGTGCGCGCAACCATGCCGTACACGATTTCCTTCAAGAAGGCCTCGGCGATTTCCCCGGAGATACGAAAGATCCTGCGCTCGTTTCCGATGGTCACCACCGTGAGTTCCGAACTCGGACGGCCGGACGACGGCACGGATTCCACCGGTTTTTACAACGACGAATTTTTCGTCGGGCTGAAACCGTATTCGACGTGGCACGACCCGAAGATACGCGACAAGCAGGCCCTGATCGCCGCGATGAACAAGAAGCTGCACACGCTGCCCGGCATCCAGTTCAACTACACCCAGCCGGCCGAGGACGCCGTGGACGAAGCCGAGACCGGGCTCAAAAGCGCCCTGGCGGTAAAAATCTTCGGGCCCGATCTGCACGTGCTGCAAAAGGAAGGCCGGGCGATCAAGTCCGTCATGGAACGGGTGCGCGGCATCACCGACCTGACCCTGGTTCACGAACTCGGACAGCCGAATCTCGCGATCAAGATCGACCGTGCAAAGATCGCACGCTACGGACTGAACGTGGCAGACATCAACAATTTGATCAATGCCGCCATCGGCGGCGAGGTCGCCAGCGAAGTCATACAGGGCGAAAAACAGTTCCCGCTGCTCGTACGCCTGCAAAAGCGGTTTCGCAACAGCCCGCAGGCGATCGGCAACATTCCCGTGGCGACGCCGGAAGGGCAGGAAATCCCCCTGAAGGAACTGGCCAGTATCCAGGTTCAGAACGGCGCCTCGTTCATTTACCGCGAGAACGGTTCGCGCTACATCGGCGTACAGTTTTCGGTCCGGGGGCGGGACCTCGCCGGCGCCGTCAACGACGCGATCCACCAGGTCGCGAAAAACGTGAAACTGCCGCGGGGCTATCGCCTCGTCTGGGGCGGCGAATACAAGGACTACACCGCCTCGGTCAAACAAATGAAGGTGGTCCTGCCGCTTACGATCCTGTTGATCTTCGCCCTGCTCTTCGTCCTGTACGGGAACTTCAAGTTTCCCTTCATCACCGTGATCGGCGTGATTCTGTCGGCGCCGTTCGGAGCGATCCTCGCGATGTGGCTGACCGGCACGCCTTTTTCCGTCTCCTCCGATATCGGCTTCATCGTGCTGTTCGGCGTATCGGTACTGACCGGCGTGGTCTATGTCTCCTGCGTCAACGAGCTGCGCCTGGGCGGCATGGACATCGCCCGCGCCGTGCACGAAGCCGCGGTGGTGCGTTTGCGCCCGATCGTGATGACGGCCATCGTCGCGGCGCTCGGCCTGCTGCCGGCCGCGATCGCCTTCGGCGTCGGCACGGATTCCCAGCGCCCGTTCGCCCTCGTGATCGTCACCGGGATGATCTCGCGCCTCGTGCTCGGGATCTACCTCATGCCGGCCTTGTACAAACTCGTCGCCCGGCCCGGCGATCGTCTGCAAGTCTGACCAAATCCCGGAAACAAATGGCTCAGCCAGACTCCCGGACCATCTTCCACTGACCGTCGGCCTGCGTCCAGAATACGCAGTACACCCCATCCACGGCGACGATCCGCGGGTGCGTTCCCTCGGCTTTCGGAGCCGACAGTTTTTGGGGCGAACTCCACGTCTTTCCACCGTCCTCGGAGCGGGAAAAATAGATCGCACTGTCCCCGGCCGGCGTGGACGCGTCCCAGACCGCGGCAATCCGCCGCCCGTCGAGCGCGGCCAGATCGGCGTGACGGGCATTTTTGCCTCCGAGGCGATGGGACAACTTCCAGCGACGCCCGCCGTCGTCGGACACCAGATAATGCAGGCCCGCCTCGCCTTTTTTGCCGGTCCAGACCACCGCATGGAGTACCGGATGCGTTGCACCGCCCGTCACCACCAGGCCGCCGCCCGTGTGCGGGCAGGCCTTGAATTGCCAATCGAATGCGCCGACCGGCCCCCGCTGCCGCCAGGTTTTCCCGCCATCGGAAGAAGCGGCAAGCCCCATGTCGCGCGGGGCGATGTTACGGTAGAGCGCATACAGGTGGCCAGACGAGCCCGTTCGCAACGCAGTCCAGCAGCACTGGCAGGTTTCCGGATCGAGCGTCTTGGCCTTCGACCAATGCTTGCCGCCATCGCGGGAGCCGGCGGCACGAAGCCCCTGCCGGCCGGTGCTGCCGTCAATCCACACGACGTGAAAGCCCCCCGCGGCATCGGCGGCAATATCGATAAACGCCTGCCCCTTTTTGTATCCATTGCCGGCCGGATCGGGCCCCGAATGCCAGGTTTTGCCGCCGTCACTGGAAATCGCCGACGCCATCGGGCCAATCCAGTCCAGTTTGCCGCCCACGGTCGGCCAAACGGCAACAAGGTGTTTCCCACTCGCGGCAATCTGCGCATCGTTGCCGCGATGAATGGAGCCCGGCGGCTCATTGTCGGTCGGCACGGAAACGGGCCGCGACCAGTGCTTGCCGCCATCGGAGGACTCGAGATAACGCACGGCCATGTGTTTGCCGATCGGCCCGGCCAGCAGCAAATCGATCGTGGAACCATCCACGTAAACGTCCAGGCTCCGGACCGCGTCCAGGCCGGCCGTGCCGGACGCGACCGGTGCCGGTTGCGCCCACCCGCTGCCTTGGAAAAACGCCGCCGACACAACCAGTGCCATGCCGGCAAACAACGCGAGAAATTTCTTCATGATTTCACCTCTGTTCCGGCATACACCGATAATCGCGCACCGAGTCGAAGGCAGCCGTGAGCGCTCAGAAGTCGAGTTGTACTTTCGCCACATAGGTTCGCATCGGAAATGGATGGTATTCGAAGTATTTTTCATCGAACAAATTGTTGATGCCGACATCGAGCGAAACGGTATCGTTGATCCGGTAGTGAAAGTGCAGATCCACGACCAAAAACCGGTCGAAGGCCCCGAAGACCTGCGGAACGGTATCCGTATTATCCATCGTGGAATACACCTTGCTCTGATAGCGGGCGGCCACCGAAACCGCAAGCCGGTCGTTCGGCCGATAGGTCGCCTGCAACGTATCGCGCCAGCGGGGCACGTAGGGGACGCGCTTGCCGGTCGCCGTCGCGCCCGTGGGGCTCTCGAAACCCGGGTCGGACAGAATGCGCGAGTCCACGAAGGTCAGGCTGTTGGAAAGGTCGAGCCCCGGAACGAACGCATTCCGTTGCTCGGCGACGAACTCCACGCCCCGATTGCGAACCTCGGCGACGTTCTGAACCGTGCGCGTGTAGGCACCATTGATGAGAGTCGTTTGCGAGATGAGCGCATTCTTCGTGTTCTGCTGAAAAAGCGACAGGCGCAACCGGGTATCGCCGGCGTCCCAGGCAACGGCAAATTCACGTGCATAGACGTGCTCGGGCGCAAGGTCGGGATTCGGAACGGCAAAGGTATCGCCGGTCGAGACGATCTGATAGAGTTCGGAGACGGTCGGATAGCGATAGGCTTCGCCGAAGGAGAACTTGGCGCTCCAGGCGGTATCGATCTGCCAGGCGAGGGTTGCCTTGGGCGAGAAATCCGTCGCGTGTTCGCTCGGCTGCGCGACGGCCACGTCGCCCGCCTGGTTGAACCCGTCCCAGGCGCGCCAGGATTCGAGCCGACCCCCCAGCGTCAGCTTGAAGCCACGGGCGAACTTCCAGGCGTCCTGCGCCCACAGCGCATAGGTTTCGGTTTTCCCCCGGCCGTCGCTGTGCAGCGTGCCGTTGCCGTCGTCGGGCGATGCCTCCCAATTGTCGGCATCGTAGGTGGGGTTTTCCAGCGTATAGTGATCGTGATGCACACCGAAACTGACCTGATGTGCCCCCCTCACGCCGGCGGGGCGCCAGATGCCCTTGAGGTCCTCGGTCGACCAGCCCGTCCCGTCCATCCGCGCGATATAGCCGTCGGTGGTGAAGTTTTCGCCATTCGTCACGCCCGCGGGACTGCGCCGAATGTCCTCGAGATAGTCGTAACGGGTAACGACCGCCTCCCAATCCCAGGCGCCCTGCGTGTCGGTCTTCAGCGACAGGGCATTCATCAACTGTCGCCCTTTTGCCGTGAAGCGGCCCCGGGCAAAACCGGATACCCCGCCGAAGCTGGGATTGCCGCTGTCATCGCGCAAATAGGTTTGCACCGAGGAGTCCGCCTGTTGGTCCCAGTAGCCGATCATGTAGGCCGCACGCAACCAGCGGGTGAGGTCGAAGGTAAACCGGCCGCTCAGGGTATTCTGGAGCCGGTGCACGAGGCCGCCGGCTCCGACCACGTCCGCCGTCTCCCCCGTCTTGTTTTGCGCCGGAATGGTTCCCGTCGTGCCGGCAGGCGCGCCGTCGTGGGTGACAAAGAGCAGCGGCTGGGTGAAGCTGTTCTCATGATCCCCGCTCAGAAACAGCGAAAAACGCCCCATCTTGTCACCCACGGTTGCCGCCGTGTTCAGGGTCCCGAAACTCGAGCGCGTCCTGTACATGTCGAAACTCTGCACCGCACCCGTCTGCTCGGCGGTAACCCTGAAGCGCCGCGGTGTGCGGGTCGTAATCAGGACCACCCCGCCCATGGAATTGCCCGCGTATTCCGCGGCGTAAGGGCCATAGAGCACGTCTATGCCCGCGATCTCCTCGGGTGACACCATGCCCCAGCGCGGGGCCCCGTCCGTGTTGTTGTTGGAGATCAAGGCGGAGATCGGAACGTCGTCCACGTAAACCAGGCTGCGGGCGCTGGAATTGACACCCCAGGCGCGGGTCTCGAGGGTCGCCTGCGTGTCCCCGTTGTTGCGCTTGCGTACAAAGAGGCTCGGGAGATACCTGAGGGCATCCTCCACATCCACAAAATTGACCGTGTCCTCGATCCGCTGCCGGCCGATGCTCGCGATCGTCTGCGGCAGATCGAGCCTTTCGATGTCGGGAGAAAAACCGATCGGCGCAACCAGCGGGCTCGCACGGTGCGCCGTGACCGTAATCGGCGACAACACGGTAACGGACGCAGGAACGGAGACTGTCGCCTGGCGGATCACAGGGTCAACGGTTTCATGAGATTGTCTTGAAGACGGATTCCGCGCGTATCCCGGAGGAGACAGTATCGCCGCAAAGAACTCCATCGCCAAAACCGCCAGTACTCCGCGAAACCGTATTCCATTCCTCATGTCGTCCGCTTATTTTAGATCGCGTATCCAGGTCCCTGAATGCGACATAATGTCGCATGCTCGCGTGTATTCAACCCGCTATGCTTGATCAACGACCATCGAGGCAACCATGAAAAGCGCCACGCTTGCCGATTCACCGCAGCCCGCGCCGGGCACGCCCGATTTCCGCCGCTTGTTTGCGTTGCGCGGCATGGTCTTCTACGGCCTGGCCGTCGTCATTACGGCAGCCGGATTCTGGCTCGACGCCCCGTTGCCGTGGTGGTCGCTGGCGGCACTCGCCGCCGTGTCGGCGGCCGTTAATCTCGTACTGTGGCACGCGCTCGACGGCCCGCGGCCGGAGTCCGTATTTCTCGCCCAATTGCTGGGCGACCTGGTACTGCTCGCGGCCCTCCTCTACTTCAGCGGTGGCGCGACCAACCCGTTCGTGTGGCTGCTGCTCCTGCCACTCGCGATCGCGGCCACACTGCTGCCCAGGCCACACACGTGGTTCGCCGCCGTCACCGTCTGCCTTTTCTACTCGTTCCTCATGCGGTTCTACCAGCCGCTCCCGGATGTGCACTTGCCAAGCGGTTCGGGTTTCGCACTGCACATCTTCGGCATGTGGATCGGCTTCATCGTCAGCGCGGCCGTGATCGCGTACTTCCTCTCCGGCATGGCCGCGAATGTACGCGCCCGCGACCGTGCACTCGCACAGGCGCGCGAACAGGCGCTGCGCGATGAAAAACTCGTCAGCCTCGGCACGCTCGCGGCCGGCGCCGCCCACGAACTGGGCACGCCGCTCGGCACCCTGTCGGTGCTGGTGGACGAACTCACGGCCGACCTGAGCCAAGACCGGGGCGCCCACGACAACACACATCGCAAGCTCGAACTGATGAGCGCCCAGATCGAGCGTTGCAAACAGACCATCCGCGACATCGTTTCCTCCGCCGGCCTCGAAGCGGCCCAGAACGGCTGCGCGCTGGACATGACCCGGTTCCTCGATTCCGTCGTCGGCGAGTGGCGCTCGCATCGCATCGGACTTCAGGTCAGTTGCCGCATCAACGGCGCGGCCCCGGGGCCACGTCTCGTCGTGGACAGGAGTCTCAGGGGCGCCCTGATCAACATTCTCGATAACGCCGCCGACGCGTCGCCGCACGACGTGGCCATCGAAGCGGACTGGAACGACGAGACGCTCGCGATCTCCGTGTCCGATCGCGGCTCCGGCTTTGCGCCCGCACAACGTGCGCGGATTGGCAAAACGCCCGCGCGCAGCGACAAGCCCGGCGGTCACGGTCTTGGCCTGTACTTGTCGTGCAACGTGATCGAACGCCTCGGCGGCAAGCTGTCCATCCTGCCGCGTTCGGGCGGCGGCACGACCGTTACGGTACGGCTGCCGTTGGCCCGGCTCGCGGTATGAACGGCAACGACCGGACTCTCCTGATCGCGGACGACGACGCCGTGTGGTGCGACGCGATCGGCGCGGCATTGGAACGGCGCGGATTCGAGGTTTCGACCGCACTGACTCTCGAGAGGGCCGCACAAGTCCTCCGGCGGCAGCCGCCGCGCTATGCGCTGATAGACTTGCGCATCGGCAAGGATTCCGGGCTGATACTGGTCGAGGCGGCCGCGCGCATCGAGCCTCCGATCCGCATCGTCGTGTTGACGGGCTATGCGAGCATCGCCACCGCCGTCGAGGCGATCAAGCTCGGTGCGACGCACTACCTGGCCAAGCCCGCCCGCATCGGCGACATCGTCGCCGCACTCACGCGCAACCCGAACGGCGATTCATCGGTTGTGCCGGCCAGCGAACCCCCGTCGGTGAAGCGGCTCGAATGGGAACACATTCAGCACGTATTGCAGGAACACGGCGGCAACATCTCCGCAACCGCGCGGGCGCTCCACATGCACCGGCGTACCTTGCAGCGCAAACTGTACAAGAGACCCGTCAAACACTGATCCGCATCCGGCCCGACAGCGGCGATACGCAATACGACGCGGAACCCTCCTTGATCCGGTGCGACGGATTTTTCTCCTCCATCAGAAATACATGCGCAGACTCACGCTCACGCTGCGCGGCGCGCCCGGCATGATCTGGTTGTCGCCGCTGGCGGTCGGGTAATAGAGTTTGTCCGTTACGTTGTCAAGATTGAGCTGAACCCGATAGTGGGCGGCCTGGTAGTAGGCCATCAGATCCCCCACTACATATCCCGGCAACACGACGTCATTGTCATAAGACGTGTACTTCCAGGACTCGCCGCGCAGCCCGGCGCCCACGCCCCAGTGCGGGGTCAGCGTGTAGCGCGTCCAGATCGAGAATTGATTGCGCGGTACCAGTCCCACCCGCGCCCCGGCCCTGGCGTCCTGGGTCGCGCTGGTGATCTCGGCGTCAAGATAGGTATAGTCGGCAAAGATGCTCAATCGGGACGTGAGAGCGCCTTCGACCGATAATTCGAAACCGCGATTGCGCTGCCTGCCGGTGTTCACCAATTCTCCCGAACCGTTGGCGGCGTTGCTGACCACGTCGTTGAGATCGAGCTGAAACAGCGCGGCGGTGATGGACAATCCGCCATTCAACAAATCGAGCTTGTTGCCGATCTCGTAGTTGATCGCCTTTTCGGGAGCGAGGCTCGCCGTCGCGGGAGTCTCCAGGGACAACGCCAGGTTGGCGCCCTGCGGCGTATAGGTCTGGGTGACGCTGGCGTACAGGGAATCGTTTTCGACCGGCTTGTAGATCAAGCCGGCGCGCGGCGACCAGTTCGTATCGACGTCGAAGGTATGATCCGGAGTAACGCCGGGCTTCTTGTAGTGTGCATCAACGGAGAAGCGGTCCCAGCGCACACCGAGCAGCGCTATCCAATGCTCGCCCAGCGACATCTGATCCTCGGCGTAGAGCCCGAATTCCTTGCCGACAACATGATTGTTGCGGGCAAGATAAGGAAACGGCACGGGTGGCACAATCGGGTCGGTTACCGGGTACGTTCCCGGCAGAGTCTTCGAATCCTCCTCCGGCAGGGTTTCCATGTCGTTGCCGCGCTGCCAACTGAACGCGCTGCCCATCAGCAGCTTGTGCTCGATTGCGCCGGTATCGAAGTTCGCGACGAGCTCGAGGCGATCGAAATAGCTCAATCGATTGGTGGGGTGATGATAGGCATCCAGTTCAAGCCGCCCCTGATTGTCCACGGGACTGCCGGGATACACGTTCTGGTACATCCGGTCGTTATCGGTTGCAAGAAACGCGTTGCGCAGCTCGAGGCCATCGTTGAATTGATGGTGGATACGCATGTCGAAAGCGCCGACGCTCGAATGCGCCACGTTCTGATCCGGGGCCCCGAAGAACTCGTCCCGCGGCACGTCGGCCGGACGACCATTCTGCGAGGGGATACCCCGATCGGCCAGGCGGCGGTCGTCGAGCCAGGAGAAGCTGAAATCGAGCCGGGTACGCTCACCCAGCCAAACGCGAAACTCGGGGTTGATCGCCCAGCGATGCAGGTAATAATACTGGCGGAAACCGTCCGAATCCTCCCCCATCGCCATGAAACGAAAGGCGGCGGATTGCCCCATGGCACCGCCCACGTCAACCGTGGCCCGCTTCTCTTGCCAGGAACCCGCATCGAGCGAGAAACTGCGCGTGGACGCACGCTCAGGCTTTTTCGTCACCAGATTAATGATGCCGCCGGCGCCGCCGCGGCCGAACAGGATCGCGGCCGGCCCCTGCAGCACGTCCACGTGCGCCACATTGTACAGGGGGCGATAATACTCCGAGTCGTCACGCAAACCGTTCACGAAGAAGTCCGATTTTGTCTTGACCCCGCGAATGTAGAATTCGTCGCGGTTGCCCTCGCCCTGCTGCACGTAGACACCGGGGGCGTTCCGCATCGCCTGCGCCAGGGACTGCGCACCCTGATCGAGCAATAATTGATGCGGGATGACC
The DNA here is from genome assembly GCA_964554305.1 of uncultured Gammaproteobacteria bacterium. Classification (GTDB taxonomy): domain Bacteria; phylum Pseudomonadota; class Gammaproteobacteria; order JAKDMP01; family JAKDMP01; genus JAKDMP01. The sequence continues at coordinate 10,667 of CAZKOE010000053.1, forward strand.
TGGATGGACTGCGGGATATCGAGAATCGGTGTATCGATGCCCGTCGCCGTGCTGGTCCGCGAGATTTCGTAGATTGATCGATCGGGCGATCCGATTACGGTGAGCGGCTTGAGCTGCGTGGTTTGTTCGCCGGCTTCAGCGGGCGCCTCCGAGGTGCCGGGTGCCGTAGCGGGCGCCACCGCCGGCGATGTCGGCGCCGCCGACGCCGCGAATGTGCCCGCACTCCCCATTGCCACAACGCAGAGTGAAGCGGCAGTCAGACAAACCAATTTTCGGGCTTTCACGGCGAAAAGCGCTCCTCACGGTAAAAATGAAAGCAGAATGTTAATGCGAATCATTTGTATTTGTCAAATTACCGCTTATCGATTCCGCAACGCAAAGCCCGGAAGACAAGAGCAATCGGCAGTCTGGATACGATCGCTGCCTGAAGCAAACGTCAACGTACAAATTCTCCACACGACACTTCGCGTGAACAAGCAGAGGCCCTGAATGAGGGCGCTCGCAAATCCGGGACAGGACTTCCGGTTACCGCAACTCAACGGGTTGAATGACCCGGCAGTGAGCAATGCAGGCAACGCTTGGGCGTTTGAAGAAAGAGCGAATCAACACGGAACGGCGACGTGCCGGCTCCCGGAGTTTCGCGGCTACGCGCCCGGCGAACCGTTCGCCGAGCGCGCAAGGGTTTGCGGGCAACCCCGCTGCGCCCGACCTGGTTCCAGGCGGACTCATCGGAATCGAACCCGAGGCATAGGCCGTGCAACATGAGCCTGCGCAGCAGGGTTGCGAACGGCGCCCCGCTCAGCCCGCCTCGCCGGTGGTCTCGCGAATGACCTTGCGCAGGGCCGGAAAGCCGGCCTCGCCTTTCAAGTAACCCCGATCGATGAGGCGAACGAAGCCGTGCGGGCCGATCACGACGCGCACCGGGATCACGCTGCCGGTCCTGAGCTTTTGCCCGAGTTCGCCCTCGGCATCGAAGGCCGCGGGCAGATGCAAGTTGAAGTGGGCAAGAAATTTGCGCGCCTTGGCGGGCGTCTCGGCACCGTAGCCTTCATCCACCAGGAAAAAGCGCACGTCGCCGCGCGCCGCGTAATGCTGTTCGTAGAACTTCTGCAGCTCGGGCAATTCCCTGCGGCAGGGCCCGCACCAAGTGGCCCAGAAGGCAAGAACCACCGTTTTCCCGGACAGGGCCCGCGAACTCAGGGTCTTGCCGTTCAGCAATTGCAGGGTGAACGGCGGCGCGGGCCAGGGCTTCGGTCCGGTCCAGGCCATGATCGAGCCGTGCAGAAAGAAGATACCGACGATGGCCGCCGCCCCCAGCACAATCGGTGCCGGACGCCAGGCCGCGTGCCGCAACGGCATCCGCCAGGCCATCAGCCCGGCAAGGACGCCGACGCTCGCGGCGAGCGGATACACCAGAAAGCGCAGCACCACCGGCGACGGCAATATCGCGACGGCGCCGTAGGCATAGCCCGCCCAGGCGAGCGCCACCAGCACCGGCCAGGCCAGCCAGGCCGGCGTCTCGCGCGGAGCAAGCGCGCCCGCCGCGAGGCCCACCGCCGCCGCAATGGCGAGTTCCGCCCACAAGGGCGTGCCGATCTGCCAGAAGAACGGTCCCCACGTTCCAAACAACACGCAAACGGACAGAAACAGGCCGGCAAGGCCCTCGAACGCGGCGCGCATCGTCAATCGCGGATCGGCATCATCACCGCATAGAATAACGCCGATCACCCTTCTTCCCTTGACAGCGGTCACGAGTACAACCGTAAACCGGAGATTGATTGCATGAAAGTTCTGGTGGTAGGCGGCGGCGGCCGCGAACACGCGCTGGCCTGGAAGGCGGCGCAATCGCCGGCTATCGAACGTGTTTACGTTGCGCCGGGCAATGCCGGTACCGCCGCCGAGGCAAAGTGCGACAACGTCGCCATCGCCGCGACCGACATTCCGGCGCTCCGCGACTTCGCCCGCGACAATGCCGTCGAATTGACGATTGTCGGGCCGGAAGCCCCGCTCGTCGCCGGCATCGTGGACGCATTCGACGCCGCCGGGCTCGCCTGCTTCGGGCCCGGCCGCGCCGCCGCCCGCCTCGAGGGCTCAAAGGCCTTCACCAAGGCGTTCTGCGATCGCCACGCGATTCCGACCGCGCGCTACCGAACCCTCACCGAAGTCGGACCGGCGCGGGCCTGGGCGCGCGAACTGGGCCTCCCCGCCGTCGTCAAGGCGAGCGGCCTCGCGGCCGGCAAGGGCGTCGTGATCGCCGAAACCCGACAGGAAGTCGATCGCGCCATCGAAGACATGCTCTCGGGCGCGCGCTTCGGCGCAGCGGGGCGCGAAATCGTGATCGAGGAATTCCTGCGCGGCGAGGAGACGAGCTTCATGGTCGTCGCCGCCGGAGAAAACTACGTGCCGCTCGCGACCTCACAGGACCACAAGCGCATCTTTGACGGCGATACCGGCCCCAACACCGGCGGCATGGGCGCCTACTCCCCGGCGCCCGCTGTAACGCCGACGGTCGCGGCGCGCATCGAGCGTGAAATCATCCGGCCGACGCTCGCGGGGCTTGCCGCCGAAGGCATACCGTATAGGGGATTCCTCTACGCGGGCCTCATGATCGGCGAGGACGACGCACCACGGCTGATCGAATTCAACTGCCGTCTGGGCGATCCCGAAACGCAACCGATCCTGATGCGGCTGGACTCGGATCTGGTCGGCCTGATTCAAGCCGCGCTTGCGGGCGAACCCGGTGCAACCTCTATCGCCTGGAACCCGCAACCCTCATTGGGGGTGGTGCTCGCAAGCGCCGGCTATCCGGCAAGTTCACACAAGGGCGACATCATTCGCGGGCTCGATGCGCCGTTTGGCGAAAACGTGAAAATCTTTCATGCCGGCACGACAATCGAAGACGGCGGAGTCGTCACGGACGGCGGGCGCGTGCTCTGCGCCACTGCACTGGGAAAGACCCTCAATTCGGCCAAAGAGAACGCTTACGAAGCAGTGGGGAAAATCCATTTCGACGGCATGCAGTACCGCCGCGATATCGGATATCGAGCAACAAAAACCGAGAAATGAGCGAAGAGAAATGAGCGCGAGAGATCAGATGCAAGCACCGTGCCCGCCTTGTCTCGAATCCTCTTATTACCTTCTCTTCCCTCTCTCCTCGTTTTAACGCTTCATGGAGTTGAAGAACTCGGCGTTGGTCTTGGTGTCCTTGAGTTTGTCGATGAGAAATTCGCTCGCGGCGAGTTCGTCCATCGGGTGCAGCAATTTGCGCAACACCCACATCTTCTGCAACTCTTCTTCCGTCACCAGCAACTCCTCGCGCCGAGTGCCGGAGCGATTGATGTTGATGGCGGGGAAGACACGTTTCTCGGCGATGCGCCGATCGAGGTGGATTTCCGAATTGCCCGTGCCCTTGAATTCCTCGTAGATCACGTCGTCCATGCGCGAGCCCGTTTCGACGAGCGCCGTGGCAAGAATGGTGAGCGAACCGCCCTCCTCGATGTTGCGCGCCGCGCCGAAGAAGCGC
>CAZKOE010000054.1:0-7303 GCA_964554305.1 uncultured Gammaproteobacteria bacterium
CGGCCAACTCGGCAAGCGCGTCGCCGTTGCCGAAGCCGATCTCGAGCGTCGTCGGCGCGCGCCGCCCGAAAATGGCGGCAAAGTCCACGGCCGCCTCGCTTTCGGGAAAGGCGTATTCGGGCAGAAGCTCCTCCAGCGCGCGCTTCTGCGCACGCGTAAGTCGCCCTTCGCGGCGCACGTAACTTTTGACCTGCCGGCGGGCGGCGTCATCGTGCGCCGCGCCGGTCACGGAAACGGGAAGTGGATCACGCATGTTTTTCTCCTTTGCCTGCCGTTACTGAAAGCTGTTACTGAAAAAAGAGCCCCGTCTCGGGAGACGACGCGCTCGCGTAGCGCTTGCGCGGAATCCGCCCGGCCAGCCAGGCCTCGCGCCCGGCACTGACGGCGTCGCGCATGGCCCCCGCCATCCGTATGGGATCGCGGGCCAGGGCAATTGCCGAATTCATCAGCACGCCGTCGCAGCCAAATTCCATCGCCAGCGCGGCATCGGGGGCCGTCCCCACGCCCGCGTCCACCACCACCGGCACGCCGGCGGTTTCGACGATCTCGCGCAGGTTGTAGCGGTTCTGGATGCCGAGCCCCGAGCCGATCGGCGCGGCGAGCGGCATGACCGCAACCGCGCCCGCATTCTCCGCCCGGCGCACCATCAGCGGATCGTCGCTGGTGTAGACCATGACCTCGAAGCCTTCCGCGGCCAACGACTCGGTCGCCTTCAGGGTCTCGATCATGTCGGGATACAAGGTTTTCGCGTCTCCGATGACCTCTAGCTTGAGAAGCCCGGCACCGTCGAGAAGTTCCCGGGCCAGACGCGCCGAGCGAACGGCATGCTCGGCCGTGCTGCTCCCCGCCGTGTTGGGCAGGATCCTGTACCGCGTGAGCGGCAGCACGTCGAGCAGGTTCGGTTCGTCCGGATTCTGGCCGATATTGGTACGGCGCACGGCCACGGTGACGATTTCCGCGCCCGAGGCCTCGATCGCCCGCCGCGTCTCGTCGAGATCGCGGTATTTCCCCGTGCCGACGATCAGGCGCGAGCGAAACTCATGCCCGGCAATTCTCAGGGCATCGACTGCGGCATCCGCCTGTATTTCGCGTTCTACGACGCTCATCACCCGCCTCCTATCGCGCCAATGAGCTCAACGCGGTCGCCCTCCCGGAGCCGGTGCCGTTCGTGTTCACTTTTGGGCACCACGGCGCCGTTGACTTCCACCGCGATCCGCCGGCCGGCGAGGTCGAGCGTGGAAATGAGACCGGAGACCGTTTCCTTTTCGGCCAGCTCACGGCACTCGCCATTGAGCTGAATTCTCATGGTTTCCATTATATGTCTCCTGTCAACCCAAATGGTTAAAATGGCGGCATTTCCCCCCATTTCAAGCCTTTCCAAGCCCATGACGACATCCCTGGCACCGCAAGTTGCGCTGATTGACCGGACCGAGGCGGCAAAGCTTGCCGCGGCACCGGGAACGCTGGCTCTGGTCGGCTTCGGCGGAGCGCGGAGTGCGGGCGACGGCGGCTCGGCATGGATCGAAACCGGGCTCGAGCCGCTCGACCCGTCAACGGTGGAGGCCTGGCGGGTTTCGACGCCGGTGGCCTACGGTCGCCTCGGCATCTTCACCACCCGAGTGGCGCCGGGTCTGGCCATGCTCGCGACCGACCTGGCGAATACCGAAGAGCTCGAAACGGCCGCCGCGGAACTCTACCGGAAGCTCATCGAGGCCGCCCGGCAGCTCGCTTGCCCGAACCTGATCCGAGTCTGGCAATACCTGCCCCGGATCACCGGCAAACTCGGAACGGAAAACCGCTACCGCGCCTGGTGCGCCGGGCGCGCCCGCGCCTTCGCGTCGGCCGGCACGGGCGAGACGGCGCTCCCGGCCGCCTGCCTGCTCGGCGACGCGGACGAGCGTATTCTGCTCTACGCTCTGGCGGGTGCAACCCCCGGCCGCCAGGTCGAAAATCCCCGCCAGCAAAGCGCATTCCACTACCCTCCGCGCTACGGCCGCCGATCGCCTTCCTTTTCCCGCGCCATGGCCTTCCCCGAAGGCGATGAAACGACGCTTTACATCTCGGGGACCTCAAGCATCACCGGCCATGCTTCACGTCACGGCGAAACGCTCGATCAACTCGACGAAACCCTCGTGAATCTCGAAACGCTGGTCAACCATTGGGGCGGCGCCGGCGGCGGTCTGGCCGCCATCGCGCCGATAAAGGTCTATTTGCGCCGCCGCTCCGACATCGACGCGGTCCGCGCGGCGCTCGCCGAACGCCTGCCACCGGACCATCCCGCCGTCTACCTGCATGCCGACGTCTGCCGCGAGGAACTCAACGTCGAAATCGAGGGTATCGCCACGGCCGGGCGGAACGGAGGGTAAAAGCGTCGGGCTCGCCACCCCCGCCGCGATCCTTTACCCGTTGCTCAACCATGCCTTGAAGCCGACACGGTGCCGGCGCCCCCACTCCGGGTTAGAATGAACGACGCGCGGGCGTGGTTCAATGGTAGAACCTCAGCTTCCCAAGCTGATGACGTGGGTTCGATTCCCATCGCCCGCTCCAGGTCCGCAGGACACGACGCGTGAGGGCATGACCGAGAAACCCACAGCCAAACCCCGCCGCCCGATCTGGCTGCGGGTGCTCAAGTGGACCGGCATCACGATCGGCGTCATCGTCGTGCTGATCATTCTCGCGATCGTGATCATCCCGCACTTTGCGAACACGGCGGCAATCAAGGGCGAAATCGAAAAAGTCGCGACCGACAGAACCGGACGCAACGTCACGATAGGCGGACAAGTCTCGCTCTCGCTTTTCCCGTGGATCGGCTTCGACGCCCACGACGTCACGATGGCCAACGCCAAGGGCTTCGGCAAGGAGCCGTTCCTGCACGCGAAGGAAGTCGAAATCCATGCGAAGCTCATCCCTCTGATCTTCGGCAACGTCGAGGTCTCGGGCATTACCTTCGAGGCGCCTGCGCTCGACCTCGCCCGCAACAAGAGCGGGGGAAACAACTGGGAAGACCTGACCGGTGGCGGCAAGCCCGCATCGAAAAGCAAGGCTGCGAAGAACAAGGCGCCGCTCGCACATCTTTCCGTCGGCAAGATCGCAATCAACAACGGAACGCTCGAGTACAGGGATGCCGAAAGCGGCAAGCATTACACGATCCGGCAATTCGGCCTCAAGGCCAGCAAACTCAAACCCGGCAAGCCCTTCCCGCTTTCATTCCGAACGCAACTGTCGAGCGATCACCCGCACTTCAAGGCCAGCATCAAGTTCGACACCACGGCAACATTCGACAAAACGGGGGATCGGATAAGTCTTGCGAGCGGGAAGCTCGACGCCACGGTCACGAGCTTCGGCGGCAACCAGCCGATCGACATCAACGCCCGCTGGAAACGCATCGCCTACGACAAGCAGGCGGGAACGGCAACGCTTTCGGGCCTCATCGTCGCGTTCTCCAACCTGCGCGCGACGCTCGACGCAAAGGCGAAAAACCTTAACTCCGAACCCGCCATTTCCGGGCACCTCGCCATTGCGCCGTTCTCGCCGCGCAAGGTCCTCGCGACGCTCGGCGATCCGGTTCCGCGAAGCTTCAAAGGCTTCAATCGCGCGAGCCTCACCGCCAACCTCGGGGCAAGCCCGAACGCCGTTTCGCTCTCCGACCTCGTCCTGAAGCTCGACGGCTCGACGCTGAGCGGATCGGTAGGCGTTCCGAATCTCAAGACCCGCGCGCTTCATTTCGATCTCAAGCTCGACAAACTCGACCTCGCCGATTACATCGTCGCCGGCGGCGGTTCAAGAGCCCGCATCGGAACGCCGCACGGAAAAACGTTCATGGAGACGCGACTGCCGGGGCGACTGCTCAAAAATCTCAACCTCGCGGGCAGGCTTTCCATCGGCAAACTGTCCGGCTTCGGCATTGCCGCGAACAACCTTGACATGAAACTGGACGCTGCGAACGGTAGCCTGCATATCGCCCCGATCCAGGCAAAACTCTATTCGGGCAGCTATCGGGGGAACATCACGATTGCGGCCGCCGGGCAAGGCATGAAGCTGAAAACCACCCAGGCCTTGCAAAGCATAGACCTTGGTCAGCTGATCGCGGCACTGACGGATCGGAAACGCCTGAGCGGAACGAGCGATCTGAGCTTCACGCTCGCGGGCGAAGGCGACACCGTGGGTGAACTGATGGCGACGCTCAAGGGCAGTTCGGACTTCTCCATCAAGAACGGCGCGCTCGAAGGCATCAACCTGTGGGATACGTTGCGCCGCGCCTATCTCCTGGTGAAGAAGGGCAAACGCGTACCGGCACAGGGTCCGAAGCGCACGGAAATCACCAACCTCAAGGCGCATATCGTCATAGACAAGGGCAAGCTCACCAACGATACGCTGGTCGCCCGGCTGCCCTTCCTCGCCGTGAGCGGTCACGGCACCGTCGATCTCATCCAGCACAACGCGGTGGATTACCGGCTGCTCGCCACCGTGGTCAAGACTCCGAAGATCTCGGGTGAAAATCTCGCGCAACTCAAAAGCGCCGAGGTACCCATCCGGATCAGCGGCAGCCTCACGGATCTTTCCGCCTACCCCGATATCGAAACCGCGCTCAAGGCCCGCGTCGAATCGGAAGTCAAAAAGAAGCTGGACAAACAGAAGAAGGACCTCAAGAAAAAACTGTTGCAGGAGCTTCTGGGAAACGGAGACAAAGACAAGGGCAATGGCGGCTGAACGGGCGCCGATTGCGCCACGCCTGATCGCATGGGCGCGTGCAAACGGACGTCACGATCTGCCCTGGCAACACCCGTCGACGCCTTACCGCGTGTGGGTATCGGAGGTCATGCTCCAGCAGACGCAGGTCGCAACCGTCATCCCCTACTTCGAGCGCTTCATGGCCCGCTTCCCGACGCTCGAAGCACTCGCCAAAGCCGAGCTTTCCGATGTACTCGCCCTGTGGTCCGGACTCGGCTATTACGCACGCGCGCGTAACCTTCATTCCGCCGCCCGGCGTTGCGTGAAGATACACGGTAGGAAACTGCCGGAAAGCCCGGATGGACTCACGGCACTTCCCGGCATCGGCCGCTCGACGGCGGGTGCCATTCTCGCCCTCGCCCACGATATGCCGGTGCCCATCCTCGACGGCAACGCAAAACGCGTTCTCGCCCGCTATCACGGCGTTTCCGGCTGGCCGGGAAAGAGCGCCATCGCCCGCGAGTTGTGGCGGTTGGCCGAAGAGGAAACACCCCAGCAAGGAGCCGCGGCCTATACGCAGGCCATCATGGATCTGGGCGCAACGGCATGCACACCTACCGCACCGGCCTGTTCGCGTTGCCCGCTGGCCGCGGATTGCACCGCTCACACTCTCGGACGCGAAACCGCGTTTCCCGGGCCGCGCCCGAATCGCCCGCGGCCACTGCGTGAACGCCGCTACGCCTGGATCGAACGGGCGGGGAAAATACTGTTCGAGGAGCGCCCGCCGACGGGCGTCTGGGGCGGACTCCTGTGCCTCCCCGAACTTCCGGACGCACTCGCGCCCGAGATCTGGTGTGAAACCGCGCTGGGACTACAGGTCCATTCATGCCGGGAACTCCCGGGCTTCCATCACGAATTCACCCACTTCCGCCTCGCCGCCCGCATCGTCGCGTTGAGCGTCGAGGAAGAAACGGTCCGCGAAGCCGACCGTTACCGCTGGCTTACCGACGACGCTGCGTTGCGATCCGGATTACCCGCGCCGATTCGCACCTGGCTTGCCGCGCGGCAAGAGCGGCAAGCCGCGTAATCAGGAGTTGACAATGTCACGAACCGTACACTGCGTCGTCCTCGGACGGGAAGCCGAAGGGCTCGCGAAGCCGCCGTACCCCGGCGAACTCGGCCAACGCATCTACGAACAGGTCTCGAAGGAAGCCTGGCAACAATGGCTCGCGCACCAGACCATGCTCATCAACGAATACCGCCTGACGCCAATAGATCCCAAGGCGCGGAGTTTCCTCAAACAGGAAATGGAAAAATTCCTTTTCGGCTCCGGCGCCAACAAACCCGCGGATTACATCGAGCCGTCTTGACCGCAAAAGCGGCTCCAGCCATGGCGAAAACCCAAGAATCGCGGCTGAAATCGCTCTTACCCGGTTTTCACCAGACGCGATGAGGTGCTTGCGGCGTGAAGCTGCCCGCGACCTCGACGCGCATCAGCTTATCAAGGCATTGCAGCGTTCGGGTTACGTTGTCACCCGTCAGACTGGAAGCCACATTCGGTTAAGCAGCGATTCGCCCAAACCGCACTCAATCACCATACCCAATCATTCGCCTCTGAAAGCAGGAACGCTCAAGGAGACTCTGATTTATACAGTATTCCGTCATTCCGGGGCTCCCGAAGGGAGAACCCGGAATCTCGCCTAAATGGGTGAGATGCCCTGAGTGAGCGCGTTTGCCGATCTCCGGCAAGATTACTCGCGACTCGCGTCGCTCGCCCTTTGGGTCATGCGCTACGCGCATATTGTCTCCGGCCTTCGGCTCCGGATCGTCGCTGCGCGACGTCCGGAATGACGAGGTTTGAATTGATCAGAGGTTCCTAAAGCGCGTTGTCGCCAATGCGAAATTCGGCAACAGCCTCCGGCCTCATGCCGACCTGCAATAATTTTCAACGGTTGGTTGCGGCAGAAGCCGCTGCTTCCTCAATCTCCCGGACTGTCTGCCACAGTTGCTGCAACACTACCTCCTGTTGCGAAAGCAAAGGCACCAACGCAATATCCGGGGGAATCGGAAAATGCTTTCGCGGCCGACCCGATGCATGTGCTGCCAGGCCCTTGTGCTCCAGGGTCCTCAGCACACGCCGCATTTCGCCGCGCGCCAACGACAGTGCCTGAACGGCCTCAGAAACGGTTGCCCCATAATTGAACAACAGCCAGCGATAAACCCGTTCTTCGGCCTCACCAATACCGAGACATGCAAACGCCAAACCCTCAGACACCTCGTAATCCGCCGCTATTGTCATTACCGTTCGAAGGCGGGCGGTGCCGTCCGCGGCGACATGGGCCGAGCGGCGGCAGGCGAGGCAGCTGCCTTGTGGCGCAATGGGGACATCGTCAACCCGTGATTCAACCCCAGGATGCCCAGGATCAACGGCGCGAGCGCACGCGGCAGCTTCGGCCTGTCGGCCGTGCTGTAGAACCGGCGCCCATCCAACTTGTAATCGTTGATCTGGATGTCGAGGGTATCCTCGTAGACTCCGGTAGTTGCCTCGGTATGGATCAGGGTACGGTCCGGCGAGACATCGAGCACCCGGATGCGATGCGCCTCCAGGTAACCTTCCACCCGTGTCACCTGG
>CAZKOE010000054.1:7313-14138 GCA_964554305.1 uncultured Gammaproteobacteria bacterium
ACCCCGATCAGGGTCGCGTGCGAAAGCAACTTCAGGTTGCTCTGCGGCGGCATCGTCACCAGAGAAGTCTGCGTGCCGGCCTTGGTCGCGGAACCCCCTACAAAGGCCATCCCGGTCAAGGCGACCGCTGCAATAAGACCGGCCAAGGCGCCAATCAATCTACAACTCACGTTCGTCATCTCCAATCAAATAGCCTCTATCGCTCCATCCTGCTTCCTATCGCGACTGAAGTCGCTCCTACATTTCCAAATAAAGGGGCGGGAGGTGGCCGAGCCGCAGACCACCCCCGCCCAGACCGCTTTCGGAAGATTACGGTCTTAACCTGTTGCCTCATCGGCTCATTCTTCTCCTGTAGGCGGCGGCCGTGAGGCCAAGGCCCAGCAACGCTGCGAGCGCGAGCCAGCCGAAGGCGCCGCCGCCCCCGTTGTTGTCACCGTTACCGGGCGACTTCGCTTCGGTGACGGTAATCTGAGCGGTTACGCCGTTGCCGGAGGAATCCGGCTCATCGCTCGCCGTGTTCGCCTGCGCGTTGATCGTGGCGCTGCCGGCATAGGTACCGAACAGTTGCAACTTTACGGTGACTGTATCGCCGACATTCACCTGGCCCAGATCACAAGTAACGCCGCCCGAGAGACTGCACTGTCCCTGCGAGGCACTCGCCGATTGGAGATGAACCGCGTCGGCGCCCACCCTGGCGCGAATCTGCACGGCCGAGGCCGGATCGGGGCCCTTGTTGTCGAGCGTGAGCACAAGCGTACCCGTTCCGCCCGCCGGGATTGAGGCCTTGTCGGCGCTGAGCGCAAGGTCGGCGGTGCCGATGACGTCGCTGGAAAGCGTAAGGTTGTTATTGTCGCCATCGCTGTCGGGCTCGCGGGCGCTGACCTTGAAGTGACTCGCCAGCTTGCCGGCGTCAGCGGCCTTGACCGCCAGCGTGACGGTCTTCGAATCGCCCAGCGCGATCGTGCCGAAGTCGCAGGTCACGGCATCCGCAGAATCGCCGCTCGCCGGCGCGGGTGCGGAGCCCGAGGGCGGCACGGTGCAACTCGCATCGCCGCTCGCGGCCGTGTAGCTGACCCCTTCCGGTAACGGGTAGGTCAGTTTCACCTGCGTTGCCGCGCCGTGATCGTTCGCGTGTTGGTTATGGACGGTCAGCGTATAGAGCAAGGTATCGCCCTTGCGCGCCGAAGCCGGTCCGACCGTCCCGGTCAGGGCGAGATTCACCGGCCGCGGCTCCCAGGTCACGGTCAGCGGGATGGTCTGCATCGGGTACGGCGTTCCGGTTACCGCGAGCTGAACCTTCGAGGTCGTGTATTCCTTTTGTCCCGTGCCGTCAATGGCGAGCTGCACTGTGGTTGTGGTGCCGGCCGCCGCCGTGCCTTTCTCCGGCGCCACGGTCAGCCACGGGACACCCTTGCCCACGCACCAACCGGTTTCTCCCGAAGGCACCTGCAATACGATCGATCGTTCTGTCGCATGATTGATGGTCGTGACCCACAAGTTTCCCTCGCAGTCATAACCCAGGCCGGGAGCCCCGCTGCCATACTGCGCAGTGGGGTCAAACGTGAACTCCCCAACCTGGCGGTAGCCGTGTTTGGCGTCAAGCACATAAATCGTCCCCGGCAGTATTGAAGACGAGTTTCGGATATTCGAAACAAACAGATGCCCGGTCGCGGGATTGTAAGCCAGCCCCGCAATAATATCCAGACCGGTATCTACCGGAGGCTCCACCAGATTTCCCGCGGCATCGAAATGATAGATCGCTCCCCAATGTTGAGGAAGGTTATACGCAGTGTAGTACCCGCCGGCGTACCAGGTATTGCTCAGGGGATCGTAGGCCAGGCCGCGGGCGGCGTAGCGGTTCCCCGGCCCCGGAACCACGATGCTGTTGCCGGTGTAGGCCTTTGTGGCCGGATCGAGTTCGATAATCCGCATTGGGAGCCGCGGAGTCTGGTTGACATCTATGAAACCTTCATAGATCAACTGCCAGAGCATCCCGGTATTGACGTCAAAGGCCATATCGGCCGGATATTTGACATCAATGTACGGTATACCCGAATCCTTCAAGTTTATGACGTCTCCCGTATCGGTCCCGTCGAACCGGAAACGGTGATCTTTCAGATAATGATCAGTAGAAATATTAGCCAGACGCTTCTCCCCCAACCAGAGGTCCGACGCGTCACGATCCACGCCCAATCCCAAGATCGAAAACGCCATGGAAAAGGTGGATACGGGCGGCGTGAGGGTGTAACGCGGGTAGGCCGCAAGCGATCCCGCGGTCCGGGCGCTGGCGGGCGGCGGCGCATTGAGCGCCCAGACCTTGTAGTCGGCGTTACCCGCACCGGTGTTGTCGAGCCTGAGGGTGGCCGTGGTCAACGCATTGACCGTGGCTTGAACGGCCAGGGAATCCGGGGTGGCCTGCAACCGGCCCGCCTTGAGTGCAAAGTCATGGGTCTTGACCCGATTCGGCTCGACCGCAAATGCCTCGGTTACCGGCGCATATTTCGGATTGCCGGCCGTCAATTTGTTCACCCCCGCGTGAACAAAGAAAAGATAGGCCGCCGCCGGGAAAGACGGATCGGCCGGATTGCCCCTTGTTTGGGTACTGTCGCCTGCATTGTCGGTGACCAGCACGCCGGCCAGAAGGTCGCCGGTGTTGGCGTCGGTTACCTCACCGTAGGCCAAGCCGCCGGAAACCGGCACGCAATTGCCGATGGCCACGTCGTCAATCTGCGCTTGGTTTCCATAACCGCTTATGTGATTGAAATAACGCCAGCGAAGCTGGAAGCTGCCCGAAGCCGGAAGGTAGGATGCCAGGTCCATCGTCACATCAATGCCGGAGGTGCCGTCCGGGCTCTCATGGGTCCTGCGCCAGGTCGAGAGGGGAGTCCAGTGCTGCCCCCCGTCCGTGCTGATCTCCAAGGCAAGCCCACTCTTCGTAGAAGCAAAAAGTCCATTGAAATAAGCCTTGTATCGCAAGGTGGCCACACCCCCCAGCGAAGTCACCGGGATCGGCGGGGTCATCAGCGAAGTGTCGAAAGGCGGGGTATCTTCATGCGGACCATCAGCCCCCGCGGCTACCGCGCCGCCCGTACCACCTGTTATGTTCCAACGACTACTGATCAACGCCCAGGTGTTTTTGAAGGGAACTGAGGTCGCCGCGGGCGGCGCCTTTGTCCACCCGTCGGGCGGGAAGGTCCCGTCGTTGAAGTCCTCGCCGAAACCATCACCATGCTCGAAATGGTAACCGGGCGCCGTGCAGGCACCGGTTATGGCAAGGGAGAAATTTTGCGTCTTGTCGCCGGAAAGCGTCAGCGTCTTGGACGCCGTGTTGTAGCCATTGAAGGCGGCGGCAACCTTTACCGTGTAGGTTGAATTAGCGGGCAGTTCGAGGCTGTATTGGCCCGTCGCCGGATCGCTCCACACCTCGGCGACCTGGCCGAAGCCCGGTTTGTCAACCTTGATGTCGGCGTAGAGCCCGTAACCGTGGCCCGAGCCGTCGCTGACCTTGCCGGACAGGGTGACCGTGGGCGCCGCTTCCAGGGGAAAGTTCTGCGTCATCGTCCCGCCGTCAGTAATCGAGACCGAAGCCTTGCCGCCCTTGTAACCGTAGCCCGACACGGTCACGGTGTAATCGCCCGCCGGCAGCAGCCTCGAATAGCTACCATCGGCGCCGGTCTTGGCCCGGAACGTGTGCGGGTTGGTCCCGGGACCCGTCGCCGCCACGAGGGCACCGGCAATCGCCGAACCCGTCGCCGCCGCGGTGACCTTGCCCTTGAGCGTGCCCTTGGGGCCCTGAATGCCGATGTGCGAGAGCAGGTTCTTGACGTCGGGGCTGCCCCAGCCGGTGGGATGATCCCAGTCGGGGCCGGCCTGGAAGGCGCCGTTGCCGCCCTCGGTCACATCGTGAAAGTCGCCGGCGTAGTGAGCGCGGGCATCGTTGTAAATCAACTCGTTCGACTGACCCAGGGCGCTGCCTCTCTCCGAGACCGCGATCGCGAATACTCCGGCAAGCTGCGGCGCAACGGCGCTGGTGCCGGCAGTGATGCCCCACTGCCCTCCGACCAGAGTCAACATCGGATGGGTGCAGCTCGCCGTCGCCGCCATGCCGGAATTCATGCGCATGCCAATATCGGCGGGTACGCCCGGCCCGAACTGCCATGCAGGCTTATCGAAGATCTGGCTCACTGCGCCGCCGGTGGCCCAACGCCCCTGGCCGAAGCAATTGGCATCGTTCCACACGACTTCGCTGCCGTAGTCGCCGGCGAGATCGTTGATATTGAGTTGCGTACCGTTGGCCGCAGCAACATAGGGATCGGCGGAAGGATAATCGGCCACGTTGTCCTGATTCGTGTTGTCGCCCGAGCCATGATCGCCGGCGGCGGCGAACATCGAAATGCCCTCGGAGGCTGCCTGCATGAAAGCCTGATCGGCGGTAATGGCCTGATTACCCCAAACAATATCGGGCGCGCCCCAGCTCGTGGTCATGACCTGGTTCTTCGCGGTGCCGTCGGGATTGGTATCGTTGGCGAACCGGTTGAATACGTCTATGAAAGTGGCCAAATACGCATCGCCCCCAACATACACATTCTGCGTGATGCCCGGCCCCATCGCGCCGCTGTACTCGATGTCGAGCAGCGTCTCGCCCATGCCACCGAGACTTCCGGTATCCCCGTCCACCGGAATCACGTTGATCGTATGATCCGGCAGCCCGAAGGCGGCCCAGAAGCCGCGCACGTCGCTGAAGTAGTCCGCAAGCCCCGAACTATTCGCAGTCAGGATTGCCACATTCACGCCGTAACCGTTGCCCGGATTGGTGATGTCGGGATAATCGTAGGCATGAGCGATCTGCAGCGGGTTCAGATAGGCCGTCGAGGCGGGTGGCGCCTGGCGCGGACCGAGGCCCCGTGCGCTCGCGAGCGGGCGCTGGTGGAGGTGTGTGTGCAGTTGCACGCCGCGGTTCAGACCCAGCACGTTCGCCACCAGCGGCGCGAGCGCACGCGGCAGCTTCGGGGCATCCGCCGTGCTGTAGAAGCTGCGTCCATCAAGTTTATAGTCGTTGACGCGAACATGAAAGGCCAACTCGTACGCCGCCGTGGCCGCCTCGGTATGAATGAGCATCCGGTTGGAGGAGACGTTCAAGACCTTGATGTGGTGCGCCTCGAGGAAGGCCGTTACCCTGGCCACGTCGGCCTTGGTCGGTCCGTACAGCCGGGTGAACTCGGCCGGCGTCAGCCATTGACGATAAACCGGGCTGTGAGGATTCTGCACCTGTTCGAGGAAGCTCTTGAGCTTGACTTCATTGCGCAGTTTCAATGCCACGGTCAGCTTGATGCTGGACTGCGGCGCGTGCGGCCCGAGCTTGGTTGCATTCGCAAGCACCTTCAGGCTGCTCTGCGGCGCCATCGTGACCAGCGGGCTCGGCCCGCCCGCCTTGCGGGCATTCTCGATGCTCCAGCCGGTGAGGCCCGAGGGGTTGTGCGCCTTTGGTGCCGTTGCATGGCCGGACGCGGCCAGGGAGGTTGCCGCGAAGGGCAGGCCGGCAATCATCGCCAGCGCCAGAATGCCGGCGGCCACCGCCGTCCATTTGCCATTTATCCGCATGTTCGTTTCCTTGCGTTTGGTTCCGAGTTGATTCTTCCGTTCGCTTTCGTGAAAAATCGCGCGCGATTCGGATCTTGAAGCCGACTCTTGTGGGAGCGAGCTTGCTCGCGATTCCGGCGTCAACGAATCCGCAAGATCGCGAGAAAGCACGCTCCCACCGGGAAAAGGCAGCCACCGCAAGAGTCCCCCATGCCCGCGACCAAAACGACGGCGGAGGAAGGCCACTACCCCAGCCAACGCCGCGAACAACATCAGCATCAATCCGCCGAAGCCGCCGCCACCGTTGTCATGGGAGGGCGACGGTGGCGGGGGCGGCGGTGCGCTGCCATTCACCGTGATGCTGACGCTGGCGACGGTGGAATCGGCGCGACCGTCGCTGGCCTTGAAGCCGAAGCTGTCCGAACCGTAATAGTCGTCGGCGGGCGTGTAGGTATAGGCGCCGCTTGCAGAGTCCAGCGCAACCGAGCCGTGGGCCGGCGGCGTGACGATGCTATAGCTGAGCGGGTCGCCATCGGGATCCTCGGCCTTCAGGCTGCCTTTCGCGGCCGTGTTTTCATCGGTCGTCAGCGATCCGTCGCTCGCCACCGGCGGCTGGTTGCCAACATTGACAACCACCGTGGCCACGTTGGAATCCGTAATGCCGTCATTGACCTTGAAGGTGAAGTTGTCGCCCGAGCTGTAGCCCGCCTCCGGGGTGTAACTGTAAAGCCCCTTGTGATTATCGGTGATCGTCACGGCACCGTGCGCGGGCGGCGTGACGAGGCTGAAGGTGAGCGGATCGCCATCGGCGTCGGAAGCCTTGAGGATGCCGTCCGCGGCCTGGCCCCGGTGGGCGTCGAGACTGCCGTCGTAGGCGACGGGCACGGCGTCGGCTACGCTCGCCATGCCGGCGCTCAGCGGCGGAATAGCGTGGACAACGCTTGCCGTCTGTCGGAATGTGCCCTCAAAGCCCTTCCTGGGTTCGAGCTTCACGTTTGCCGTCGCCGTGCCGCCGTTGCCCCCGATCGGCCCGAAATCGCAAGTCACCACACCGGAAGCTTCGGTACACCCGCCCTGGCTCGCCGTCGCCGCAACGAAGCTCGCCGCGGCCGGCACCGTTATCGTCGCCGACACGGCGGGCGAGCTTGCGCTCGCATCGTTGGTTGCAATCGTCTGGCTGACATAAGGCTGCCCCTCGGCCACCAATTGCGGGGCGCTCACGGTCAGTGCGAGATTGCTTCGGCC
>CAZKOE010000055.1:0-13637 GCA_964554305.1 uncultured Gammaproteobacteria bacterium
CGAAGCCTCCGACGCGCTGCAGGCGTACGCCCGGCCCGGGTATGTGGGACAATACCTTCCGTAGGCACAGAGAATTCCCATGATCTCCGACGATCGAGCGCAGTCAAGCAGGGTGCATTGATGCGCGACCTCATGCGCGCGAGTGCCAAGGGCATGGCGCAGATGTTCTCCAGCCGCGCGAACTACTGGGCCGAATTCGGCGTGGACATAGCGCTTGCCACGTTGCTTCTCTTTGCCGGCTTCCGGCGGGTGGACGGCCCCCTGATTGCCCTCCCGGCTTTCGTGCTCGGTCTATTCCTGTTCAGCTTCGTCGAGTACTTCTTCCACCGCTGGATGTTCCACACGCGCATACCGCTGTTCGAGCGCGGCCACCGTCAACATCACGAAAACCCCAAGGGCTACGACTCCCTGCCCTTCTTTCTGCCCGCCATGGTAGCGGTGGGGCTCACCGCCCTGTGCGTGCTTGTCATGCCGGCCGGCTTCGCCTTCCTGATGATGGGCGCCGCGACGATCGGCTATATCCTGTACGGCCTGAGCCACTTCGCCATCCATCACGTACGCTTCAGGCAGCCGTTGCTCATGCGCTGGGCCGCATTCCATCACATCCACCACTACCACCCCGAGGCCAATTTCGGCGTCACCTCACCGCTCTGGGACATCCTTCTCGGCACCCGTTACGTGCGCAAACAGCCGGGAAAAGCCTGAAGCCGAGCCCCGTTTCACTCCGAAACGATCCATGAAAGCCGGGTAAGGGCGCACCCGGCAGGCCACATCGTGAACGAGGTCCGCTCCCGGAACCGGCGGACCTCACCCCTCAGTGAACGCGACGGCAACCCGCCGGCCACAGCGGCAGTGGAAACGCCATGAACGGCGCCGCCTCGCCAACCGGATCTTCCGACAGGAACAGCCATATCACCTGCGGGCGTGACGGTGCTTGACAGTGGCAATACGTGTATATACACTATCTATTTGTGAGTACCGAAATCGACCTTTGGCAAACCCGGAACTGTCACTGCCTGGCGGCGCGGCGCGAGGCCCGCGCGGTGACGCGCCTCTACGAGGAAAAGCTTCGCCCCCACGGATTGCGCGCAACCCAGTTTTCCATTCTCGCCGCCCTGGCACTCAAGGGGCCGACGCCCACCGGGGAGCTTGCCGACCTGTTGGGCCTGGAGCGCACGACGCTAACGCGCGCCGCGAAACTGCTCGCGCGCAACGGCTGGATCGCGGCCGCGTCATCGAAGGATGCAAGGGCGCACCCATTGAAACTCACCCCAGCAGGCCGGTGCAAGCTGAAGTCGGCCTTTCCCGCCTGGAAGGAGGTTCAGGACGGCATTGACGACGCCCCGACCTATTCATCGGCAAACCGGAGAAACCGAGATGGCAGGAATCACAATTAGCGCCTTTCCCTGGGTGCCGCCCTTCGCGCAGGGGCTTGTACGCGATCTCCGGGCGCGCTGGGCGCTCGGGGAGGCCGGCCTGGATTACGAGACGAGGCTCCTCGGGCCGGATTACAAGACATCGAAACAATATCGCGCGTTGCAGCCGTTCGGCCAGGTGCCTGCCTATGAGGAAGACGATCTCGTGCTGTTCGAATCCGGTGCGATCGTGCTGCACATAGCCGAGCAGTCGGAGACCCTGATGCCGCGGAACCCCAACGGCCGCGCGCGGGTCAAGGCGTGGATGTTCTGCGCACTGAACACAATGGAGCCGCCCATCATGAACCTCGCGCTCGTCGATCACTTCCACGCCGGAGAAAAATGGGCGGAGTTGTACCGGCCGGCAGCGCTCGAGGCGATCCGCTCGCGCCTCTCGGACCTGGCCGCCACCCTCGACGAGCGCGACTATCTCGAGGGCGGCTTCACGGCTGCGGACCTGCTCATGACGAGCGTACTGCGCGAACTGCGCGAGACGGATCTCGTCGCAACGATACCGCCACTCGAAAACTACCGCCGGCGCTGCGAGGCGCGGCCCGCTTTTCAGAAGGCGCTCGCCGATCAAATGGCGGTGTTCTCCCGGCATGCGCCGCCGCAATCCCGATAACTTCGACGGAGGAAGAGAACATGAATCATCCGCAAATCGCAACCCGCGAAGAATGGCTGCGCGCCCGCAAAACGCTGTTCAAGAAGGAGCGCGCCCTGACCCATGAGATCGACGCGCTCCGTGCCGAGCGGCGGCAACTGCCCTGGGTCAGTATCGAAAAAATCTACGTGTTCGAGGAGCCCGAGGGCAAACGCGGCCTCGGCGACCTGTTCGGTGCCCACAGCCAGCTCGCCGTCTATCACTGCATGCTGACCCCGGACTCGAATCACATCTGCCCGGGCTGCTCGTTCGTCATGGATCACGTGGATGCCGCGCGGCGGCATTTCGAGCACGCGGATCTCGCCTTCGCCGCCGTCTCGCGCGCGCCGATCTCACGCATCGAGGAAGTCGGAAAGCGAATGGCTGGAACTTCCCCTGGGTTTCTTCGGGCGACGGCGATTTCAGCTACGACTTCGGCGTGTCATTCGCGGAAGAAGATCGTGCCGCCGGCCGGGCCTTCTACAACTACGATCTCACGACCATACGCAACAGCCCGGACATGTTCGGCGTCAGCGTCTTTGTCAAGGACGCAGCCGGCGACATCTTCCACAGCTATTCGACCTATCACCGCGGCGTCGAACTGCTGATGGGCGCATTCAACTGGCTCGACCTGGTCCCGAAAGGCCGCAACGAAGGCGGCGGCACCATGAGCTGGGTGCGGTTGCACGACGAATACGAGGAGAGCGGGCGATGAGCGCGATCGGCCCGAAGCTTTGCGGCCACCCCCTTTCTTCCTGCTGCCGGAAAGTGCCGATCGCCGATCGCGCCCTGTGGAGAACGGCACGCCGTTCAAGTTCCGTATGCCCGCTCCCGACGACCGGGAAACGATGGCGGACCGCGACTGGGACCAGAGACTATTCATGCATGGAGATATCACGATGAAGAAGTTCCTGGCCGTCTATACGGGCACTCTCGAAGCCGTCGAGGCCTCGGGCTGGAACGCATTGGGCGAGAACGAACGCCGCGCCCGAGAGAAGGCCGGCATCGGAGCCTGGCGCCAATGGCTGGACGACAACCGCGAGCGCATCGCCGACACCGGCGCACCCGTCGGCAAGACCAAGCACATCGGACCCAAGGGCATTGCGGATGCGAGAAACGACATCTGCGCCTATGTCGTTGTCGAGGCTGAATCCCACGAAGCCGCGGCAAAGCTGTTCGAAAACCATCCCCACTTCACGATCATGCCCGGCACCGCGGTGGAAGTCATGGAATGCCTCCCGCTGCCGGGCGCTTGAGGAGTATTGAAATGCGATTCATGATGCTGGTGATTCCGGGAGGCTACGAAAGAGCCGCCCCCGGCACGAAACCCGACCCCGCGGACGTCGAGCGGATGATGAAGTACAACGAGGACCTGCAAAAGGCCGGCGTCCTTCTCGCGCTCGACGGCCTGCACCCGCCTTCCATGGGCGCGCGCATCTCGTTTGCCGGCGGCAAGGCGATCGTCACGGACGGGCCTTTCCCCGACACGCGCGAAACGCTTGGCGGCTACTGGATGATCGACGTTCCGTCGAAGCAGGAAGCAATCGAGTGGGCCAAGCGTTGTCCCATGTCGGGCAATGAAATCATCGAGATCCGGCAGGTCCAGGAAATGTCGGAGTTCGAACCGGACGCGGCGGAGCGTTACGCCAACTTCCGCGCGCGTCTGCCCGATCACGAAGCCGGGTAGCCCCGACACTTTTCAACCCACGGAGACCATTTCAATGGCTCAGCTACAGAAGATCACGCCATTTCTCTGGTTCGACGGCCGGGCCGAGGAAGCCGCGGAGTTTTATACGTCCATTTTCGAGAATTCCCGGATTCTCGCCACAACGCGCTACGACGAAACCGCCGCCAAGGCGTCGGGTCAACCGCAAGGCGCGGTGGTGGCGATGAACTTCGAACTCGCAGGCCAAAGGTTCACCGCACTCACCGGCGGCCCGCAGTTTCACTTTTCGCCGACCGTCTCCTTCGTCGTCCATCGCGCGATGCAGGCCGGAATAGATCACTACTGGGAGAAGCTCGGCGCCGGTGGCGATCCGGCGGCGCAGCAATGCGGCTGGCTCGCCGACCGCTTCGGCCCGTCCTGGCAGATCATCCCGGCGACGCTCCCGGAGTTGATCGGCGACCCCGACCCGGCAAAGGCCGGGTGAGCCATGCGGGCGCTCATGCAAATGAAAAAGCTTGACATCGCGGCGCTCGAACGCGCGCGAAGGAGAAACTCCATGAAACTTCACTCCTCCCCGATCGCCGTATTTACCCTCGCGGCCGCATTGAGCCCTGGTGCACAGGCGCTAGCAGACCCAGTAACGTACACCGTTGATCCAACCCACACCTACCCGAGTTTCGCGGCCGATCACATCGGGCTTTCCGTCTGGCGCGGCAAGTTCAACCACACGACGGGCGCCATCACGCTCGATCGCGGGGCCGGATCCGGCAAGGTGCACATCGTGGTGGACATGGCAAGCGTGGACTTCGGCCTCGAAAGCCTCAACAAGATAGCACGCGGTCCGAAGTTTTTCGATATCAAGCAATATCCCCGGGCCGTTTACGACGGGAAACTCGATGCCTTCGTTGGCGGCAAACCGACGCGGGTGGACGGGCGTCTGACCCTGCACGGCGTCACCCGCCCGCTAACGCTCAAGATCGAATCGTTCAAATGCATCCCGATGATGCTGGACAAATCGCGCACCCGCTGCGGCGCCGAGGCATCCGCACACTTAGAGCGCGACACCTTCGACCTCGATTTTGGCAAGGCCTATGGTTTCGACATGACGGTGACGCTCTACATTCAGGTGGAGGCGCTCTCTCCCCCAAAATCCACCCCGATGAAAAAGGAGTCTCGACGATGAAAACGAACACGTATCTTTTTTTCAACGGCAACTGCCGCGAAGCCTTCGGGTTTTACGAAAAGGCGCTCGGCGGCCGGATCGTGGCGATGCTCACCGGCGCGGACACGCCGATGGCGGAAGAAATGCCGGGCATGAAGGACAAGATCATGCACGCGCGCCTGGACCTCGGTGGCACGGTACTACTGGCCTCCGACGCTCCGCCGGATCGCTACAACAAGCCGCAGGGCTTCGACGTGTGCCTCAACGCCGAAACGGCGGAGGAAGCGGAGCGTGTCTTCACCGCACTGGCGGAAGGCGGCGAGGTGAAGATGGCGATCCAGAAGACCTTCTGGGCCGAGCGTTTCGGCTCGCTCGTCGACCGATTCGGCGTCCCGTGGATGGTCAACTGCGAAGGCAACGCCTCAAGCAGCGCCTGATCCACACCTCCTTGCCGGCCGCGCGTGCAAGGGGGCGTCAGTAAACCTCGAGGAACATGCGCGGGCCGGGACGCACGTGGCGCGCGAACTCTTCGTTGCTGAAGGCAAGCGGGGGCTTGTCCGCGGGCGCGTGGCGAAGCATGATGTACCCGTCGAGGCCGGCCTTCAGGAGCTCGCGGTAAATAGAAAACTCCATGTTCTTGATGCCGCAGACGTAGATCAAGGTGTTCGGTTGCGCAAGCGTTTCGCGCAGTTCGTCATCGTCTCCGATTTCGTGGTGCACGTAGCGCTTGAAGCCGTCCATGCGCCGGTCCTCGCGCGAGACGACGGAGCGGTAACGAAAACCCGGAAGCTCGCGCGCCGGCCCCGTGAAAAGATCGTGATAGAGATAGTCCGTGCGGTAGGGCACGCCGACGATCAGGTGAATGCGGGCGCTCGTCGCACCCGCCGCGAGCAGATCGAGCACCATGGCACGAAACGGGGCGATGCCGGTGCCGGTCGCAAAGAAGACGTAGTTGTAACGATCGGGCTCTTCGGGCAGAAGAAAACGCTTCCCGGCGGGGCCGGTCATCTGCACCGTCTCGCCTTCCCGCAGATCGCACAGGTAATTGGACGCGACGCCGAGATACAAACGGTGATCTTCGCCGTATTCTTCCAGCACCCGTTTGACGACCGTCGAGGCAAATCGCCCGCCGCCGTCCTCGCCGCGCGAAGGCGAACTCACCGAATACAGGCGCAGCTTGTGCGGTTTGCCGTCGGCGTCGCTGCCCGGCGGGATGATGCCGAAACTCTGGCCGGCACGAAGTTTGCCTTCGAGCGGCGTTCCGCCGACATCGAAGGTCACGTGGCGCACGAAGTTGGGGCTCGTCTCGGCCGTAACGATCCGGGATTCCACCAACGGCACCCGCACCGGCGACTTCGCCCGGCACAGGTTGATTTCCACTTCCGGCATGACCGGCGCCACTTCCACCATTCCGTCCAAAACCGTTCCCTGAATTACGGACACAATTTTCTATTTTAACGGCCCGGGTCGGGCATTCGCAGGCGGCGAAGCCCGTAAACGCTCGCGGCAGCGGCGGGCGTCTCGCCATGAAGTCGCTTGAACACGCGCTGGAAGGCGGCGGGCGAATCGTAGCCGACCGCTTCGGCAATCCGGGCGACGCTGCGATGCGTGTCACGCAATTGCCGCACGGCGAGCAGCAGGCGCCAACGCGCGAGATAGTGCATGGGCGCTTCGCCGAGAACGGCACTGAACCTCGCGGCGAGCGCCGAACGCGAAGCGGCAGCCTCGGCCGCAAGTTCGGCGACGGTCCACGCCCGGCGTGGATCGGCATGCAACAGGGCGAGTGCGCGACCGATTAACGGATCGCGCAATCCCGCCAACCAGCCGATTTCTTCGCGTGGCAGTGCAGCGATATGACGGCGCAACGCTTCCAGAAACAGCAGTTCACCACCCGCAGGCGGGAGATCAAGATGCTGTTGTCCGCGGAGATGATTGTCCGTACCGCATAGTTCAGCAAGCCCGCCATCGTGTGGCTGCCGTCCTCGTCTCTGAATGAGACTCGAAACAGCGACGGCAACGCGGCAAAGAGCAGCCCGAGATCGGCCTGCTCGCAGCTCAGAAACCCGCATAGAATCTGCGTTTGCCTGCCGCCGCCACCCCAGGAGATGTCGCGCACTTCCGACAGGGGGCCCCACCCAGCAGCCGTTCGGTGGGAACCGGCGTGCGCCCCGGATCATCCGCCAATACACGGACGTCGCAGCGCGGCAGCACGATGGCCTCGCCGGCCGCGAGGCACTGGGGGGAGCCACTCGGGCATCGGAGCCAGCAACTGCCCTGTGCAACCACATGGAAGACGATTACCCGGTGCACCGACGACGGAAACCGGCGCAGCACTTCGTCCGGGCCTGAACTGACGATGGCCCACGGCGCCGTGAAAGTGGCGCGGAACAGCGCCGCGCCGTTCAGACGAATGAGCTGGAGCACGTCGGATAGCACGTCCACGCGGGGCCTCCCACCGCTTCGGCGTCCCGGGCATGAATCTTGGAGTTTAAGGCATTGACCGGCACTTGGCAACGCGCCAAACTAGTGGTGCGCAAATACTGTTTGTTACGCGGAGGATCCGACATGAGAAAGCAGTTTGTTTTTGGCTCGGTGTTATTGTTCGCTGCAGTCACGATCGGCGGTACGGCCGCCACGGCGAAAGCCCCGCCGAACGCGGCGCAACACGTCCAACTCGCCCCCGGCAACCTGCACTGGATGGCGGTGCCGCCGGTGCTCCAGGCGGGGGCCAGAATCGCCGTCTTGCGTGGTAATCCGTTCAAGGAGGGAACGTTCACGATGCGCCTGTGGTTCCCGGCGCACTACGCGATCCCGCCGCATTGGCACCCGACGACCGAGAGCTTCACGGTGCTCAAGGGCGAGATGTTCCTCGGCATGGGCGACAAACTCGACAAGTCGAAGGCACGGGCGGTGCCGGCGCTGGGCTTTGCCTCCATGCCGCCGCTGAACCACCATTACATCTTCACCAAGGAAGAGACGGTGATTGATCTCACGGCCTACGGCCCGTTTCAGATTTACTACGTGAATCCCGCCGAGGCGCCGTCGCAACGGACCGCCGCCAAACCCTGAACGGGCGGCGGTCTTCAGCCGGTGCCGAGGATGGCCGGATCGGGCGTTTTGCGTTGGCGCCCAGCGGCTTCGCGTTGTTGCAGCGTCCAGAGACGCGCATAGAGGCCGGCGGCGCCGAGGAGTTCGCGATGCGTGCCGCGCTCGACGATGCGCCCGGCATCGAGCACGACGATCTCGTCGGCATCCACGATGGTCGAAAGCCGGTGGGCGATGACGAGGCTTGTGCGATCCTCGGCGAGCTCGCGCAGCGCGGCGAGAATTGCCTGCTCGGCGTGAGAATCGAGGCTCGACGTTGCCTCGTCGAACACGAGAATCGGCGGGTTCTTGAGGATCGCTCGGGCAATCGCAACCCGCTGTTTCTCACCGCCGGAAAGCTTCAGTCCGCGCTCGCCGACAAGCGTGTCGTAGCCTCGCGGCAGCGATTCGACGAATGCTCCGAGCTCGGCGAGTTCCGCCGCTCGCGCTATATCGTCCTCGCTCGCACCGGGACGGCCGTAGGCGATGTTGTAGCCGATCGTGTCGTTGAACAGCACTGCATCCTGCGGTACGATACCGATCTTCGCGCGCAGACTTGTGCGGGTGATCTCGCGGATATCCTCGCCGTCGACGAGGATGCGCCCCGCATTGACATCGTAAAAGCGGAACAGGAGGCGCGCGAGGGTGGATTTCCCGGCACCGCTCGGCCCGACCACCGCAACTTTCGCTCCGGCGGGTACGCTGAAGCTCACGCCCCGCAGAATCTCGCGATCGGAACCGTAGCCGAAGTGAATGCCCTCGAAGCTCAGCTCGCCCTGCGACACGACAATCGCGGGAGCGTCCGGTGCATCCGCCACGGCGTTGTGACGATCCAGCAGCGAGAACATGCGCTCCATGTCGGTGAAGGCGCGCTTCATCTGGCGATACACGAAACCCAGAAAATTGAGCGGCGTAAAGAGCTGGAGCATGTAGGCGTTGACCATGACGAAGTCACCGATCGTCATGCGCCCCTGTACCGTCTCGTAGCCCGCGAGCAGCATCATGGCGGTGACGCCGAGCGCGATGATGAAGGCCTGGCCGATGTTGAGCGTCGAGAGCGAATACTGGGTCTTGAGCGCGGCCCGCTCCCAGCGCGCCATCTCGCCGTCGTAACGCCCGGCCTCGTATTCCTCGTTGGTGAAGTACTTGACCGTTTCGTAGTTGATGAGACTGTCAATGGCGCGCGTGTTGGCACTCGAGTCAAGTTCGTTCATGCGGCGCACGTGACGCATGCGCCATTCGGTCACGAACAGCGACCAGGCGATGAAGGCGATGACGGCAACGATAATGATGAGCGCGAAATAAACGCTGAAGTTCCACAGGAAGATCCCGATGACCAGTCCGATCTCGACCAGCGTCGGCAGGATGTTGAACAGCATGAAGGAGAGCACGGTACCGATACCGCGGGTGCCGCGCTCGATGTCGCGGGAAAGCCCGCCCGTCTGCCGTTCCAGGTGAAAGGCGAGGTCGAGGTCGTGAAGATGCCGGAACACGCGCAGTGCCACGCGTCGGACGGCACGCAGCGATGCGAACTCGAACACGAGATCGCGCAGCTGGGAAAACAGCGTGTTTGCAAAGCGCAGCGCCCCGTAGGCTACAAGCAGCGCAACAGGCAGGACAACGGCGGCGTTCTGCCCGTTCAGCGCGTCCACGACGTGCTTCAACACGATCGGAATGGCGACCGTTGCGAGTTTCGCGGCAACCAGAAAGACGAGGGCGATTGCCGCCCGCCCGCGAAACTCCCACAAGAAAGGGAGCATGTTGCGCAGGGTTTTACCGTGCTGGAACTTCATGGTTCTCCAAGCTTATCCGGACCGATTCCCCTCTGCGCCCACTGGCTCGATTCCTTCCTCGTCGAGCACTTTCTGGACGGCCGCGTCATTCAACATGCGCGCGAAGAAACGTTTGAGATTGTCCAGCCCCGAGAGGTCAACCCCGACTTTTTGAGCCCAGCGCAACACGACGAAAAGATACGGATCGGCAATCGAACGCGCGCCCGCGATCCAGCCGCGATCGGCGAGCGCTTCATCGGCGATCGCGAACAGTTTGCGCAGGGAGGCTTCCGAGTGTTTTCTGACTTTCGCCGTCGCCGCCTCACCGAGATAGTTACTGTAGCCAAAGAGCGGCTTGAACAGCGGATGCATATCGGCGTTCACGAAGCCCAACCAGCGGTTGACCTCGGCCCGATCGCGCGGCGAACCGTCTCCGCCGAGCCTCGCCTCGGGGTGGGTGTCGACAAGATAATTAAGGATCGCCACATTCTGGGTGAGCGTCCAGCCGCGATCTTCGAGCACCGGCACCTGGCCATTCGGATTGAGCCGAAGATACCCAGGCGATTTCAGGTCCTTGCGATCGTATCCCTGCGTCTCGTAGGGCTCGCCGATCCATTCGAGCACGATATGGTCGGCCAGCGCGCAGGCACCGGGGGAATAATGCAGCTTCATGACAACACTCCTCGCGTCAACGCGCCCTCGGCGAGAGCGAATTTGTTCAGGAAAGACCTTCCGCCTTCAGCACCTTCTTCACGCCCGAATCGTTTCGCATGCGTTGGAATAACCGGTCGAGTTGATCCAGCCCGGACAGGTCGACCTTCATCGCCCTTGCCCAGCGCAGCATCACGAACAGATAGGGATCGGCGATCGAGCGGGAGCCCGCGAGCCACTCCTTGCCCACGAGTTGTTCGTCGGCGAGTTGCAGGTGCACGCGGATCGCCTTCTTTGAGTTGTCTTTGACCTTCTCGATGGCGGCCTCGTCACCGAGATAGTCCGTCGCACCGAACAGCGGCTTGAAGGCGGGATGCACGTCGGAATTGACGAGGCCCAGCCAGCGGTTCACCTCCGCGCGCGACTTCGGTGTGCCGTCGCCGCCCAGCCCGGCGTCCGGAAACACGTCGGCCAGATAATTCAGGATCGCCGAGTTCTGCGTGAGTACCCAGCCATCGTCTTCGATCACGGGCACCGCGCCGCTCGGGTTCACCTTGAGCAGCTCCGGCGACTTCGGATCGTGAATGCTGACCTCCTGCGCTTTGTAGGGCTTGCCGATCCACTCGAGCACGATGTGCGTCGCGAGCGAACAGGCACCCGGCGAATAATACAGTTTCATGACATGTCTCCTCTATTGCTGACAAATTCATTGGCAGGCGCACTCTTCCGGTGCGGGAAAATCGGGCGCATACGGATTCTCAGCCGTTCAAAACGCGCATACCGGCTTCCGCATAGCGTGTTCCGGCCGCGGCGTCACGGGGGAACAGCGCGTTTATATCGGTCAACTCTTCGCTGCTCAGGTTCACATCCAGCGCGCCGATATTGTCGTCGAGGTAGTGCAGCCGCCGGGTGCCGGGGATCGGCACGATGTCCTCGCCCTGCGCGAGTACCCAGGCCAGGGCGAGCTGCGCGGGCGTGCAGCCCTTGCCCCTCGCGAGCCGCTCGACTTCCCCGACCAGTTTCAGATTCTTCGCGAAGTTCCCGCCCTGAAAGCGCGGGTTGTGACGACGGAAGTCGTCGGCCTCGAAATCGTCGGGGCTCTTGATGGCTCCGGTGAGAAAGCCGCGCCCGAGCGGGCTGTAGGGCACAAATCCGATGCCGAGTTCGCGGCAGATGCCGAGAATTTCGTCTTCCGCGTCCCGGCTCCACAGCGAATACTCGGTTTGCAGCGCCGTGATCGGATGCACGGCCTGCGCACGGCGGATCGTCTCCGGCGCGGCCTCCGAAAGACCGAGATGGCGAACCTTGCCCGCTTCCACCAGTTCGGACATGGCGCCGACCGTTTCCTCGATTGGCGTCTCCGGGTCCACGCGATGCTGGTAGTAGAGATCAATGTAATCCACGCCGAGTCGCTTGAGGCTCGCATCGCAGGCTTCACGCACGTATTCCGGTCGCCCGCTGATGCCGAGCCGCTCGCCATTCGGCCCGCGCACATTGCCGAACTTGGTGGCGAGAAACGCCTCGTCGCGCCGATCGCGGATGGCGCGCCCGACAAGTTCCTCGTTGCGCCCGCTGCCGTACATGTCGGCGGTATCGAGAAGGTTGATGCCCTTGTCGAGCGCGTGATGAATCACCTTGACGGATTGCGCGTCATCGCTCGCGCCGTAAAACTCGCTCATGCCCATGCAGCCGAGACCGAGGGCGGAAACCTGTGGCCCTTTTGTTCCGAGTGTACGCATCAGCATCCCGTTCTCCTCCTTTTCAGCCAATCGAACTTTTCAGCCAATCGAAGCAAACATTCGCGGGCGTAGCCCGCTTCCGCAATCAGAGCACATGAAGCGACCGAACGGAATGAACCCTACGTCGTCGCCCAAAACGACATCAAGGCCCGTGTCGTTCAACCCGATCTGCGATCGAATCAGATCTCACGCTGCAGGAAAGCGCCAAGTTCTTGCAGCTTCTCCTCGTTGCGCACGTAGAAGGTCCACTGGCAGCAACGCTCCGCCCGGATGAGGCCCGCCTGCTGAAGCTGGGCCAGATATTGTGAGGCGGTCGACTGCGACAATCCGAGTTTCTTCTGAATCTCGCCCACGCATACGCGCCCGCCCCGACACTGGCCGTTCGGCGTCGCACCGAAATGTTTTTCCGGCTCCCGCATCCAGCGCAGAATCTTCAACCGGGACTCGTTTGCCAGTGCCTTGAAGACAGTAACCTCATCCACGTTGATCAGTATATCACAATATCCCGATATTATGGATTTCACCAGCATTCCAAGGACGATCGCGAACAATACCGCCCGACCAAGCACCGATCGCGAGAGCGGCACGGCATCGGCATTCGGCGCTGCATAGCCCCTCCCCATTCGCGGCACTCGAACAAACCCCGCCGCGGTGATAAACTGGCTTCGGAGGCGATGCACATGGGTAAAGGCACCAAATACGTAGCCAAGCACCCGGACGAAAACGGGCGAATCCCCTATACGGCGGAGGAAGATGCCGTCTGGGCCGCACTCTACGAGCGCCAGATGAAAATCATCCCGGGCCGGGCCGCGCCGCAATACATGGAGGCGCTGGACAGACTGGGACTGCCCGCCGATCGTGTGCCGCAACCGGAAGAGGTGTCCGCCGTACTGCGGGCCCACACCGGTTGGGAAGTCGCCCCCGTGCCGGCACTGATCCCCTTCGGCGAGTTTTTCAAGCTGCTGTCGGAAAAGAAATTCCCGGCGGCCTCTTTCATTCGCACTTGGGACGAGTTCGACTACCTGCAAGAGCCCGACGTCTTTCACGAAATCTTCGGGCATACGCCGCTTCTGACCGACCCAAACTTCGCCGCCTTCACCGAGGCCTACGGCAAATACGGTCTGAAAGCGAGCAAGGAAGATCGCGTCAAGCTGGCGAGCCTGTACTGGTTCACGGTCGAGTTCGGCCTGATCAACACGACCGCAGGCCTGCGCGCCTACGGCGCGGGCATCATCTCCTCGCCGGGCGAGGCGGTCTATGCGGTGGAAAGCGACGTGCCGCAACGCAAGCCCTTCGACCCGATAGATGCGCTGCGCACGCCCTACCGCATCGACATCTTCCAGACCGTATACTTTGTCATCAACGATCTCAGGGATTTGTTCGAACTGGCGCAGAAGGATTTATTTGGTCTGATCGCCGAAGCCCGTCGCCTCGGCATGTACCAGCCGACCTATCCGCCGAAAGAGGAAGCTAGGACCGCCTGACTGTATTTCGTGGGAGCGGGC
>CAZKOE010000056.1:0-13267 GCA_964554305.1 uncultured Gammaproteobacteria bacterium
TTCGGCCGGCGCCATCGCGTTGATCACGAACTGAGCCGGATTCTCGTCCATCAGAATGATGTCCACGCGCTCTTCGTTCAATTCCCGCGAAACGGCCTGCACGCGCGAGCCGCGCATGCCGACGCAGGCGCCGACCGGATCCACGCGCCGGTCGTGGCTTCTGACCGCGATCTTCGCGCGCACGCCGGGATCGCGCGCTGCACCGATGATCTCGACCAGGCCCTGGCCCACTTCGGGCACTTCCAGCGTGAACAACGCGATGATGAGTTCGGGCGCCGTGCGGCTCACGATCAACTGCGGGCCACGCAGATCCTCGCGTACCTCCTTCAGGTAACCGCGCACGCGGTCACCCGCGCGCACCGACTCGCGCGGAATGGCGTCTTCGCGCGGGATCAGCGCTTCGGCATTGCCGCCGAGTTCGATGAAGATGTTGCCGCGATCCACCCGTTTCACGGTCCCGCTCACAAGCTCTCCGATCCGCCCGGCGTAAAGCTCCGCGACCTGTTCGCGCTCGGCCTCGCGCACCTTCTGGAAGATGACCTGCTTCGCCGTTTGCGCGGCAATGCGCCCGAAGGCGATCGAGTCCATCGGCTCCTCGATGAAGCCGCCGACCTCGGCCTCGGGCGCCCGCTCCTGCGCCTCCTCCAGATGCAGTTGCGAATCGGGATTTTCGATGTCCTCCTCGTCCGGCAACACCGCCCAGCGCCGGAAGGTCTCGTACTCGCCGCTCGCGCGATCAATGGCAACGCGTACCTCGATGTCGTCCGGGTGGCGCCGGCGCGTGGCCGAGGCGAGCGCCGCCTCCAGCGCCTCGAAAATCACGGCGCGGGGAACCCCCTTCTCCGCGGAGACGGTTTCCACCACCATCAACAGTTCCTTGCTCATGTCGATTTACCTCAAGCCCGGGCCCTTCACCCGAAATTCCCACTTGTCACCAAGCGCGCCGCGACGATATCGTCCAGCGCGACGTCAACCGCCTCCCCATCACCGCGATCGAGCCGTAATCCATCCTCGCTCACGGCGGCGACCCGGCCGCGCAACTTGCGCACCGCGCCCGCATCAACGACCCGTAACCGCACTTCCCCCCCCTCGGCTGCCGCGAAATGCGCCGCCGTCCGCAGCGGGCGCTCCGGCCCCGGCGACGACACCTCGAGGCGATAGCTGCCCGGCAGCGGATCTTCCACGTCGAGCAGGGCCTCGACCGCCCGGCTCACCCGTTCGCAATCGTCCAGCCCGACGCCATCCGGCGCATCGATGTACAGCCGCAGGGTTGCATCACGGCCGCGCAACCACTCGAGGTCGAGCAGTTCGCAACCCAGCGCGGCGACTTCCGGCTCCAGCCATTCGATCAGCGCCTTGCGCTCCACTCGCGCCATCGCTCCGCCTCATCACCGCCAGTTCACGTCAAAAAAAATGGGCCATCCGGCCCATTATTCGCCTTCCGGCGGCCTGCCAGAGCAAGCCGCCAAGGCCCTTATCCTTCCGCCCGGCCGGCGGAATTGGTAGCGGGGGCAGGATTTGAACCTGCGACCTTCGGGTTATGAGCCCGACGAGCTGCCAGACTGCTCCACCCCGCACCGGAACGGGGTATTGTAGCGATTCGGCCTTCTCAATTCAAGGGCGCATTCGCAGTTTGGCTACATTTGAACCGCCACCGCAAGGCCCGTGGGAATGTGCGACCGGTCAGGGAACCCTCGGCGATACCCGCAGGAGTGAGGGGATCATGGTGCGAAAAACGCCAGTGCCAGGGCTCGAATTCCATGTCGTGCCGGTTATGCGGGCCATAGGACAAATGAAATCCGCAACGGGCAGCATTACGCCTCAACCAGCGGTAAGCAGCGGTCTTGGCGAAGTCGGAACCGACCGGGGCAACGACGGCGTGTCGCCGCGGCAGTTATCGTCGGTTGACCTCGCCAAACCAAAGGCGGAACGGCCACCTCAGAGGCTGTCGTTGGCGTGTCCCGTGTACTGGAGCCCGTTGGTGATGGTCAGCGTGGCCTTTCCGGCAGCGCCGATTCCGGCGATGACCTGCGGGTTGCCGCCGGTCATGGAGCGGTTGTATATCGTCGCCTGACCTTTTTCGTAAAGGCCGCCGTCAAGCAGGCCGTTACGGTCGAACGTGAGGGTCAACCCCGCCTGGGCCCCGATGGCCGGACCGGCCGTCACCGGTCCAGCGGCTCCCTGAAACGCCAAGCCAAGGCCCGCCCCGAGGTACACGGTGCCCACGTGCCGGCGAAAATCCCAGTCGAAGCCGAGTTTGATGAGTTCGCCGCCGGATATCTGGAGCTTCTCGCAATCCACGCCCCCTTTGAAGATGCCAATATTGATGCCATACCTGACGTGGCACTCGCCGCCCTTGCCCTTCGGCAGGGGCCCCACGTCAACGCCCTGCCCTGCACTTTCCGCAGTGGAGCATCCCCCCGGAGCGCCCAAAAACGCCACAGACGAAACCGCAGAGGCCGCATCGGCGTACAAGTCCGTAATGAGCTTCAACGTGTTGGATTGGCGTTCAAGATCCAGGGCATGGACGTCGTCCGGATTCGGAAACTGCTTGAGCAGCGCGTCGGTACGACGATAATAGGCCTTGATCAAGGCCGCGACCGTCTCGTATTCCTTGTGGTAGGCCGGCTTGAAGCGTCTGTAATTCGCCTTGGCTACCGGCAGCGCTACTCGACAAAAAGCTTTCGTGCCGTACGGGGGCGCGCTCATCGCCGCCAATCCAGCCTTGGCGGCTGCGTCCTCCTTATGGTGCTCGCGCTTCAACTCCTTCGCCATTGCGAGCGTGAGGCCAAGGTTTTCGTAGCGCTCATCGTTCGTATTTATTTTCCAGAAATAGCTGTCGTACAGGTTGTTGAAATGCTCCTGCTGGGCGATATAGGAAAAGTAGAAGGTGGTCCGCGAATGATCGCGTTGGGAAAGCTGCCAACCGGTCAGACCTGCGTTGGGCACATCGCTCAAGTCGGGAATGTTGCCAAGACCCACGGCTTGTGCCTGCTTCTTGCGCCGCAAGAACTCATGAACCAACTTTTTCACTTCGGGGCCCCAAGTCAGCTTCTCCCATTTCTCGAAATCCGCCAATTGCGGGAAATTGGGATAGGGAATCGCCGGCGCCGGCCCGCTGCCGCCCCCCGGCGTCCATCCCGTCCCCCGATCGTCTATGCCCCGATAGTCCACCCAACCGTCGGGCTTGCCCAGGGATTTGCCGATCCGCTCGATGATCTTGCGCCCGCGCTGGGTGGGCTTGATGGCGTAGGCGGTCCGGGCCGCCTGCAGCGCGAGCCGGGGCCGGTGCCCGCACTGGTAGAGTTCGGCCAGGGCAAGATTGGCCTCGAGCTGGCCGGAGAGCGCCTTGAGCGACTGCTTCAGCAGTGCGACCGCCGGCCCGTCGTCGCCCAGGCGGGCGTACAGAATCCCGAGGTTGCTTTCCGCGATGGCGTTCTTCGGCTCGAGCTTGAGCGCGTAGCGCAGGGCCGCCGCCGCCTTGACGTAGCGTCCGGCATCGTTCAGCGCCGCCCCCAGATTCGCCCACAACAGGACATCGTCCGGCTTGCGTCGCGCCGCCTGCGCGAAGGCGTAGACGGAGGCGCGCAGATAGCCCATCAAATACAGCACGCCGGCCGTGCCGTTCGCCTGCGATTTCGCTTTCCGCAACAAGGCATCCACCGCGGCGGCCTGCTTCGCGCCATGCTGCTCGACATAGTAGTGGCGAATCCCGGCCAGCAGCCGCGTTGCCGCCGCGCTGCTCGGCGCGGTCTTCGGGAGCGCGGCCAGCGTGGTCGTCGGGTACGGTGCGACCGGCGCGCAACTGCCGGCGAGGCCTCCTGCAGAAGAGCCACCTCCACCCGCACCGGTCGCGGTGCCGCCGCCCAATGTGCCCGCTACGGGCGCTCCGCCTCCAGTCGTGCGGGCCACGGGGCCACCTATCGTCGTCGTGCCGGCCGCCGGGGCGCCGCCAGCTATCGCCGGGGTCGCGACGACGGCCCACAACAGCGGCACTCCAACACAAACGAACAGTACGTTTGCACCCATGATTGCCGTCCATCGTGTTGCCCCGCTCATCCTATGCCTCCTGGTTTCGGTCATGAAAAATGATCTCCTCACAACGCAGCGCCGTCGCGCGCCTGCTTAAACGCGTGATCGGGCGTGAACCGCCAACTCTCTACGGCGTTTCACCGCAACGCGCGCGTTGAGGTGAAACGCCGGCAAACTGCGGCAGACTTGCCGCAGAGAACCGACGCGGCACAGCTCGGCACGAAAACGCCAGCAGTAATGAAGAGCCTTCGCGCGTTCATGATTCCCTCCGCATGAAGATTCGGCTCTTCATATTCGGCAATACCCTGTCGTCACGACGATCCGCAACTGCCGACACGATGCGCCACCGCCGTTACCTTGCTGGTCTTGGCCGGCATCCCCGGTGCCAAGGTTTCGGTGAAGTTCTGGGTGTCCCGATAGTGATCCTGATCGGCGAAAACGATGCCGCCGACGATCTTTGCCTTGTAGCCCTTGAAGTCGCCCGTTCCGAGCGCCGTAATCACGTAATGCACACTGTTTCCATGCCGCTTAATCTTGTCGAGCGTGACGGTTTGTTCCGCCCCCGCATAGATGCGGTTGATAAAGTCATGGAGATCGGCGGTGGTTACGCATGTTCGACTCGTCGTCGGACGTGGAAACGCGCCCGTCGTGGTCTTCGTCCAGGTTCCCGGATGCATCAGGGCGGATACGTCGAACTTGGGTTTCTGTGACCCGGAAATAGCGATCCCGGGGGCCACGATCCCCATACACAATGCAATCGTCAATAAAATTCGCATCTCATATTCCTCCATTCAGGGTTGAATCAAACTTGGGATGAGCCTTTCATAACGCACCATCTCCGAAGCGGTTTACACGCTCACATGCCATCGCTGGACTGGTGCTTATCCGGCGTGAACGTCCAGGTCACCACGGCCTTGACCGGTATCGTCCAGTTCATGAGTTTCACCTTGCCAACCGAGTCGAGTACCTTTTTACCCTTGACGGGATAACCCGAGTCCGGCAACTTCAGCCCGCGCAATACGATCCTGTTCGGAAACCGAACCTTGTATTTGACGGTACTCTTGCCTTGAGAATGGCGCTCGGGTTCGCCCGGAGGGTTCCATGCCGACTCATAGGTTTCCGTCGCGGAGGCCACGACATCATCCGGCACCGGGAAAGCGATGTCATACGTCCCGTCAATGACATCGCCTACCATGATGACCGGACCCCCGTCAATGCGCGTGTACATGGACGGGCAATCGAGCGTTTTTTTGTCCCGTGTGGACAGATGATAGGCGTTGCCGGACGCCGTATGCGCCCCGGTAATCGTTACGCCGCTTTCCTTGTCATTCAGCTTGATTTCCCACCGACAGGGCGCACCCGTGAACCAGACGTTGAAGCGAACGCTCCTGTTACGGGCATTTTGCGCTTTCGCCTCTTGCTCAGGCGTCGCCCCTTGAATTGAATTCCCTTCCCCCATCATTGCCTGGAGCATGCAGGTTTTCTTGTTGGCGGCACTCTTACAGGCCTGCGCGTCTCCATGCATGCTTTTCCACACTTGCCCTTGCTCCGCCGACACGGCTTCTCGTGCCTTTTCCGTTTTCGCCTTCTCGGCGGCACGTTCGCTGGCGACGGCTTTCTTCTGCGCCTCGTCCGCAAGGCGATTCGTGGCCAAGGGATAGCCGGTCAGATGTATCGAACCCGTCACGATCCGATGCAACCGGTCCGCGTTTGCGACGGCTTTCATGGAAAGTTGCGCCTCTTTGATGTCCGCTGCGTTCTTCTCAGCGCTTCGAACCGTAGCCTGCCCCGTGTACACGATCTTGTAAGTCAGCGTCCCTGCCGGTACGTTGCGATTGGGATTTACTGCATGGTTCGCCGTGGATGCGAGTACCGGAATCGGCGATAAAAGAATAAAACACGGCATCCCTATTACAGCGACTGCAGCAATCGTTTCTATCCTGCGTAAAGCCGGATGAGAAGATTGTTTGCAAATAACGCTCATTGCGTACCTCCTGTGTAGCGAGAAATGATCACACTCCTTCAATTGCCGATGCGGTCGCCCGGCGCTGATGAACAAGTATCCGCACCACGGCCGTGAGGATCAGTGCGGCGACCATTACCGCAATCGCAATCCAGACGCCGGGCTCGTAAACCATCAGCACGACGATCCCCGCGACCACCCAGATGCCGAGCGCCACATGAACGAGCGCTGCAGGGTCGTGCAGCGCAGCCTGCAGTTCGGGCGACATTTCGCCGCCGCTCGCGGCAGCGAGACGCGCAAGCCCCTTGTTGCGCCGCTTCCCGGAGGTCTTGCCCCAAACTGCGAGTGCGACGAGGGCAACGAAAGCCACCGCCATCCAGCCCCAGCGCTCTCCTGCGACAGCGAGTATCACCGACATGTAGATACCGCTCACCACGATCAGCCAGGTCGCAGGAGCAAACAAACGCGGCACCCAGCGCGACATGGGCAACATCCGCCGCAGCTCGTCGGGACTTGCCGCCTGGCGGGTCAAAAATGCCAGCGTCGCCTGCAGGGCCATCGCGGCGACCAGCAAAAACACTCCGAGAAGGTGTGCCACCAAAACGAATCGGAACCACCACAGCATATGCCTATTTCCTCTTTTCTACCGTGGCCGCAATCGACCCGTTGAATGCCTTCTTCGGCCTTTCCCGTCTGAGCCCGATGAACCGCCAGTGCCAAGGTTCGAACTCGATGCCGTAGCGGTTATGCGGCGCATAGGAAAGCCGGAAACCAAATTGCGCCGCGTGCTTTACAAGCCAGCGGTAGGCGCGAGTATTGGCAAAACTCGCGTCCACCGGCGTCGTATTCGGCGTGGTCAGATCCACGGCGCAACCGGTCTGATGCTCGCTGAATCCCGGCGCGGTATTTTTCTGCAGGGCGGTATGGAGACTCATGCCGCGGTGCAATTTCTCCTCGACCAGATGCATTTGGTAGCTTGCGCTGCGGTAACCGGACACCGCCTGCAGGACGATGCCCTCGCGTGCCGCGGCCGCTACCATCTTTCGATAGGCAGCCGCGGCGCCGGGCGCGAGGCGAAGCCTGCGCCCGTAAATATCCTTGCCGGCCACCACGAGCTTGACCGCTTGGGGTTCGATTGCAAGATGCGTGCGCACGGGATAATTCGACGCCACGCCGAGGCGCTGCGCCATGTCCACAACCTCGCGCATATAGGCAAGCGAAGCGGCACGTGGATGCGCACAAGCCACCCCGTACGGCGGAGAAGGGGCCGCCGACACACTCGGCATCAAAGCCGTGCCCGACAGAGCGACAACAAAAGCAGCCCAGCGAATCG
Source organism: uncultured Gammaproteobacteria bacterium (assembly GCA_964554305.1). Lineage (GTDB taxonomy): Bacteria > Pseudomonadota > Gammaproteobacteria > JAKDMP01 > JAKDMP01 > JAKDMP01. The sequence goes on from CAZKOE010000056.1 coordinate 7,329, forward strand.
CCCGGGAATCGGCGACGGCTTTCAGTGGCAGATGCAATTTCTTCATCTTTGCCATTTTCTTTGTCGCCACCGTCAAAAACCGCCTACGTTTGAACATCTCTTTTTACTTCTCGAAAGCCTTCAAAACCCTGCCGCACGCGGCTACTGCAGCAGAGCGCGCAAGGCGTTCAAATTCACCGCCTTGAAGAGTTGATCGGTTCGCGCGGCATTGTCGGACGCAACGATCAGGCGCACGTTCTGTATCGTCAACAGCCGTGACGGATCGGTTTTTATTTGGATATCGAGATAATCGTTGGGATTGGTCCTGTATGCAGCGAACTTGTCGTAGTATTGGTCCTGCAGCCGTCTCTCGCTCACCGCGTGCGGATGTTTCGTGAATATCACGATGACCTTGTTGCTGGACGGGTTGAGATCGCCGCCGGCGGAATATCGGTAACCATGATGACAGCGCCATGCAACGGCGCCGGGTATCGACAGTTTCTGCGGGTTCAAGCACAGCCCGGCGCCACCGACATTGACGGCCAGATCCACGGTCGCCTGCGTATCCGGCCAGGTCGAGGCGCCGATAATCTGGTTCAGCAGATAAATCCGATCGCCGAGATTCCGCGCCTTGCCTTGCAGGTCGTAGCTGCGGTTGTCGAGATCGGTGATCTTGTCTTCTATTTTCGATTCGCTTTTGTAGACCTTATCGTAGCGCGCGTCCAGCTCGTCGGCATCCGAGCCTTGGGCATTATCCTCTTTCGCCTGTATCGCATCCAGTTGCGCCTTCAGCGGTTCGGCCTGTTGCTTCAGCGGTTCTTCCTGCGTCTGGAGCACCTTCGACTGGGCCATCCACTGTTTCTGCTTCGTCTTCAGCTGTTTGAGCTTGGCCTGCTGCTCCGCCTGGGAATCCGCGGCGACGACGACCCTCGCCTTCCCCAAGGCCACGCCGGACAAAGGCCGATTGTATTCCGCATAAACTTCCAGTGATTGATAAGCCTGGTGCGGATCGTCTTCTTTGCATAGCGTTTCCGGCGGCGCGGTCTGCTTGGCCCCCGCTTCGGTGACGGTCCAGCCGGCAGCGGGCTTCGGAACCGCGTTTTTGAGAGTCGCATAATGGGCAAAATACGCGTGCTCGCTCGCGTTCGGCGGACGCGGCGTACACTCGTCCCCGCAGGCCCGAGCCTGATTCACGAACAATACGGCGACGCACAAGCCCGCGCACAGAACTCCAATGATGTATCGCATTATTTCCTCCTGTTGGTGTCCGACTCAAAAGCTGTTTCGCCAGTAATTGCCCTGCGCAGTCGCCCCAAATCCGACCAAGCACTCGGATTTTCGGAGGCGATCTGCGGCGCTACCCCAAGGCCCGTTACGATCCGGCCATTGTTGGTGCCACGTTGCCGCGGCGGAACGACCCACCTCGCAATCGCAGCCTGGTCTTCCTGCCGTACGACTGCGAAGCCATCGAGAAGGTAGCCGTACATCTCCGCTTGCCGCTGCAGGTGCCCCTCCTGAGCCTCGACGGTGAAACAAATGATGCCGTGCTTCGCTGCGTAGATCGAGAGTGAGCCGTCATCGGTTGCATGGGCATTGTTCTGAAGCACGATTGGGAAACGGCCCAGCGCACGCAATTCGGTATAGACTGCGTGCGAGGTGACAAAGAAGAAATCGTCTGGATCCGACCCATGCGGGATATACACGGCTGCCGCGTCCCGGGCCTCGCCGGCGCCCTTGATGTAGCTATCGGCCGAATAATGACCCCGCGTGTTGTTGTGAACCGCGACGACGTAGGCGAGCGAATTTATTCCTGCCACGGCGATAATCCGCTTCGCGAAACGGCGCGTGGCTACCCACGCCGCGGGCGAATAAGACCCTAGCCACTTGAGTGTCGCGCGTGCACCGCGATCGGTAAAGATGCGGTTGGGATCAAACTTGTACTTGACCCCGCGGAGCCTGAAGCTGATGTAACGACTTCCGCCATGCCGAAGTTCGATCAGCCGCCCACCGCAGCAACGCAGCCGTGCGAGCGCACTCGCCACGGCCGTGTTTTCGTCGTCGTGCACGTTGATGTAGGTCGGCCCCGGCCTGGCACTTTGATGTACGACAATTTCCACTCGCCGGTCACCGATCTTCACGGGAATTTCCCGCGTCGTCACGGCATACGGCGGGCCGACGGCGTCTTCCACTGCCCGGTGCGTCACGCTCCGGCCACCGAGTACGAGCTTGTTGTTAAGCGTAACCCCCGGCGCTGCACGGTCCGGATTTGGCAGGGAAGACGAAGCCGCGAAAACGGCAGCCGGAGCCGTGAAGCTTGCAAGCGCTACCAGACATCCAGCTGCGCGCAATGAATAGGACAATATGTTCACGAGTGATTGCTTCCTCAGGGGTTGGATTGTGCCGCGTATTTCTGCTGCAACTGCTGAATTTCCTTCTTGTGAGCCTTCCAGAAATCAACGTTGTGTTGGTCGAAGCTGGAGGCGTCGGGCTTGATCCCCATTTTCTTCAGGAACGCTTCCGACGCGACACCCGTCTTGGCGTGGTAAACGCACATCAGGAGCACGATATATTGGCGCGGCGTGAGACCCGCGTCGGCCAGGGCCTTTTTCACGTGTGGGTTCTTGAACTGCGCGATCGTCTGATCGTAGGTCCGGTATATGTTCACCGACACTCCGCCGATTTCGGGATGCTGCTTCCCCACTGCCCGCAGATTGGCACTGGCTTCGGCCACCTTGCGCATCTTCGCCATGGTGAGTGGCGTGTGCACGAACGGGCCGCTTTGCATAGCGAGTTCATCCATTGCCGAGTTGGCGGCAAATGCCGTCGGGGTCAGCAGTACGGCCGCGAAAAGCAACCACAGGCAAATGTGTAAACGCTTCATGATTCAATTACCTCTCTACGGATCAGGAATCAATCCTTGGGCTTCGGCTTGCAGGCCCCGATGCGGTGTCCGGTCCCATGCGCCGTCATCCGCATGTCCCCCGACATCATTCCCTTCATGGTTTCGTGATAATGCGTCGGATTGTCGAAAATGATGTCGAAGTACATGGTTCCATCCTTCGTCACCATCTTAAAATGCAGATGTTTGCCGTGTAACGACAAATCGCGAATTTGCATCTCGCCTTTCGATTTTTTCACCTGTTCGGCCATATTCCTTGCAAAATGATTGACGTCGTCCGGAGTCACACAATGTGTCATCGTGTGGGCCGGCATTGTCGGCATCCCTGCCGGCATGCCCGTCATCGTCATCTTCGAAGTAATTTGGTACAGGCCGGGCTGGATGAGGCCCGACACGTCAACGTGGTTGACGGCCAGCGCGGCCGGGGCGGCGAGCACGCCGCAAGCGATTGTCAAAATGAGTTTACGCATGAGATTTCTCCTTTCAGTGGTTGCGAACAAATTTCCAGTTGATCACCGCGTTTAGCGGTGCGGCGTTCGCCCGAGATCGGCTTGCCGGCCGTGGGTAATTTCAGATTCTTGAAGTCAATCGCCGGAACTTCGACCTGCACGGCTTGCTTTTGCACGCCACCGTACACATCGTTCCGGATCGTGCGCTTAGCCTTGATGGTAAAAGCCGGAAACGAAATAATGTAATAACCGGTCGTCGGGTCGGCTGTAATCACGGCGCCGCCCTGCGCCACGTTAGCGGCCTGCCGGCTGGAACCCGTTAAGCCGGTCAAGCAATCGAAGGTCGCCTTCGTATCCACATTGCAGCGCTGCGAATAGGACTTTCCGCCTTGCTTGAACCGCCCGTTGTACTTTTGCGTTTCCTCGATGTCGGCCTTCGCCCGACAGCTGCCCTGAGACGTCAGCGCGGACAGCGACCCCCAGACTTTCAACTCGCCCATCATATTTTCTGCTTCATTGCCCGCGTGGAACATGGCCTGCCTTTCCTGCGGGGGACTGCTGCGGCCGACGTGCATCAGGCAGCTGGGATCTCGATGGCACGCCAGGAGTTTTTCGGTGTAGCCCTGCGCAGGTGCGGCGGCAGCAACCGTTCCGGCGTCGCCGGTCTCATCCCCTTCGAGCCGCCCGGATGCCGTGACTCGACCCGCGTCGGTACTACCCGACAGGCCTTCGGTTACCTCTATCGTCCAGCGTATGTGCGTTTCGGAATTCTCCGTGGTCACACCGCCTCCCCCGACTATTCCTCCACCTTGATGAATTGCCGACTTTGCCGGTTTGTGATGCTGTTCGCCATGGCCGGTGACCACGATCTTGTAGGTCAGAGTCCCGTCGGGCACATTGCGTGCGACGGCCGCGGCCGATACGAGGGGTGTCGCCACGCAGGAAATTATCAAAATCAGTTTGAGCATCGCGACTTCCTCCGGTAGCGGCGGTTCTCCGTCATTGCTGATCCAGCGTGAACGTCCACGTAACCACCGCCTTGACCGGGCCGCTGAAGCTGATGAAGCCGGGATCCGCCGTATCGTAGCCGGCAAAGCTGAAGTGCACGTTCACCGTCTTTTTCCCACTGAGCTTGTGCAGCGGCGTCGCGCCGTGCAGGTCGTGGATCACGATCGCAGGCGCGCTCATCGAGTAACCGACGTGGGACTTGCTGTCCTTCCAGGTGCTCAGCTTGTTGTCAACATTGCTGAAGGCTCCGGACGATCTGTACGGAAGCGTCCCCGAGAACTCCAGTCCGGCGATGCGCAGTTCGTAGTTTCCGTTCCAGGTGTCGAAGACCAGTGCGGCAGTGCTACTGAAGGCCAATGAGGCAGAGCTACCCTGGCATTTGATCTTCGTCCGGCCGTCCAGGTGCGCATGGTAATACTCGTAAGACGCTTCGCCGCCGGCACTCGTGAGGGACAGTCCCTTCGCCTTGCTCGCGTGGACGGCCTCTGCCCCACAACGCCCGTATTGCTTCCATTCGGTAAAGCGATGCTCCTTCTGCTTTGCCATCGTCATCTCGTCCGTGCCGGGCGTACCATTTTCCAGGCCCTTCCTGCTCTGCGGCGACAACTTTGCGACCACCCGCTTGTTGGCGGCCATGATGCACGCCGTATCGCCGTGACATTTTTGTTGCGCCTTCATGACCGCTTGCGCAAGATTGTTCATGGATTGGCCCTCTTGCAGCGTTTTCTTGTATTTTTCTTTCGCCTCGTCTTGCTGCTTTTGGGCTTGCGCCGCCGTTGCGAGTGAGTCCTTCCCGGCCGGGAGGCCCCGCATTTGCGTCGTACCCGTGACGACCTCGTGAATGCTGACCGTGTTGGCGGGTACCGGCTGCCCGGCGAGGGCAGCATGAAGCAGCCGGGAATAACCCGTGCCTGCGTTGTCCTTGGCGCTGCGGGTCACCCCATGGCCGGTGAAGACGATCTTGTAGGTGAGCGTCCCGTGCTTGTAATGCAACATACTGTTCAGGTTCTGCTGCGGATTTTGCGCGGCGTAGACCGGCATGGCCAGTGTCAATACGCAGGCTACAAGGCCTGACGCAAACGTTGTCATTGCAATCCTGTTCATATATACCTCCTGCGGCCTCAGTGACCGCTTCCTGTGTTCACGATTGGATCATGGACCGGTGCAAACCGCCAGCTGATGGCGGCACTGACCGGCACGAAACGATCCTGATTGAAGACCGGCGTCTCATCGGCCTTGAACAACGTCGCGATGTGCACTTTGCCGCTATAGGGTCGCCCGGGCGCAGGGAGCGAGAGTCGAATGCCGCTGCGCCTGTCGCCCAGGCGAATGGTGTTGTCGAACAAGCCCGTCGCAGCAGCCGCGGCAAAACAGTTCTTGACCTGTGCGCTTCTCCGGCAGGCACCGCCAATTCCGGGAATAGAACGCCGGCCAGAAATTTGCACATGGCTATATACCCCTCAATCATTGGCTTTCTTGCAATCGGCGACGCTGCCGATGCGATGCGCCTTGAATTTCATCGTTCCGCTCCCGTTGGCAGCATGCTTGCCCTTTGCCTTGAAGATCAAAATGCCGTGCATGTGACTCGGATCGTCAAAGGTCAT
>CAZKOE010000057.1:0-7770 GCA_964554305.1 uncultured Gammaproteobacteria bacterium
GATCGCGCACCGCCCCGGCGCCGATGTTGAGGACGATCCGGCCGTGCTCGTCGGCGTGGCCCGCGGGCACGCGCACGCCATCGGCCCGCGCATTGACAATGATATGCGGAGTCAATCCCGCGTCACTCAGCCACGCGTGCATGGCGCGCAGGAAGTACGGCCGGCGCGACGGCACTGCCGTCACTTGGCGCCCATGACGCGCTCGCGCCGGGTGAGCGAGCCGGCGAAATTGGTGCGGTGAAAGCTTGCCTGCATGTAGCCGCGCAGGACGCCGGCCTCGGCGGGCAGGCGCACGTGAAGATGCGGCAGGCGCCAGAGGACGGGCGCCACCACGCAGTCGGCAATGCCGTAGTGTTCGTTCAGCAGGTACGGGCCGGCGCGGAACAGCTCCGTGATGGAGACAATCGCATCGACCAGCTCCTTGCGCGCATGCGACTTGGTGCGCGAACCGCCATGGCCCGCCTGGTAACAGAGCCGGTACCAAGTGGCGTCCACCTGGCGGGTGAACAAGCGCACCCGGGCGCGCAGCGCCGGATCGAAGGGCATCAGCGGCGGGTGCGGATAGCGCTCATCGAGGTACTCGAGGATGATCGGCGTTTCGGCGAGCGTGATCTCGCGCGAAGCGAGCGTCGGCAGATTCCCCGCAGGATTGAGATTGAGGAGATCTTCGGGCGGCGCGGATTCATCCACTTCCACGAGCCTCGCACCCACGCCCTTCTCCGCCAGCACCAAGCGGATGGCATGGCCGGCCGGATCGTCGCCGCGGGCGTAGAGGTCCATCCGCGCACTGTGGCGCGGCTGGGCGTCCTGGTATTCCTGCTCGGCGTGTACGCCGAGCGGCGCGGCCGGGCGCGAACGCTTGCGCCCGCTCACGTCGGAATGCGCCGAATGCTGGCGCCGAGTTGCGAGAGTTTCTCCTCGATACATTCGTAGCCTCGATCGATGTGATAAATGCGGTCCACTACGGTTTCTCCTTCGGCGACGAGGCCGGCAAGCACGAGGCTCGCCGAGGCGCGCAAATCCGTCGCCATCACCGGCGCGCCTTTCAACCGCTCGACCCCGCGGGTAAACACGGTATTGCCTTCCAGTTGCAGGTCGGCCCCCATGCGGACGAGCTCCTGCACGTGCATGAAGCGGTTTTCGAACACCGTTTCGGTCACCGTGCCGGCGCCCTCGGCAATGGCGTTGAGCGCCGTGAACTGCGCCTGCATGTCGGTCGGAAACTCCGGGTACGGAGCGGTGTGAACCGACACCGCGTGCGGCCGCCGACCGTGCATGTCGAGCTCGATCCAGTCCTCGCCGCAATCCACTTCCGCACCGGCTTCCTTGAGCTTGCCGGTAATGGATTCGACCATGCCCGGGCGCGTGCGCTTGAGCTTGACGTGCCCGCCGGTCAGCGCACCCGCGACGAGATAGGTGCCGGTTTCGATCCGGTCCGGAAGCACTTCGTAACGTGTGCCTTCGAGCCGCTCGACCCCTTCGATGCGGATGACATCGCCGCCTTCGCCTTCGATTTTAGCCCCCATGGCAAGCAGGCAGCGGGCGAGGTCCACCACTTCGGGTTCGCGCGCGGCATTTTCGATAATCGTCTCGCCCCTGGCGAGGGTCGCCGCCATCATCAGGTTTTCGGTACCGGTGACCGAAACGGGGCTCATAAGAATGTGCGCCCCCTTGAGCCGCTCGGCCCGGGCATGAATATAGCCGTTGTCCACCTTGATTTCCGCGCCCATCGCCTGCAGGCCGCGGATGTGCAGGTCCACTGGCCGGGAGCCGATCGCGCAGCCTCCCGGCAGCGACACCAGGGCTTCGCCGTAATGCGCGAGCAGGGGGCCGAGCACGAGAATCGAGGCGCGCATGGTGCGCACCAGCTCGTAGGGGGCAATGTATTCGCGGATCGGGCCGGGATCGATCTCGAGATCCATGCGCTCGCCTACCGTGACTTCCGCCCCCATGCGCCGGAGCAGGGTGATGGTCGTGGTCACGTCGTTGAGATGGGGGACGTTCCCGAGCGTGAGCGGACTTTCGCCGAGCAGCGCCGCGGCAAGTATCGGCAGGGTCGCGTTTTTAGCGCCGGAAATGCGGATTTCGCCTTCCAGGGGCGTCCCGCCCTTGATCGACAGCTTGTTCACGCTTCCCCTGGCTCGAGGGCCTCTAGCGACAGCGCATGAACCTCCCCGCCCACCCGTTCGCCCAAGGCGGCGTATACTCGCTGGTGACGGGCGACGCGGCTCATCCCTGCGAACCCGGCATCCACGATGCGGGCGCGGAAATGCACGCCGTCGGGGGAGACCACGGCCACATCGGCCTCGGGAAAGGCGCCGGCGAGCAGATCCTGGAGTTCGGCGGGAGTCACGAAAAAACGCCACACTTATAAGAATTAAGCTTTGAGTGTAGCAGACGGGGCGACGAACGGGCGGGCGCGGCTACAATACGACAGGCCGTTTTTTGCGTTTCCGAGCCTTCATGGATCATACCGCCCCACCCGCCTCGGCCGCCGGCCTCATCCGCGCCGGCCGCGAAGTGATCGCGATCGAGGCCACCGCGGTGGCCGCGCTCGACGAGCGGCTGAACGCAACTTTCGCCGCGGCCTGCGGCCTGGTGCTCGCCTGCCGTGGCCGGGTCATCGTCACCGGCATGGGGAAATCCGGCCACATCGGGCGCAAGCTGGCGGCCACCTTCGCCTCGACCGGCACACCCTCCTTTTATGTGCACCCCGGCGAGGCAAGCCATGGCGATCTCGGCATGATCACGGGCGAGGATGTGGTGCTCGCGATCTCGAATTCCGGCGAAACGACCGAAGTACTGACCATCCTGCCGCTGATCAAGCGCCTGAACGTCAAACTGGTCGCGCTCACCGGCGCACCCGCCTCCACCCTCGCGCGCGCCGCCGACTGCCATCTCGACATCTCGGTCCCGCGCGAGGCCTGCCCGCTCAATCTCGCTCCGACGGCGAGCACCAGCGCCGCGCTCGCCATGGGCGACGCAATGGCGCTCGCGGTCTCGACGGCGCGCGGCTTCACCGAAGAGGATTTTGCCCGCTCGCATCCCGGCGGGCGGCTCGGGCGCCGCCTATTGCTTCGCGTCGGCGACCTGATGCACACGGGTGAGGACATCCCTGCCGTGAACGAATCGAGCACGCTCGGCGAAACCCTGGTGGCGATGAGCGGCAAGGGGCTCGGCATGGCCATCGTCACCGATGCGCACGGCACGCTCGCCGGGATTTTCACCGACGGCGACCTGCGTCGCAACCTCGATCTGGGCCTGGACCTCCAGCAGCCGATCGCCTCCGCAATGACCCGCGAGTGCACCGTCGCCGGCCCCGACATGCTCGCCGGCGAAGCGCTGCGCCTGATGGAGGAGCGGCGCATCAACGGCATGCCGGTGGTGGAGAACGGCGTCGTGGTCGGCGCCTTCAACATGCACGATCTTCTGCGCGCCGGGGTCGTATGAACGAAGCCCTGGCCAAGCGCCTCGCCGCCGTGCGCCTCCTCGCCCTCGACGTGGACGGCGTACTGACCGACGGGCGCATCGGCTACCCGGATGCGGGCGGCGAGATCAAGTTCTTCAACGTTCACGACGGCTACGGGCTGAAGCGGCTCATGTCCGCGGGAATCGCCGTCGCGCTCATCACGGCGCGGCCCTCGCCCGCGAGCAGAAACCGCGCGCGCGAACTCGGTATCGAGGCCTACCACGAAGACGTCCGGGACAAGGGGGCCCGCCTGCGCGAAGTGGCCGCCGCCGCCGGCGTCCCGCTCACAGCCTGCGCTTACATGGGTGACGACGAGCCGGACCTCCCCGCACTCGAGCTGGCAGGTCTCGCCTTTGCGCCCGCGAACGCCGTTGCCGCCGTGCGCGAGAGGGCAGACTGGCAGACTCGGGCAAACGGCGGCGACGGCGCCGTGCGCGAAGCCTGCGAATTGTTGCTCGCGGCAAGGCAAGGCGCTTGAAAGCCTGGCTGGCCCGCGCTGCCTGGCTGCTGCTCGCCGCTGCCGCCGGCGCGAGCTCCTGGCTCATCATCGCGAACCAGGGCGGCGGGCAGAAACCCGGGGCCGCCGCCGTCGAACGCGGCCCGGACTATACGCTCCAGGCGGCCGTGATCACCCGCTACACGCCCGCCGGCGCGCGCCGTTACGTGCTCGACAGCAGACATATCGAACACGAACGCCTGAGCGGCGTCTCGCACCTCAGTGCCGTCAAGCTTCACTATTACCCTGCCTCGGCGTCGTACTGGCGGCTCACCGCCGATTCCGCCCGCCTCTCCAGCGACGGTGACCGGGCCTGGCTGGAAGGCCACGTCCGCGCCCTTCAGCCGGCGCTGGCCGTTCCCGTCGAACTCAATACGTCGCGAATGAGAATCTGGTTGCGCGAACGCCGCATCCGCTCCAATGTCGAAGTCACGATCCGCCAGGGCGCACGTACAAGCCGGGGCGTGGGCCTCAAGGCGGACCTCAAACGCGGGACCGTGCAGTTGCTGAGCGATGTCACCAGCCGTTATGTTCAGTAAGGGAACGGGCCCCGGGAGCGGGAGCGCCGGCATCTCGCCGGCCTTCCCGGGGCGCCTTGCCGCCGATCGCGAGCAGACTCGTTCTCACGCCCGGAACTTGAATCCCGGAAAAGGGAAAAGAGACTGGGGGAAAAGCAATTGGTACATCGCGTTGTTACTCGCGGCATTGATGACCGCGGCAAGCACGGCCCGGGCGACTCCTCCCGCACCGCCACTGGTCGTGGAAGCCGACCACTCGACGGCGATCCACCACGCCGATTCCGACACTGGCCAGGTTACCTATTCCGGGCACGTCGTCATCACCCACGGCCCGGCGGTCATCCACGGCGCGCATGCCGTCGTTTACACCGACCACCAGCACCTGGTCAAGGCCGTCGTGACCGGCTCGCCGACGCAGTTCACCTACCGGCCCGGCACCGGGCTTCCGGTCCACGGCAAGTCCGACAAAATCACCTACTTGATGCCCGAGAACCTCGTGGTGCTCGAAGGCGACGCGACCCTCCACCGAGGAAAGGAGATCTTTCGCGCCGCCGTCGTGCGCTACGACCTCGATACTCAACTGCTCAAGGCCCGGGGCCAACAGGGCGGTCGCGTCCACGTCGTGATCCCGGCGGAGGGGAGCGCCGGCGGGCCATGAGCCGCCTCGATGCCGAAAACCTCCGCAAGCGGTTCCGCGCGCGCGAAGTCGTCAAGGGCGTCAGTCTGCACCTGGAATCCGGGGAAGTCGTGGGTTTGCTCGGACCCAACGGCGCCGGCAAAACCACCTGCTTCTACATGATCCTCGGCCTGATCGGCGCCGATGCCGGACGCATCACGCTCGACGAACGCGATCTCACGCGCCTGCCCGTGCATGCGCGCGCGCGCGCCGGACTCGGCTATCTGCCGCAGGAAGCCTCGATCTTCCGCCACCTGAGCGTGCGCGACAACCTGCTCGCCGTGCTGGAACTGAACGGTGCCCCCCGCCGCACGCGGCGCGCACGCGCGGACGAATTGCTGGAGGAACTCGGCGTCTCCCACCTGGCTGGGGAGCGCGGCATCACACTGTCGGGGGGCGAGCGCCGGCGGGTGGAAATCGCCCGCGCGCTTGCGGCCGAACCGCGTTTTATGCTGCTCGACGAGCCCTTTGCCGGCGTGGATCCGATCTCAATCGGCGATATCCAGCGCATCGTCGCGCATCTCTCGGCGCGCGGGATCGGTGTCCTCATCACCGATCACAACGTGCGCGAAACGCTTGGCATCTGCTCGCGCGCCTACATCGTCAACCAAGGCCGGATACTCGCCGCGGGTGGGCCCGGAGAAATCCTCGAGAACCCTGCCGCACGCGAGGTCTACCTGGGCGAGCATTTCCGGCTTTGACGGTATAGTATGGGAGACATGAACAGCGGCGTGTTGCAGCGGGGATCATGAGTCGCGCGCCCGGTCTTGTCCCAGGCTTCGCCCTGCGTCCCGGCCTCGCGCCCGGCCTGGCCGAATCACTCCGACTGCTCTCGCTGCCCGGCATCGAACTCGCCCGCGCCGTGGAGGACGCGCTCGAAACCAACGTGCTGCTCGAACGGGCCGAGCCCGCAACGCCCGCGCAACCCGACCCTACCTCGGCAAGGGGCAGCCTCTCGTCGACCAACGGCCGGGCCGATCCCGACGGCAACGAAGCCGCGCCCGACGACCTGCAGAGTCACCTCAGCGCTCAAATCGCCCTGGAACGTCTGTCGGACAGGGACTTTGTCATTGCCGAGGTCATCGTGGATGCACTCGACGACGACGGCTACCTGCGAACCACGAACGCCGCCCTGGCCGACACTCTGGACGCCACGCTCGACCCCCCGCCCACCGAGGCCGAGATCGAGGCCCTCGTTCACCGTGTGCAACGGCTGGAACCGGCGGGAGTCGCCGCGCGCGATCCCGTCGAGTGCCTGCTCCTGCAGCTCGCCGATCGCCCCCCCGAAACGCCGGGCCTCGAGTGCGCCACGGCGATACTGCGCGAACACTTCCACGTCCTGGTGCGCGGCGACGATGCCGCCCTCGCCCGCCGGAGCGGGCACACGCCCGCCGCCGTGCGCACGGCCCTGGACCTGATCCACGGCCTCGATCCGCATCCGGGCTACCGTTATTCGGCGGCGCGCATCGAATACCTCGTGCCCGAGTTGACGGCCCGGCGCAGCGGCGACGGCTGGCGGGTCGAGACGAACCCGGTCGTCTCGCCGCGACTCTACGTCAACGAGGGCTACGCGGCCTGGCTCGCGGCACATCGCGGCGAACCGGATGCCGCTCCCCTCGCCGCCCAGCTCGAAGAGGCGCGACTCCTCATTGCAAACCTCGCGCAGCGCCAGGAAACGCTTCTCAGAATCGGCCAGGCACTCGTCGAGCATCAGGCGCCGTTCCTCGACGCGGGACCGACGGCGCTCCTCCCGCTCACGATGCGTGAACTGGCCGCGGAACTCCAACTGCACGAGTCCACCGTCTCGCGAGCCGTGCAGGGAAAGTCCATCGCCTGCCCGCGCGGTACGGTTGCTCTCAGGCACTTCTTCTCGGCCGCCGTGTCCAAGATGACGAAAGCCGAAGGCCTCGCGGCGGCGGCCGTCAAAGCCCGGATCGGGCAGTTGATCGCCGCCGAGAATCCCGCCGGACCGCTTAGCGATGCGGCGCTCACGGCGGCACTCGCGGCGGAGGGCACCCACGTCGCCCGGCGCACGGTCACCAAGTATCGCGAGGCACTCGGCCTCGCCTCGACCCGGGAACGCAAGCGCCCGGGAAGACGGGCCACCTGAAGCTTGCGACCCCGCGGCCCGCAGGCCGCATTGGAAACTGGAAAAGGAGAGCCTCATGAACAGCACGATTACCGGCCGTCACCTCGAGATCACCCCCGCGCTGAAAGCCTATGTCAATACGAAACTCGCGCGCCTGGAGCGCCACTACGAGCCACCCACTTCGGCACAGGTGGTCCTGACCGTGGACAAGCTCGATCACAAGGCGGAAGGCATCCTGCAGGTTTTCGGTGAAACGGTCATCGCCGAGGCCGTGGACGCCAACATGTACGCCGCCATCGACGCCTTGGCCGACAAGCTCGACCGGCAGCTCCGCCGCCACAAGGAACAGCGCAGCGACCACCACGTCATGCCGAGTTCGCGGCTCTCCGACAACGACCTGCGCCACGAACGGAGAAAACGCGCTTGAGGCAACGCATCGCGGCGGGATTTCTACTCAGTTTGCTGATGTCGGCGGCGGGCGCGACCGCGTGCCAGCCACCCGGTACCGCCGCCGTCGAGGTC